>JASEHE010000056.1 GCA_030018915.1 Verrucomicrobiota bacterium
GGCTCGGGAAAATCAGGCCGTGTGAGATGGAGTGAAAAGTCCCTCAAAAGGGGAAATCCGTGCAAGATTCAGGTATGACAAAACCGAACAGGGCGCGCTGAACGCGGTGGTTATGCGCGTGCCCGCGGCCGGCTATATCGCGGCAGCCGCGCTGCTGCTGCTCGTGGCCGTTGCCTTCGCCGTCCGGCTGCTGCGGCACGGCAAGCGGCCGGGCGCGCTGCTCTTTGCCGGGGCCGGCCTGGCCGTTGCCTACACCCTGGCCGCCGTGGCGTGGCCGATTCTGAAGCAGCCCAGCGCATCGCTCTTGCATCGGCTGTTCCTCGCCCGGCCCGAGCCTTACCGATGGCTCGACGACGCCAACACCGCCATGCTCTGCTGCGCGCTGCCAATGGCCTGGGCGAGCATCGGACCCGGCTGCCTGATCTACCTCGCCGCGCTCAAGAGCATTCCCGACGACCTGTACGAGGTGGCGGACATGGACGGCGCGGGCTTCGTGGACAAGCTGCTCTTCGTCGTCTTCCCGGCGCTCAAGCCGCTGTTGCTGATTAATTTCGTCGGCGTGTTCATCGCGTCGTGGAACGCCGCAGCCAACATCCTCGCCATGACCGACGGCGCCGCCAACACCGAAGTGGCGGGCTTGCACATCTTTCACCAGGCGTTCGTCAACCTGCGATTTGGCCCGGCGACGGCCATGGCGTGGATTCTGGGATTCCTGCTCATCGGCTTCACGGTCAACCAGCTTCAGTTGCTCTCGCGGCTGGAATTCCGAACAACAGACGACAAACACTAACCGGGCGAACAAGGCCTCAATGCCGATCATATCGCGTATCGGACGGCGACATCCGAAGATTCGGGCTCTCATGGCCGCGATCTACGCGCTCCTGATCCTTGGCGCCGCGACCATGGTGTATCCATTCCTCCTTATGCTTGCGGGCAGCACGGGCAGCGGAGTGGACGCCGGGGAGTTCAGGCCGGTCCCGCGCTTCCTGCTCGACGAACCTGCCCTGTACCGCAAGCACATCGAGGCGCTGTTCAACGAATCGCTGGTCGCCATGCGGGAAACCTACGACAGCGACGAGGCGTCGTTCGATCAGGTCGCGCCGCCGGAGCGCGTCCGCCGGGCGCTGGTCGCCGAGTGGCAGGATTTCACGGCGCAGGCCGGCCTGCCGCCGCAGGCGTCGAGCTGCGGGCACATGGACGCGCCCGTTTCCCGGACCATTCCAGGCGCGCAACGACGATTCCGCGGTGCCGTGGCGGAGCGGTTCAACGGCGACATTGGAGCGGCCAACCGGGCGTTGGGCACGCAGTTCTCGAGTTGGAACTGGTTCTTCGACGCCACCGCCGGCGACCGTTCGCTCGTGCTGGCGTCCGATTGCCTCCCGCGGTTTATCCGGCCGGTCGAGTCCGGCTTTGCGCGGGAGTTCGACCGGTTCAAAGCCGCGCAGCCGCCGGGCAACGTCTACTATCTGTGTGTGGAAGGGTTCTATAAGAATCGCTGGCTGAAGGCCCAATACGGTCGGGACATTGAGAAGTACAACGAGGCGCACGGAACCGCGTTCCGGTCCTACGCCGAGATTCGCCTGCCCCGGCGCAGGCCGCCGGCAGGCGCGCCCGAGGCCCGGGACTGGGAGGCGTTTGCGCGCCATGCGCTGAACCTGTCGTGGATTCGCCTGGACCCCGCCGCCGCGCCGCTCTACCGGGACTACCTGCGGGCGAAGCACGGAATTGTGGCAATCCTCAACCGGAATCACCGCGCGGGGTGGACTTCGTTCGAGGAGGTCGTTTTCACTGGGACGCCGCCGTCCGGCGGCCAGGCGCTTGCCGACTGGGAACTGTTTGTCGCCGGGTGGACGGACCCCGACACCGGTCGTTCACATCAAGCCCCGGCGGACCACCTGCGCATCTGGAGTGTGGAATGGCTCTTCCGGGACTTCCTGGAAAAGAAATACCGCGCCGCCGGCAACATGAACCTCGCGCTGGGCACGGCGTTCAACGGGTTCGCCGACGTGCTGCCGCCGCAGAAGGAAGTTCACTACCTCGCGTTTCTCGAGGATCGCGCTGGCCGGCGGCTGGAGTTCGCGACCCGCAACTACCGCGCTGTCCTCGACTACCTGTTCTTCCACGGCCGCGGCATAGCCAATACGGCTATCTACTGCGGCCTGGCCGTGCTGCTGGCGCTGATCGTCAATCCGCTTGCCGCCTATGCGCTGAGCCGCTACCGCATGCCGTCCACCTATCGCGTCCTGCTGTTCCTTATGCTGACAATGGCCTTCCCGCCGATGGTGACCCAGATTCCCGTGTTCCTCATGCTCCGGGAAATGAAGCTGCTCAACACCTTTGCCGCCCTGCTCCTGCCTGGCCTCGCAAACGGATATGCCATCTTTCTGCTGAAGGGTTTCTTCGACTCCCTGCCACGCGAGCTGTACGAAAGCGCCGAAATAGACGGCGCCGACGAGTGGACGATGTTTTGGCGGATCACGATGAGCCTGTCGAAACCGATCCTTTCAGTGATTGCCCTGCAGGCGTTCACGGTCGCCTACGCGAACTTCATGTTCGCGTTGCTTATCTGCCAGGACCAGCAGATGTGGACGCTTATGGTATGGCTGTACCAGCTTCACCAGCGCAGCGGGCAAGCGGTCATGTACGCCTCGCTGATCGTCGCGGCAATCCCGACGTTCGTCATCTTCGCGTTCTGCCAGAAGATCATCATGCGGGGCATCGTGATCCCCGTGGAGAAGTAGCCGGCAATTCTCATGCTCGTCCCTTGACGCTCGATACTTCCTGAAGTGAACACGAACACGGCTGGGCCCATGAAGATCGGATTGAACGGGATGCTGCTGGGCGGCCACGTCTCAGGCGTGGAGACGGCGATTCAGAGCCCCGGCCCGGGGCCTGGCGGTTTTTCGTGTTTCAATTCGCCGTCGCTTTTGCTAGAGAAGCGCGGGAACAGGAAGTGAAAGGATTCGGCATGGCTACCCTGACCGCCGACGAGATCATAAAGCTGCTGCCGCATCGCTATCCGATGCTGCTGATTGACCGGGTTGTCGAATGCGACGACCGGACGCGGATCGTGGCTATCAAGAACGTGTCGGCCAATGAGCCGTTTTTCCAGGGGCATTTCCCCGGCGCGCCCATCATGCCGGGCGTCCTGCAGCTCGAGGCCATGGCCCAGGCGGGCGGCGTCTTGATCATGCGGATCGCCAGCGGCGCGCCGGGCTTGCCGTTCTTCATGGCGATAGACAAGGCCAGGTTCCGCAAACTCGTGAAGCCCGGCGACCAGATGCGCATCGAAGTCGAGATCGCGCAAATCCGGGGCAAGGTCGCCCGGTTCCGCGCGCGGATTCTAGTCGAAGGCGTCCGAGTCTCGGAAGCCGAGCTGATGTGCATGTTGTCTGACCAGAAAGTCGCGCCATGACCGTCGTTCATCCCACCGCCGTCGTCGCGCCTGGCGCTGAAATCGGGGACGATGCGCAGATCGGGCCCTACACGGTGATCGGCCCTCACGCGCGCATTGGGGCGGGCGCCCGCGTCATGTCGCACGCGGTGATCGAGGGACATATTACGATCGGGCGATCCTGCGCGATTTTTCCGTTCGCCAGTCTCGGCGCGCAGACGCAGGACTTGAAGTACCGGGGCGGCGCGACGTTTGTCGAGATCGGCGACGACACCACAATCCGCGAATGCGTCACCGTGAACTCAGGGACGGAGGAAGGCGAGACGACGAAGGTCGGGTCGCGCTGCCTCATCATGGCCTACGCGCATATTGCGCACGGCTGCGTGGTGGGCGACGAGGTCATCATGGCCAACAACGCGTCGCTGGCCGGCCGAGTGATGATCCAGGACCACGCGGTGCTCGGCGGCATGTGCGGCATCCACCAGTTCGTTACGATCGGCCGGATGACCATCATCGGCGGGATGAGCAAGGTGACGCGGGACTGCCCGCCGTTCATGCTGATCGAGGGCAATCCCGCGACCGCGCGCGGGCTGAACCATGTTGCCTTGGAGCGCCGCAAAGTCCCGGCCGAGACGCGGGCCCTGCTCAAGAAAGCCTATCGCATCCTCTATCGCGCGGGATTGAACACCACGCAGGCGGTCCAGCGGATTCGCGCGGAACTTCCGCTCGGCGCGGAGATTGCCGCGCTTGTCCGTTTCATCGAGAGTTCGGAGCGCGGAATCGCGCGCTCGCATACCGCAGGGGGCCACGGAGACGAAGCAACGGAACACGACCATACAGCCGGAGCAGTTACCCCGCGAACGGTTGCAAGCGCAAGTTTGAAATCCCCATGAAGCGTGACGTTATTGCCTATCGCCGATCGGAATGCGAAACCAGACGCCGGCCGCTCCGGATCGTGGTCGCATTCGTCCTCATCTTGCTGGGTTGGGCGATTCCGGCGCTTCTCCACGGTCAACAGGCACCGCCCAAGAAATCGCGAGCCGAGACCGAGGCCGAACGGATAGCGAACGCGTTCGAGGAGCCGTCCCTGGTGTTCGCTTGCGATCAGGTGGACGTTCGCACCTTTGTCAAGATGATCGGCGGCAGCCTCGGCCACAAGTTCGTGATTGACGACAACGTCAAGGGCAAGGTGACCGTGGTCTCGCCCAAAGTCCGGAAGAAAGACGCCTTCCCGCTTTTCGTCTCGATACTCGAGTCTGCCGGCTGCTCGGTCGTCCGCGAGGGCGACATCTATCGGGTGGTGGCTCTGCCCGAGAAAAGCGTCCCAGTGGCGCCCGTGGTTGGGGTAGGAGAGCCTCATCCGGACGAAGGTCTCGTGACCAAGGTGTTTCTGCTCGAACATGTTTCGGCCGATGACATACGCAGAGGGATGCTGGATTCCGCGCCTGGCTCGAAACCGGGCGCCGTCATTGCAGTGCGGGAAACCAACCATCTGATCGTGACCGATACGATCGCCAATATCCGGCGGATCGAGAAACTGCTTGCCCAGATTGACCGGCCGGGGCTGGCAAAGGTCACCGAGGTCGTTGCTCTCAGTCATGCCGGCGCGGAAGACCTGGCTCGGCAGCTCAATCTGGCGATTGCCGAGAGCGAAACCCGCGCCGAACAGCTCCGGAGCCGGCTGCCGCAGGCGGGCGACAGCGTTTCCGGCCGCCGCAACGCCACGGTTGTCCCCGCCCCTCACTCCAACAGCCTGATCCTGGTTGGAACGCCCGCCCAGCTCGCCTCGTTGAAAAGCCTGATCGCCAAGATGGACCTCGAGCCCCCGCTCGGCCGTGGCCGGCTCAACGCGATTTTCCTGCGATACATCTCCGCCGAGGACGCGGCTAAAAGCCTCAACAACCTTCTGGGCAGAACCCCGGCCAATGACAAGCCGGGAGGCGGCCGGTCCGACCGGATCGCCATCGAGCCCAGCGCGGGCAGCAACGCGCTGCTCGTGGACGCGACCCCATCGGACTTCGATGTGGTTCGCAGACTGGTTGATCAGATTGATGTTGCCCCGGAACAGGTGCACATCGAAGTCGTAATCGTCGAGCACACGGTAAACGACGACCTGAAACTGGGCGTGGAGTTTGTGGCCCTGGACATGCCGGCTAAGGCCGGCTCGACCGTGGTGCAAGGGGGCAGCGCGCTGGGCCAGAACGCGGACAGCCTGATGAACGCCATCCAAAAGGGCGTCTTTCCCAACGGCATCACACTCGGAGTGGCGCGCGGAGAGCGCGTGGACGCGTCAGGTAAAATGGTCGCCAGCTATCCGGTGGCGATCAACATAGACGCCTTGCGCAAGACCGGCCAGATCAAGATTCGATCCGAGACCTCGCTGCAGACCCAAAACAATCGGGAGGCTTCCATCAATGTCGTCGAGCAGATTCCAATCCTGAAATCCACAATCCAGGGCGGCTCCGGAACTGCGCGCGACGTCATCCAGAACATCGAGCGGATGGACGTCGGAGTGAAGCTGAAGATGACGCCTCATATTGTCCCCGACGGCGAAGTCCAGATGACGCTCAATACAAGCATCGAGGCGGTGATAGACCCGGGCCCGGCCGCTACGCCGTTTGCGCCGACGATCGCGCGGCGGGAAGTTCTCACCACAGTGGCAGTGCCGGACGGCAAGGTCATCGTCATTGCCGGGCTGACGCGCGACGACCGCTCCGAATCGGTCAAGCGGTTTCCGATCCTCGGCTCGATCCCGCTGATCGGCCTCTTGTTCCGCCATACGGTCGAGATCAGCCAGAAGACCAACATCCTGATCTTGGTTACCCCGCGCGTGGTGAGCGATACGGCGGCCGCCGAACGCGTCGGGGAAGACTGGCGAACGAAAACCAAGCTCTAACCCGGATATTTCGCGCGGGAGCGTGAAATATGCGGGCTAAACTGCCCGAACCGGCCGCCGTCGGCCGGCCGGCCAACGCAAGGGACTTTCAACAATGTCCGCCCCGGATTCCATCAACGACGACGCGGAACAGCAGGCCGTCGAGCGGCGCGCCGTCGAATACGGTCTTCGCTTTCTGACGGCAGTCCCGGACGGCGCGCTGGACCCCTCGCTGGTCGCGCGCGTTCCCGTGGACTGGGCGCGCTCCAACCTCATGCTGCCGGTGCGGCTCGGGGAGCAAGTCTGCGCGCTTACCGCGAATCCGGACAAACTCGGCGAACAGCAGTGCCTGGCCCTCCTGATCGGACATGACATCGAGCCGGTTCTGGCAGCGCCCCGGCTTGTTCTTAAGAGCATTGAACGCTGCTACTACAGCAAGAAGGACTCGCCGATGGAGTTCCTGCAGGGGCTGGACCGGAAGACCGGCGCACCGATTGACGCGCCGGGAAGCCGGGCCGAGGACCTCCTGGCGGTGGCTGAGCACGCGCCGGTGACGCAGCTCATCAACCTGATCCTTCTCGAGGCGGTGAAGAAAGGAGCGTCCGACATTCACTTCGAACCGTTCGAGAGCCGGCTGCGCGTCCGCTATCGCGTGGACGGGATTCTCTACGAACAAACCTCGCCGCCGAAGAGCCTCGAGAGCGCGCTGGTTTCCCGGTTGAAGGTCATGGCCCGGCTGGACATCGCGGAACGGCGGCTTCCCCAGGATGGGATGGCCCGGGTCAGAGTGGGCGAGCGCGAAATTGATATTCGCGTGGCCACGGCGCCGGTAGCCGAAGGAGAGCGGGTGGCGCTCCGGATTCTCGATCGCGACTCGGCGTTGCTCCCTTTGAATGTGCTCGGGCTGGGCGCCGACACCTTGGAATCCACCCGAGCGCTGCTCGCTCTGCCCAACGGCATGGTCGTGGTTTGCGGCCCCACAGGCTCGGGCAAAACCACCACGCTCTATGCGGCGCTCTCGCAATTGGACTCCTCCCGAAAAAACATCATAACCATCGAGGACCCGATCGAATACCAGATTGCGGACATCGGGCAGATCCAGGTCAAGCCCAAGATCGGCCTTACGTTCGCCACCGGCCTCCGTCACATACTGCGGCAGGACCCGGACGTCGTTCTGGTGGGCGAAACACGGGACCTCGAAACGGCGGAAATCGCCGTTCGGGCTTCGCTGACCGGGCATCTGGTGTTCACGACTCTGCACACAAACGATGCGCCGGCCGTTGTTCTGCGATTGACCGATATGGGAATCGAGAGTTATCTGGTGGCCGCGTGCCTGCGCGCCGCACTGGCACAACGCCTGGTCCGGCGGCTGTGCCGCGTCTGCCGGCGCGCCCAGTCGTTATCCGAGGCGGAAGCTGCCTGGCTCGGGCCGCTGGGCCGGCGCCTGACCGGCCGGGATGTCTATCACCCCGCAGGATGCCCGGAATGCCTCGAAGGCTATCGAGGCCGGGTGGGCCTGTTCGAGCTGATGGTCGTGGACCGCGAGGCGCGGGATTTCATCCGCTCCAGCCGGCCGGGCGGCGATGAACTCCGCCAATTCGCGGAAAAACGAGGCATGCGCGGCCTCATGGCGGACGGGATGGACAAAATCCTCGACGGCACGACCAGTCCGGCCGAAGTGCAAAGCGCGCTGGGGTAAAGTTTGTCCCATTGGGCGAGCCTCTTTCAAAAAGGCGCAAAAATTTCGCGCAAAAACAAGAAGTTGGCCGTCGAAACCGATAGCATGCTTTCATCTGCTTTGCGCCTTGCAGGATACGAGCCATGAGCACGTTCGAGTACTGCGGCTTTGACCCGCGGGGACGCGCCTCCAGCGGCGTCATCGAAGCGGGGAGTCTGAAAGAAGCGAGGGAACGACTGGCCGCCGGAGGCGTTTTGGCCCGGCGCGTCAACCCCAGCCGGCGCCGGCTCCGCTTCTCGACCGACGTCAGGGCCGTGGTGTACCGTGAGTTGAGCGCTTTGCTTCGGGCTGGTTTCCCCATGGTGCAGGCCATGGACACACTGATCCATTCCCATCCGCTTTCCCAGGCCCGGATTCTGCTGGGCAGTCTGCGAGAAGCCGTGGCGCATGGCCGTTCGCTCGATGAAGCCATGTCTCAAGCCTGCCCGGCTCTTCCCGCGCTGGAACGCGCCATGATCGCCGCGGCCGAACGATCCGCCACAATGGAAACTATGCTCGAAAGACTGAGCGCCTTTCTGGAGGAACAGGAGAAATTGCGCGCGAGCATCCATACTGCCTTCATCTATCCGGCATGCGTGGTGGGCCTGGGCGCGCTCTCGGCCATCGTGATGCTAGGGGTGTTCGTCCCGATGCTGACGCGCGCCTTGTCGGTCGCCGAAACCGACCTGCCCGCGCTCACTCAGCTCATAATGCGCGTTGGCCGCTTTGCCACGCACTGGGTTGTCTTGGTGGCGTTGACCGCGCTGGCTGGTAGTGTGGCGCTCGCCTGGCGAAGAGCGCGGCGAGACAAAGCCGCCCGCGAGCGATGGGACGCCAGGCTGTTCCGAGTTCCTGGCCTGGGACGCGGCTACGTTCTGCTGGCCGGGCTCCGGTTTGCCGAAACGCTGGCCACACTTCTGAAGAGCGGCGTGTCCGCGATCGAGGGGCTGCCCCTGGCTGCGCAGGCAACCGGCAGCCCGTGGCTGACGCGCCTCGCCGCGATAGAAGTCGAATCAATCCGACACGGCGAGAAACTCTCCGATGCGGTAGAACGGATGCCGCCGCTGGCCGCGCCACTCTCCCCGTGGATTCGCACCGGCGAGGCCGGCGGGAATCTGGCGGCGCTTCTCGAACATGCAGCCTCGCGATGTCAGAGCCAATTCGACCGGTACGTGGCGCGCCTGCTGGCCGTAGTTCCGCTGCTGTTGATCCTGCTGGTGGGCGGGTTTGTCCTGCTCATCGCACTGGCCGTTCTTCTCCCCGTTTTCTCACTGACCGAGGGACTCCATCCCGTCTGACCGCGGCGAACTCCCGCCGTCCCCGTCTTGAAGGAGGAACAATACGCGTTGTGTCATGGGCGTCCTACTTTGTTGTATTTGCGCTCCGTTCACTGGATGCGGTAGAAACATGCCCGCAAGCGCCGGAAAGGAAGTGGGGCGCTTGCGAACATGTTTGGACCTGTCCTGACCGGTTTCCGCTGGCCCCCGTGGACAGGTTCTGCTACGGTGTATCCCGCTTTCAACCCATGTGCCGGGCGGACCCGACGCGGAGCGACAAACATGACCATGCAACGAGAACGCTGGTTGTCGGTTGACGAGATCGCCGCGCATCTCGGCGTGAACCCGGACACGGTTTACAAGTGGATCGAGCGGAAGAAGCTCCCGGCCCACAAGGTCGGACGACTCTGGAAGTTCAAGGCTTCGCAGGTTGACGAGTGGGTTCAAGCCGGAAAAGTTGCGCAGGAAGACACCGAAGACGCGGAAGGTTGAGAAGATCATGGGACGCTCGACGGTACACTACGCGGACAGCGACACGAACAATATCCTGAAGAAGCTCCACAAGAAGCTTCGTCCGGCGGGGACGCCGGTTCAGCGCGTCGAGTACATCATCGAACTGCTGTTGCTCCGCATTTTTGAGGTGAAGCTGAAGCAGGACCCGGACTTCAAGCAACTCCGCGACCTGTTCAAAGCACCGAACGACAAGCTCCTGTTCTCCGCCCTCTACACCGTCGGCAACGAACGCCTGTTGCCGGCGCTGAACGAGCGGCTCTTCCCCTTCTACGCGAGCATCCTTTCGCAGGCCCGGAAGGTCTACAAGACCAACCTGGGGCAGAAGGTTCAAGACCAACTCGTCTTGATCGAGGAGGTCTTCAAGAACTCCAACTTCACGAACAACGTCAAGAGCGGGAACCTTCAGGAGGTTCTCGCCCTCATCGGCGAGATTGACGAAGACCGTCTATCGAAGACCGATCTTCTCGGCGACGCCATCGAATCGGCGCTCTCGGAAACCGGCGGCACGAAGGACATGGGGCTACACAGGACGCCCGACCACATTCGGCAGTTCATGGTTGCCATGATTGCCCCGACCTTCGACGACAGCATCTTCGATCCCGCTTGCGGCACGGCGGGTTTCGGGTTCGATTCCTACGGCTACGTGACGGAAGCGATCCGCCGCGACGGGAAGTGGCCCGGCCCCAAGGCACACCCGGAATTGACCGCCGTCTTCAAGCAAAGTGGCACGGGCGTCCCGCCCGTGAAAAGTGGCGCAGGCGTCCCACCTGCGAAATCACGGGCTGGAAGCCCGTGCCACTCTTTGGATGCCCGCTATGCCGCGCTCAAGGACTGCCCGCCGGGAAAGGCGCATTCCGCCCTTGCCATGCTGGACGTTCAGGACTCTCTTGAGTTCGACATCGCCCGGCAGTACCTCATGGCCTACCCGGTCGAGGAACTGGCGAAGCACGACCAACTTTCCACGCTCCGCAAGATCATCGAGAGCGGCGCGCGCTACCCTCGCGTGCGACTGGGAGACTTGCTCCGGACGGTATCAAGAAGAGTGTCTCTCCAGCCCGACCGACTGTACCGATTGGTAACGGTACGGTTGTATGGGAAGGGAATTGATGTGCGCGGTGAGATGCTTGGAGGGGACCTGAAGGGTGCCTCACGGCATGAAGTGAAGCAAGGCGACCTCGTCTTTTCGAAAATTGACGTGCGCAATGGCGCCTTCGGAATCATCCCAGCCGAGTTGGACTCCGCTATTGTCACGTCTGAATTCCCTACATTTGAGGTTTGTGCAGGCAAGTGCCCGCCCGAACTTCTCCTAGCGCTCTTGACGTCTCCTCAGTTCTATCTGCCCATGTCGGATCAGGTGTCCGGCGCAAGCGGTAGGCGACGAATCGATCCAGACCTCTTTCTGAATATGACCGTGCCCATACCCCCGGCAGATGATCGGGTGCCACTTCTCGGGCGCATTCTGGAACTCCGCGGTCTCGATAATCGAGCAAAGGAATTGCAGGCCGAGATTACCGGTGCGGCGGACTCAATTTGGGAGAAGTGAATATGCCGCTGCCCGGCATCAACGCCAACGAAGCGACCGCGACCTGCCTGCGCCGTGGCGGCTGCGGCAGGCAGGCCGACCTTCGGGTCATCGAGGACTTGAAGAAACTCGGATGGAAGGTCGGCGGCGCGGCGTCCAGACTGATGATTCGACCCGACGAAAGGAAGATGCTATGACAAACCGTGTATGGAGGTTGTACCTTGACACATCCGTGATCGGCGGTTGCTTCGACGCCGAATTCGCCGGGGATTCGCGGCGAGTCATCGAAGCTGTGTTTGACGGGAAAGCGCGACTGCTTTTCACCGAGGCGTTGGAGGCCGAATTGCTGGGCGCGCCCGAACCGGTGCGACGGTTGTTCGCCGAACTGCCGGACGCCGCGCGCGAGCGCATCGCTTTCACGTCCGAGATCGAGGCGCTGGCCAGGGAATACCTGGCGCGGGGCGTTGTGCCTGAAGCCTGGCTGGAAGACTGCCGGCATGTGGCTGCCGCGACCGTCGCGCGGGCGGATGCCATCGTGTCCTGGAACTTCCGGCATATCGTCAAGTTGGACAAGATCAAGGGGTACAATCAGGTCAACCTCTTGAATGGCTATGGCGTTCTGACCATCATCAGCCCAAAGGAGGTGAGTTTTGATGAATAAGGCATTCTGGAGCCGGTTTTCAAAGGCGGAAGCGATTCGTTGCGTCGAGGTGAAGGACCGGGTGCAGGCGCGCATCGCGCGGGAAACGCGCGGTTTTTCTCCCGACCGGTTGATAGAGTATCTTCGCGAGGCATCGCGGCAATTCCAGGCGGAATCGAACGCCATGTATCATCCGGACGCGACGAGGCCCATGGTTGTGCGCGAGACGAACGAGAGAGGAGCAGAGCGGTGAACGACATCAATGCCAACGAAGCGATCGCGACCCGCCTGCTCCGTGGCCTGTCTGCGTGCGGCACGCACAGGCAGGGTCAAGTCCGGATTTTCCTGTAAAAGCTGATAGGGCATAATCTCCACGAATG
>JASEHE010000057.1 GCA_030018915.1 Verrucomicrobiota bacterium
CTTCACTTTTTCGTGCTCCTTTCTTTTGTTGCAACAAGAGCACAGTGAAGCACTTGCTCTCTAAAACGCAAGTCAACTGCAATATCTGGGATAATGGGGTTGACAGGGCGCAGCGGGTTCCGCTACTGTCCGCCGTTCTTGTCTATTCGGAGGAACGCGTTGTGAAATCGTTTATCGCCGGCGATCCGGGTGAAAAACGCGCGTGGCGCCTGATTGACGCCAATGGCGTTGTGCTGGGCAAGCTCGCGGTCCGGGCCGCCAACCTGCTGCGCGGCCGGGATCGTCCCACCTACACGCCCCACGTGGACACCGGCGACATCGTAGTGGTCACAAATGCGGAGAAGGTCCGCCTGTCGGGCAAGAAGGAAGAGAAGAAAATCTATCGGAGCTACAGCCGCTGGCCCGGCGGGTTGAAGGAGACGCCGGCAGGCGTGGTGCGGGCGCGGCATCCGGATCGAATGATTTGGCAAGCCGTGCATGGCATGCTGCCGGGCAATCACATGCGTCGGGCCCTGATGCGGCGGCTCAAGATATATGCCGGCGACGACCACCCGCACAAGGCCCAGAATCCGCAGCCTGTCGTCGTGAAATAAGAATGCGGCATATCGGGCCCGGCGTCGGGCCCGGGGAGATCAATGTGGTTGAGGACAACATGCCCGAAGTCAGCGCCACCGGCCGCCGCAAGACGGCCGTGGCTCGCGTCCGGCTGACCACCGGTTCCGGAAAGTGGGTGGTCAACTGTCGAGGAATCAAAGATTACTTTCCCAGCGAAGCCGTTCTCAATTACATCGAACAGCCGATGAAGCTGACCAACATGATCGGCAAGCTTGATGTCACGGCGCGGTTGTCCGGCGGCGGCATAACCGGACAGGCCGGCGCCCTCCGCCATGGCCTGGCCAGGGCGCTGGTCATGGCCGACAAGTCCCTGCGCGAAGTGCTGAAGAACAGCGGCTGCCTGACCCGCGACTCCCGCATGAAAGAGCGGAAGAAGAGCGGTCAGCCCGGCGCCCGCAAGCGCTTCCAATTCTCCAAGCGCTAACCCGCATGTTTCCCGCTCCCGTGTGAAACATGCTCCCTTCGGGCTTCGACTCCAGCCCTTCGGCAAGCTCATGGCTTCCGCGCCGAACGCGCCCCCGTCGAAACTCATGAACGCGACCGGGGCCAAGGGACCGGGCATCTTCCGGCATGAAGACACAGCCGAGGCCATGATCATGATCCGCTCCTCCTACAAGGCCCGGCGCTGGAATATCCGTTCCCAGGTTGATTTGCTCACCCACTCCGGATACCGTTTTCTGCGATGAGCCGACGAAACCAACAGGAGACCGCCGGGCTGGACCGTCATCCGGCGAAACCCCGGCGTATTCTGGCGCTGGCCATGATGTTCGCCTGCGGCGCCGGAGCCTGCCCGGGCCAGACGAACGGCCCGGCGCTGGCGTGCGATCAGCCTATCCACGATTTCGGAGAGCATAACAACACGAGCGACCTGGATCACGTCTTCCTGCTGCGGAATGAGGGAACAGAGCCGCTGGTCGTCGCGCGGGTCAGGACGGGCTGCGGATGTTCGAAAACGGAACTGAGCACGAACACCATCGCCCCGGGCGCCAACGCTACGCTCAAGGCGCGCGTCTGCATCAAGGGGTTCGCCGGCGCCAAGCGCAGCAGCATCTACGTGCACTCCAACGATTCTTCGCATCCGGTTTTCCAGTTGCGAGTCACCGGAACAGCCGTGTCTGAGATCGAGATCAAGCCCCACACGGTTTTGCTTCAATGGCGTTCCGGCGAGAGACCGCCGGAGGCGACAGTCGCCGTTGTCAACAAGTTCGCCGCTCCCTTTCAGATCACAGAGGTTCAGTCGTCCAGTCCCTCTTTTTCGGCCTCCGTTACAACCAACAGCGCCGGCCAGTCGTACACCGTCGCCATCCATGTAGCCACAAACCAGGTGACAGGATCGTACTATGGCGCGATCAAGATGGCCACGGACCATCCCCGAAGCCGGAACCTGACAATCCCGGTTTCCGCCTTCATTCAGTCCGATCTGGCGGTCCTGCCTGCGCAGATTGTCATGACACTTGGCAAAGACGCGGAGACGCAGTCGCAGACCCGCTATGTCGTCATCCGGTCGCCCCAGGCCAAGGAGTTCCGGGTCGTGGCCGTCGAGTCGTCCTCGCCTGCCGTTCCGGCGAACGTGCAGACCGCCAAGCCCGCCTGGACGCGCATTCGCGTGGGCCCGTTCGTCCCGGGACCGGGCCTGACCAACGCGGCCATTATCGCGCGAACCGACGTGCCGGGCATGGAGCGCATCGTGATCCCCTTCCGGATGGCAATCTCGGCGCCCTGAGACACGGAAAGGCGCTCTCTACCCCGGATATTTCACACGGGAAAGCCTCGGAGCCATTTCCGGACTTTTGAAAGCGCCTCGGGAGTGTGAAATATGCGGGCTACCGCAGCGCGAGCATGGCCGCCGCCAGAGCCAGGAACAGAATCCCAAGGAGCGTCTTGCTGAGTGCCACGTTGTTGCGGCTCCAGCGCGCCAGCGCCTCGGCGCGAAGCCCCCCGTGAACCAGGACGAACGCAATCACCAACGGAACCACGAACATGGCGTTGTATGCCATGAGCAGGCTCAGCTCGTGCCGGACGGAACGGCCGCCGCGAATGATCAGCGCCAGCGTCGGAACCAGGACTTGCCCGGTGCATGCGCTTTCCAGCGCCGTCGCGGCGGCGCCCACGGCCGCGCCGCCCAGGGCCACGCTCCTGAATCCAATGCCTCTCTTCACGATGCCGCGAATCCGGTCCCGAAGAGCGCCGGGAAGCCGGAGGATGATGTCATCCGGATTGCGGGTTCGCTTGAAGCGCCAGGCGTCGCGGAACGACAGGCACGCGAAGATCGCCAACAGCGCCAGCAGCGCGCGCTCTGCCGCCATCCGCGATGTGGCTGCCGTGAGCGCGGGGCGCAACTTCAGTCTGTTCCTGGGCAAGGATGGCCGGGTGTGGCAGGCCGGCGGGCTGGGGGGTGCGCGGCAGAACGGTATGCCCCTGCCGGTCGCGGGGCTGAGCGGGGTTCGAAGCGTTTCCAGCGCAAGTTTCCATTCGCTGGCGCTGGACGAGGTGGGCGAGGTGTGGCAATGGCTGGCGGTGTTGCCTGGCCGTGCGCGGAAGGCGCGTAGGCTGTCGGGGATTGCGGCGATTTGGGCTGGGGACACAGGGAACCTGGCGGTAGGCACGAACGGGGCGCTGTGGACGTGGTTGGGTTTCGGCCGGCCGAGGCGGGTCGAGGGGCTTCCTGCCGTGAAGGCGGTGGCTTGCGGTCAAACGCACTGGCTGGCCCTTGACAATGAGGGGACCGCATGGACTTGGGGGAATAACCACGCAGGGCAACTGGGCGATGGGACTCGACGGGCGCGGGCGCGTCCGTTGCCGGTGGCGTGGCTGACGAACGTCGTGGCGATTGCGGCGGGCCGCGCGCACAGCGTGGCACTGGGGGCGGACGGGATGGTCTGGGCGTGGGGCGAGAATGGCGACGGCCAGTTGGGCGACGGAACGACCCGGGATCGGTTGCGACCGGTCCAGGTGGGAGCGGGTGAGGTGACTCATGCGGTGGGCGTGGCCGCCGGCGACGCGCACACCATCATCCTCCAGAGCAGCGGGATCACGGTCTGGACCTGCGGCGCGAACGACTCGGGCCAGTTGGGTACGGGCGGCGCCGAGCCCACAGCCACGCCCACGATCATTGACAGCGATGGGGACAAGTTGCCGGACTGCTGGGAATACGAGCACCTGGGCAATTTGGCGCAGGATGGAGGCGCGGCGCTGACCGCCTTGAAGTTCACGGGTATCGGGCAACTGGGTCCGCCGGGGCCGGCGGGACGGGCCGTGGAACTCGTGCTGGGCTATCCGGAGGACTTCACGCACACGGTGGATGTGTTCCGGTGTTCGGACTTGGTCAAGGCGGATTGGTCTCTGGTGCTGACCACGAACGCGGACCTTTCGATTCGCCGGACCGTGTGGACGGACGCGGAATCGTTGAGCCGGGGTCCGGGCTTCTACGCGGCGGGAGACGCGGAGCACGATGGGGACGGCGACGGTGATGGGCAGGAAATCCAGTGGGGAACCAACCCGACCAATCCGGCATCTTTCCATGCGTCCGTCTCGGGCGCCATCAGCTACGGCGGGGCTCAGACCGGGAGTTTCTGGGTGGTGGCAGTCACCTCGTCCACTGCCTGGACCTCGATTTGGGCCGGCAAGTTGGTTTCGCCGGGCGCCTACACGATCGCTCATGTGCCCACTCTTGCGGAGTACTGGATGAAAGCGTGGCTCGATTCCGACGGGGACGGCTCGTTAGATGTTGGGGAGGTCTGGGGGACCTACCAGTTGAACCCCTTGTTCTTGACCAATTTGGCGGGCGGAATTGACATCGCGCTCACCCGGCGGGACTACGAGCCGGACGGACTGCCGAACGATTGGGAAGTGCAGTACTTCGGGGACCTCAGTCAGACGGATTTCGGCGACTTTGACGGCGACGGATTGAGCAACCTGCAGGAGTACCAGGCCGGGACGGACCCGACCCATGCCGATAGCGACGGGGATGGCGCGCGGGATGGTGACGACCCCAATCCCACAAGCGCGGCGGACAGCGACGCGGATGGTCTGTCCGACGATTGGGAAGTGTGCCGGTTCGGGAATCTCGCGCAGACCGGCGCGGGCGATTTCGACGGCGACGGGCTGACGAACGCCGAGGAACGCAATCTGGGCACGGACCCGACGAAGGGGAACGCGGCGGATACCACGGGGGCCACGGGGCTCGAGGTGTATCGGCCGTTGAAGTGGGGCCGGCTTTACGCCGGCCGTGTCGGCGGGCTGTGGGCCGATGTTTTGAGAGGCGGATGACTCGAATGATGCGGAACGGACCCAACCGCGACAAAGTCATGGCGTTGCCGATGGCGGCATTCTGGCTGGCGCTGGCGGCAGGCGCGCCGCTTTTCGCCGCGGACCGGCAATCCTATATTGGCGTGTACAACCAACTGGTTGAGATGGTCAACAACCGTTCGGCTGTCAGCCAGGCCCCGCCTTTCCCGAAGAAGCAACCAGGCGATTCCATCACCCAGGGCGAGCTGTGCGCTCTGCGCTCGCAACTGATCACGATTTCGGGAAGATTTGTCCGTCCCATCGCCATGCCCAATGGTGAGATGTCCTATGGCGCCAGCTTCATGGTGGACGTCGGCGACGGGCAAGGGCAATGGACCAGGATTCCCGGCGAGTTCACCGCTTCCGGTCAGAGTCAGTATTCCAGCTATTTCGCGTCGGGTCCGATCCTCTGGGTGCACTTCGAGGAAATCGCAAAGGTAGTCTCCAGGATAACCACACTGGGCATCCCCATGATGGACTCCAGCGGTCCAGGTCCCAGACTCGAAGCGCGCTGGTACTACAAGGAGAGCCGACCCTGTGTGTGGAGCTACGACTGGGCGTCCTCGTTTGCCATGCATCGAAACGCCGTGGAAAACCCGGACAACCTCGGATGGAGCGGTCCCGTCCGCGCGAACGTGAACATCTATCCCCGGTGCATGACGGTCGATTGGTGGGAACCTCCGTACTGCCGGGTTCACGAAGGGTACCGCATTGGGCGCCTCGTGGTCGCCAACATTTCGACCAACTTCAACCATACGATCGATTTCTACAACTGCGCCACTCGCCCGACTCATGCCGAATACGGATGGTGGGAGGATGTCTGGAACTCTTGCGGGGCCGCCGTCTCTGAAAACGCATGGACAAAGTGGGACACCGCCGCCAGTTCGCTTGGCGCGGCATACACTTCGGCTGTGCTGGGTTCCTGCGCCGTGCCCTATCCCGCGGAAAATCCGCCGCCCAGTTATTACCTGAATCTTGCACGTCTTTTCCATGCATCGCCCTCAGTGCCGCTCTGTGCGGCCCTCTGCGTGCAAGAAGTTTCTTGCACGGCATCACCCATATGGTTACGCGGACTATGACACGCAAAATCGCTCTACTGCCTGCTACGACGCGTTCATTCGGCCGTGGGGTCGTCCGGGCGGCGCAAGATTCAGGTATTACATTGGCTATATGGTCACAAGCCTCGCGCAATTTCTTGTCTACGACTTCACCGACGCGGCGCCCAACGACCCTGGCTGCTTCGATCCGGAAGCGGATGGGCTGGTGCTGGAGGATCCGTGCGGGTGCGGTGGCGCCGGCGGGACCTGCCCGCTCATGCCGCGCGTCGGCTGGGGCAGCCCCTGGGACAAGGCCACCTTCCCGCTCGGCGCCTCCGGCGCCGGGCGTGACAACGGGCTGATGGTCCGCGCCTACGTCAACGAATACAAGATTGACAACTGGCCCAGATGTTCAATCTCGATACCGCCGTGGTCAAGGCCGAGGCCGACCCGGGCGGCGAATGGGAGTTCGTCACGGTCAAACGGCCCTCGGGCGCGGAAGTGGTCTTCTCGCTTAAGGGCACCACTCCCGGCCGGTCCATCTACAAGGACAAGAGCTACTTCATCGAGAAGGTCGGGGCGGACTACCGGCTCACCTTCCCCGCCTCCGGCAACATCGCGCACGTCTTCCCGGGCGTGGCCAAGATCTCGAAGCTCTACCGCCGGGACGCGCCCGGCGCCGAACTGGCCGTGCCACCCGCGGACATGGCCGTCACCAAGGACGGCAACGAGATCAGGAGCGTCCAGAGCGCCCAGGGCATCGCCGTGCCCACGTATTCGGACGGACTGATCGTCTCCGTGGACTACAAGGACGCGGGGGAAATCTTGCTCAGGCAGTTGACCCTCGGCGCCGGCGCCACCAGCCGCGTGTTCCGGGTCACCGACGCGTACTCCAACCTGGTCGAGGAAACCCGGGTGATTCTGAACACGAACAACAATGTCACGGAAATCTGGTACGGCTGCGCGAGCAACGGGACATTCTCGGTCGCCAAAAAGAGCATCCACCAGGAATCCGTCTACGTGACGGACGTCACCAATACCTGGCTGGCCCTGACCGAGACCGCCGTGCTGGAGAACGGCGAGAGCAACGTCACCCGCGCGCTGGACCAGTACTTCCCCTGGGGCAGGGACATCGCGCAGGTCATCCGTGGGTTCGGCGCGTCCGTGGCCCAGACCAACTTCTATTGGTACCACACCGACCCCGCAGCCACCAACGAGTACGGACATTTGCGGCTGGTCGAGAACCCGGCCGGGTCCTGGATTCGCTACGACCAGTACGACAACCAGCACCGGCGCAAGGTGGTCGTGACGCCCTTCGCCAATGCCGGGCCCACCGCCGCCGCCAACGAGTGCCGCGTGACTCGCTGCTACTATGCCGGGGACGCCATCCTCACCGACAGCCTCAACTTCCCGTCCGACCAGACCTGCGCGAACGACGACCGGGTTCGGCTCGTGGTCGAGGAAGCGCTGGGCGCGGAAATCTCGCGCACCTGCTACGCCTACTTCGCCGGCAGCAACATCACCAAGCGCTGCGTCGGCGCCGGCGCGGCCTACGACGCCGCCAGCAGCCTGGCGACCGTGAACTTCTTCAACACCAGCGGCCCGTATGAGGGCCAGGTCAGTCGCATCGAGCACGCGGACGGCACGATCAGCGCCCTCAGCTACGCCACCAATGGCGCCACAATGACGGTCACCACCGAGACCGGCGCCGGCAGCGCCTTTGTCACGAACGGGACCCGCGCCGTGGCTACACGCGCGGCCATCGGCGGCATCGTCCGCGAACAGAGCGTGGACATCGTAAGCGGCATCGTCCTCCGCGGCGTTATCAATACGTTTGACGCCCTGGGCCGCATGCTCACGTCTTCGAACGAACTGTCCGGCGCCTTGACCGAATACTCCTACGCCTGCTGCGACATGCCCGAAGCGATCCGTGACGCCGAGGGCATGTCCACGATCCGGACCTATGACGAACTCAAGCAACTCTTCTGCGAATCCTGCGGCGAGGTCTCCACGTACTACACCTACAACGTGAGCGGACAGGTCACGGAAACCCGGCGCTCCGCGTCGGGCCAGCCGGACATCGTCGTGAACAGCGTCTTCGACGCGCTCGGCCGGCTCATCGCAACCACGAACGAGCTGGGTTACGTCACCCGCTACGGGTACTGGACCAACGACTCGGGCGAATCGCTCGGTTCCGTCACCAACGCGGACGAGAGCGTCCGCATGGAGACGCGCTACCGCGACGGCAGTCTCAAGAGCGTGTCCGGCACGGCCGCCTATCCGGCCTTCTCCGCCCGTGGCGTCGAAAACGGCGAGCAATACTCGATCGAGTATCGCGGCTCGGATACGAACGCCTCCGAATGGGTCAAGACCTACACCGACATGCTGGGTCGAACGGCCCGCACCGTACACCCCGGCGGCTACACGAATGCCTTCTTCTACGATTCGCGGGGCCGCTTGGCGCGAACGAGCGACGGGTTCACCACCAGCCTCACGGTTTACAATGCGCGCGGCGAGGCATTCCGCTCCGCCGTGGACATGAACGCCGACAACGAACTCGACCTCGCGGGGCCGGACCGCGTGAGCGAGACCCAGTCGAGCTACGGCTCGTTCGGGGGCAAGAACGCGCGGACCACCCTGAGCCTCGCGTACCCGACCAACGGCAGTTCCGCCACCCTGACGCTCGCCGCCCGGCACTCCTCCGTTGACGGTCTGGAATCCTGGAGCATCGCCCTCGGCCGCACCAACCACACCCAGCTCGCCTACGACCGCGCCGGCACGTCCCGCACCGAAACCGTCACCTACCCGGACAACACGCAGACCGTTACCGCCTACACCAACGGGCTGCGCACGGCCGTCACCCGCAAGGACGCCGTCGGAGGCACGACCGCCGTGTCGTCATTCTCCTACGACACGTTCCGGCGCCTCTCGATCGCGAGCGAGCCGGCGGCCAACGGCGAAACCCGGACCACGAGCTATCAGTACAACCCGGCCGGACAGGTCACCAACGAGACCGTGACCGCCGGGGCCCTGTCGCAAACCACTGGCACCGAGTTCGATTCCATGGGCCGGCGCGTGAAGACGATTCTGCCGGACGGCGGCGAAGTCTTCTACAGCTTCAACTCGCTGGGCGAGATGACGAACCAATACGGCGCCCGCGCGTATCCCGTCAGCTTCACCTACACCGACCAGGGCCGCCTGGCCACGCTCTCGACCTACCGCAACGGCATGACCGGCGCGGCGGACGTGACCACGTGGCAATACGACACCAACCGCGGCTGGATGTCCGCCAAGGTCTACGCGGATAATTCGATCAACGCCTACGAATACCTGGGCAACGGCGCGCTGAGCAAGCGCGCCTGGGCGCGCGGGATCGAGACCCTCTACTCCCGCGACGCCGGCGGCTCGCTCACCAACCTCAACTACTCCGACGCCACCCCCGATGTCACTTTCACCCTGGACCGCCTCGCCCGGCCCGTGGAAATCGCGGACGGCATCGGCGCTTGGACAAACGTCTACGCCGAGGACGGATCGCTCCTTTCCGGTTCCTTGCCGCAAATGTCGGGCGCCGCTCTGGAATACGGCCGAGATGCACTGGGCCGGATGACGAATCTCTCCCTCACTGGAGCCGGGGCGCCTTCACCCCGGCTGTTGACCGCGTATTCCTTTGACAACGCGGGCCGATTGAGTACCGTATCCGACGGGATGAACACCGCGACCTACACCTACGGGCCGGATGGCGCGACTTGGACCAACCTGTCCTTCGGCGCGGCCATGAAGACCCGTAGGAGTTTCGATGGATTGAACCGCCTTTCTTCCATCTCATCCGTGCCATCCGCGGGATCCGCAGTTTCCTTCTCCTATTCCTGCAATCAAGCCAACCAGCGCGTGACCAACACCCTGGCCGACGGCTCCCAGTGGCGCTACACGTACAACGAACGCGGGGAAGTCATCTCCGGCAAGAAATACTTCTCCGACGGCACGCCCGTCGGCGGCGCGCAGTACGGCTACGAATTCGACACGATCGGCAATCGGAAGTCTTCTGTAGCCGGGATCGGCGACCCCGGCTCTTCCTACACCGCCAACAACCTCAATCAATACACCCAGCGCACCGTGCCGGGGAGAATCCTGGTGGACGGCACCTCCACGCCAAACGCCGTCGTCTCCGCCCGTCTGTCCTCCAACGACATTGCCCGTCTCGCCTCCCGCCACGGCGACTATTTCTGGCTGAATCTTGCCGCCACGAACACGTCCTCTGCGGTCTTTGCCACCAACCTGCAGGTCATCGCCTATCTAACCCAGACCACAAACAGCCTGGTGAAGACCGAAACCCGTTCGGCCATGCTGCCGCAAACCCCCGAGACCTTCGTGCACGATCTCGACGGCAATCTCCTCAGTGACGGCCTCTGGACGAACATGTGGGACGCGGAGAACCGGCTCATTGCGGTCGAGTCCCTGCCCGCGGTTCCGGACGCCTTGAAGAAGCGTCTGGAGTTCCGGTACGATCATCGCTCCCGCCGGACGGAAAAGAAATCGTTGAGCGGCTACTCGGACGGGACGTACTCCACCACCAACATTGCCTCGTTCGTGTGGGATGGATGGAACATCGTCGCCGAGCTGGGCACGGGGTACACGAACCACATGACTTGGGGCCAGGATCTTTCAGGAACTGTGCAAGGGGCCTGCGGCATCGGCGGCCTGTTGTTCGTCACGCTCGGCACATCCGGCACGTACTGCGTGACCTACAACGGCAACGGGGACATGATGGCGCTGGTGGATGCCGGTAGCGGCGTCGTCGCGGGCGCTCTGGAATACGGCCCGTTCGCCGAACCGCTCAAGGTCACCGGTGTCGCGCAGGGTTGCCCCATTCGATTTTCGACCCAATACCGGGACGAAGAAACAGGCGACTACGCCTACGTCTTCCGCATCTACCGCCCGGGAATTGGGCGGTGGCTCTCCAGAGACCCCATCGGGGAACGGGGCGGGCGGAATCTATACGGGTTCGTCGGCAACCAGCCCCTATCACGGCACGACAAACTCGGCCTCTCATGGTGGAACTGCTGCGACGAGTGTTCTCCGTTAGGCAAGAAGCGACTGACAGGGATAAAGACTTTCCTCAAGCCCGGAACCAAGGGAAATATTTCGCCCGAGGTCGGGGAGATCGGCGAGGACTTGTTGGGGTCGCTTCAGACACTTGGTCTGATTCAAGCGGTTGGGGACTTGGCGTCGGCACAGAAACTCGCAGAGTTTCTGCTGTCGCTTGCTGACAGTGCCATTGACGATGGCCGAGCCGGTGGGTTTGAGGGTGCTGCCTTGGCTGGTATCGACGCCATTCGGCGCAATCTACTTCTGTTGGAGGGTGCAGTTGTTTGGGTCCGACTGGACTGGGACGAATGCAAGGACTGCCGCTGCATCCTGGTGTTTGTGAAGTACAAGGACTGGGTCGCAGATCACAAATGGAAGCAATGCCAGCGCGGCGGAACGCATGTGTCTGGCGGGTTTGACCTTGGGGTTCTAGGTGAACTCGGCACCGGCGTCGGCGGTTGCATTCGTGACGCAGTCGGGGAGTTCGTCAATGGAAACTTCTGAACGAACTGTCCTTGCCGTTCTGCTTCTTGCCCTCACGGCAACAGGTTGCGCGAGCAAGAGTGTCGAGAACCGCCTTACCTCCGACATTCGACAGCTTCGCCAGGCCACTGCAGGAGCACCGGGCCCAAGCTGGCTCGCCTCAATGTCAAGCCGGTATCTTCTGGATGCGCTGACAAGCCTTGGTTCGCACGACCTTCGTAAGCCGCATCTCGTCGTCCCTATCCTCGGCGTAAAGTCAAATGATGCCATACTCATGGTGCTTTGGGTTGAAGACAGCCCTTCGGTCACGGGTATTGAACTTCGTGGCGACAGCGAAGAGAGCCAGGTGCTACGAATACCCAGTGAATACACAATCCAGAACGTAGAAGACGCCAAGCGTAGCGTCATCTTTCGGGCAGGGTATCGTTGGCCACGGGAAGGTATGCCGTCCGTTCTCAAAGCTCCATGCGGGGTACGGCTGATAGCACCGCACGCGCCGACGAACATCACTTCTCTCGTTGTCCATGAAGTTAGATAGCCTCCTGCCAGAAGGATAGGTCAGCGTCTCGTGGTGATGTCCGCCAAGGTCTACGCGGATAATTCGATCAACGCCTACGAATACCTGGGCAACGGCGCGTTGAGCAGGCGCGCCTGGGCGCGCGGAATCGAGACGCTCTATTCCCGCGTCGAGGCATTGAGGCATTGGGGTCACATCTTCACATTGCACAATTGGCTGATTGACTTGGTGGGCGG
>JASEHE010000058.1 GCA_030018915.1 Verrucomicrobiota bacterium
GGGTTCCCAGATGGTTCTCAACTCGAAATCACGTCTTCAGATGCAAGATCGAGGTCAGAGCTTTTCCACGGTCTCTTTCGCCTTCCGCGCGACATCCCGGGCAGAGACCTTGGCGCCGCCGCACACCAGGTTGATGCAATTCTTCCGAAATTCGCCGGCAGCCCGGCCGAGCTGCTCGATCTTGTCGGGCAGGTCGGTGGGCGCGTGGCCTTCCTGGATCGCAAGATTGCGCAGCACGACCATAATGTCGGCAAAACTCACGCCCTGCGGGCAGTGGGCCGTGCAGGCGTAGCAGCGGGCGCAGAGCCAGATCACTTTGGATGTCAGCACTTCCTCGCGCAGGCCCATGAGGATCATCCGGATGAGCCGGCGCGGGTTGTACTCCTCCTCGACCTGGAACACGGGGCAGGCCCCGGTGCAGGTCCCGCACGAGAAGCATTTCCGGATGTTCTCGGCGCCGGGATAGCCGGCAATCTCATACTTGAAACGCGGATCGGCCTTTTCCATCGCAATCTCTTTCATTCAGCACCTCGCAAACTTTGTCGCGAGCGTTGTCGACGCCGCTGTCGAAGTTCCGAACAGTCACTGAACATGTGCCTGTTCTAGGACATCGACGAACCTCGCGACGAAGCTCGCGACAAAGACGCCAGCAGTCGATTCCCTTGCTTCCCGTGGGCCTTGCAGCCGCCTACACCTGCGGCCTGGGCGCCAAACCGGCCCGGTTGACGATCTCGGGCACCTTGGCTTCCCATTCAATGGCCATGATGTGCACGCCGGCCACGCCCGGGATCTCGCGCAGCTTCTGGATCTGCTCCACGCAGATCGCGATGCCCTCGGCGGCTTTGTCCGCGGCCTTCTCCAGCCGCTCGATGCAGAAATCTGGCACCGTCAAGCCGGCCACGTTATCGCGCATGTGCTTGGCCATGCCGAGTGATTTCAGCGGCGTGACCCCCGCCAGGATCTTCACCTTCTCGTGCAGCCCGCGGTCGCGCACCTGCTTCATCCACCGCTCGAAACGCTCCATGTCGTAGATGCACTGGGTCTGCACGAAGTCCGCGCCGGCCGCCGCCTTCTTGGCCAGACGGACCACGCGGAACTCGAACGGGTCCCCGAACGGATTGGCAGCGGCGCCGATGAAGATCCTCGGCTCGACCACCGGCGCGTTCTTGCCGTTGCGGATGTCGTCGCCGCAGGCGAACTTCTTCCCGTCGCGCATGCCCTTGAGCATGGCGAGGAGTTGGATGGAGTCCATGTCGTACACGTTCCTGGACGTCGGGTGATTTCCGAACACCTGGTGGTCGCCGGTGAGGCAGAGAATGTTGCGGAGCCCGAGCGCGCAGGCGCCGAGCACGTCGCTCTGGATGGCGATCCGGTTCCGATCCCGGCAGGTGATCTGAATCACCGGCTCCAGGCCTTCCTTCATGGCGAGCGCGCCGGCGGCAATGGAGGACATGCGGACGATGGCGGTCTGGTTGTCCGTGATGTTCACGGCGTCCACGACGCTCTTGAGCGAAGCCGCTTTGGTCTTGATGACCTCCACGTCGGCGCTCTTGGGCGGGCCGAGTTCGGCGGTGACCGCGAACTGTCCCGCAGCCAAGACCTGCTCGAGACGGCTGCCCGACTTGAGCGCGTTCATAGCGTGGCGTCTTCCCTCACGATCCGGCCCGGACCGCCGTCGCCGCCAGCGCTCCAGTCCTTCAGGGGCTGGACGGCCTCCAGGCGGTCCAGGAGTCCGAGCAGTTTCATGCGGTCATGGATCAATTGCCAGCCGCAATCGAGTCGGTCCGGGTCCACCTCGCATTTGCCGTCCTGCGAGCCGCCGCACGGGCCGTTGAGGAGGCTCTTCGAGCAGCGGGCGATCGGGCACACGCCGCCGAAGTCGGCCAGGACGCACTTGCCACAGCCCGCGCAGCGTTCGACCCAGACGCCCTGGCGCTCGGTGGCGCCGTAGAACTTTGTGTTCAGCGCCGGGACCACACGCTTGCCCTCGAATGCCTCGCCGCAGAACTGCGCCCCAACTCCGCACGCCATCGAGAGAACCGCGTCCGCCCACTCGATGTCCTCGGCGACCTTGTCGAACCACTCGCGGTCGCATTGCCGCTCGATCGTCGCCTCCCGGATATCCGCCTTCCGCCCCGCCTTGCGGTTCGCCAGGCGCATGGCCGAGGCCAGCATGGCGACTTCCTTCTCGCCGCCGGCCATACAGACCGTCACGCAACTGCCGCACCCGAGGATCAGGAGCTTCTTCGCGTCCTGGACCATGTCGGCGATTTCGCCGAAGGGCTTTCGTTCGGCCGTGATCATGGACGTTTCGCCTCCTTGATAACGTTCACCAGCTTGTGCGGGTCCACGGAGGACAGGAACTCCATTCTGACCCGGCCCTCTTCGATGCCCGCGTCCTTCAGGACCTGTTTCACTCGGTCCACGCGCTTCAGCGTCCGGCGGTTGCCGTGAATGTACTTGCAGTTGTCGAGCGGGCAGGCGAGGGCCAGCACGGCGGCCCCGGCTTCGATCCGCTTCAGGATGTGGCGGATTTCCACCCGGCCGGCGCATGGCACGCGGACGAACTCCACGCCCTTGAGCATGGGGTCCCCCGCCGCGGATTCGGCCGCCTTGGCCGCCGAGTTCTCGCAGCAAAACACCACCAGCCTTTGTTTCGGTCTCTTGCCCGGTTTCTTCATGACAGTTATTCATTGGTTCAGGGTTCAGGGGGTGGCATCCGTGTTCACTCGGCAGCCAGCGGCGTCCGACCGATCGGATCAGTCCGACTTCTCCAACCGAATCCTGAAACCTCTTCTTCCCCCTGACACCTGAAACCTCTTCTGCTCTTCTGCTCTTTCCTGAACCCTGACCACTTACTCGATCACCGAGGCGGGCAGTTCGATCGCCCGCGCCGGGCATTCGCCCACACAGATGCCGCAACGCTGGCAAGTCTCCGGCCGGGAGACCGCCTTGCGCTTCTCGTCGTCCACCGTCATGGCGCCGTGCGGGCATGTGCGCGCGCAGGTCAGGCAGAGCGCGCATTTCGTGGTCTCGACGGTGGCGTTCGACAACTCGACGATCAGATGTTTCCGGGATAGGAGCGAGTGGACCCGCATGGCCGCAGCCTTCGCGTCGGCGATCACCTCCGGCGGATGGTAGCGGCTGCGGCAGGCGCCCGCAAGGAAGATTCCCGGCCGGTTGCTCAGCGCGGGGAACAGGTGCGCGTTGTTGTCCTGCATCTGGCCCAGGCAATCGGTGTGAACCCCGAGCAGGGCGGCAAGGCCGGCGTCGGCCGCGGCGCTGAGCCCACATGGGCTGACCCCCACCATTTGGCAGAGGATTATCGCGTCGCGGCCAAGCAGCGCGTCGCGAGCCGAGATTTCCACGCCGTCTTCGATCGTCTTCAGCCGCAGCGGCCCTTCGTACTTGACGACGTTCACGCCGGCATTCCTGGCGTCGTCGTAGAGCGTCTCCAGCCCCTTGGCGGCAACGCGGACCTCGCGAAGGAACACGTAGACCTCGGCGTGGTGTTGTTCGATGACCCGCAGGGCGGTCTGGAACGCCTGGGCCGTGCCGGCGTTGGTTTCTTCCACTTTCAGGTCCAGAATGATGCCGACCGCGCGGGGGCGGTCCTTACGGGGCAGCCGGGCGACGGCCGCAGCCAGGTCGCCGGCGGGCAGGATGCGGTCAAAGTCGAAGAGATCCCGGCCTGCGTCCTGGCGCGCGTTGCCGGTGCAGACGACGATGGCGCCGCAATCAATGTCCCGCGCGGTTTTGCCCGCGCGAACGGACGCGTGGAACGAGCCGATGCAGCCGGTCAGGCGGGAGAGCGTGGCGTCGGTCAAGACATCCACGTCGGCCAGGAGGCGCTCGAACTCGGCGGCGCTCGAGGCGCCGCCGCCTGTCCGGGCCGCCTGTTCGAGAACGACGGGCCGGTAGCCGAGCGCCTTGAGCTCGCCGGCAACGCGCGCGCCGGCGAGTCCGCCGCCCAGCACAAGCACGCCCGGCGAAAGCTTGATCTTGCGAAGGTTCGGGTTGTCCGCCGTGCTCTCCCTGGCGGGCCGGCCGGGGTCGGCCAGCGCCTCGAGTATCTGCGCGGCAACGGCCTCGCCGGACGCGATGCTGTCCAGGATGCTCCGCGGCTCCGCGCAAGTGCCGGCCACGAAAACGCCCGGCGTTCCGGGCTCGAAGAAGCCGAATTCGTCCCGCCGGAGGCCCAGTTGGTCGGCCAGCTCGGCCGCGCCAGCGGCCGGGCCCATGCCGACGGATAGAACCACGACGTCGTGCTCGGCGACTGCTGCGGCGCCTGCTACGCCCTCGCGCTTCACGCTCAGGCGGCCGCCGGGCAAGGGATCGATAGAGGAGGGCGCGCTGCGGACGAGCCGGACGCCTTCGGCAGCCAGTTGCGCGCGGAGGCGCGAAAATGTCTTGTCGAAGTTCTGGAGATCGATCAGGTAGACTGTGACATTGCTCGCGGGGTTGCGGTGGCGAATCACGCGGGCCATGCGCGTGGCGTAGGCGCAACACACGGCCGAGCAGTAGTTGCGGCCGAGTTCCGGATCGCGCGAGCCGACGCACTGGACAAAGGCCACGTCGTCGTTGGGGCCGCGGAGGAACATGCGGTTCGCCAGGATGGCCTCGGCCTCCTCTCCGTTGAGCACGTTTGGGACTTGGGAGTATCCGAGCCACGGCTTACCGCGCGCGTCGAAGGCCTGGTGGCCCGTGGCCACTAGCACGGCGTCGGCTGAGAGATCCGCGGCGCCGGAAAGTCCGTCGCCCGCGATGGCGGCGGCGGGGCAGGCGGCGACGCACTTGGCGCAAGCGCGGCGCCGGCGGCGCAGGCATTTCGCGTGGTTGATCGAGTACTGGACGAGCCCGCCGCGGTTATAGCGGGTGATGCATCGGGCCGGGCAGGCCTTGGCGCAGGCGCCGCACGCCGTGCAGGCGGAAAGGCGGATGGCCGGATGTTGCTGAACGGCCCGCGCCGCAAAGCCTTTGGCGTCACGGCGGACGGATTGGAGACTCATGGCGGCCAGGAAGCGGATGTTGGGGTGCTTGACGGCCTGGGCCACGCGGGTATGGGCCACGCAGACACCGCAGCGCGCGCACTCGATGGTGGCTTTGCAGCAGTAGCCGAGTATCTTGCCTCCGACACCGGCGGCGGATTCTAGGACGTCAACGGAATAGCCCTGGTGCGCCAACTCAAGCGCCGCCGCGCATCCGGTTATGCCGGAACCGATAACCAACACCCTGCGCATGGAGATGCAATGCTCTATTCTTTCGGATAGCCGACGGGGATGATATAGAACACGCTGAGGTTGTCGGGCAAGCCCAGGACTTCATTCGCCTTTTCATCGTCAAATGCGCCGATCATCACTGCGCCCAGTCCTAGAGCAACTGCCTCCAGTGAAATGTTCTGTCCGACATGTCCGGCCTCCATGGCGATATAGCGAGGCGCCCGGTTGCCATAGCGCTTGGCGCATTTGGCAACGTCGCCGGCCAGCACGATGTCCACCGGCGCCTGAGCTATGTACGCCTGGCCGTAGGCCGAGTCGCACAAGGATTTCCTCACATCGCCCTGCTTGACCAGTATAAGCGAGTGGCTCTTGGCAAGGTATTGATAAATACCTGTCTTATCGAAAACATATACTTCCAGCGGATAAATGCCGCCGGCTGACGGCGCATTGCGCGCCATAAACCGCTTGCGCGGGCTCAGGCCCTGGGCGGACCAGAGAATCTGAGACAGTTGCTCCGAAGTCAGGGCATCCGGTTTGTACGACCTGACCGATCGCCGTTTGGCGATAGCCTCTTCCAGCGGCATCGCGCCGGTGGTCTTTGGCGACGGTAACGCCGTTTCCGGCGCCTGCTTGGCAGATTCATCCGGCTTGTCCGCCGCTATCAGCCATAATGCGCCGATTGAACATAGCATGCTGGTCACCATAAATGCCTTTTCCATAATTGAGCTCACTTTCGTTCATCGTAGAGACGCAGAGGTTGACGATCTGCTCTCCGTCAACGGCTATGCGGATCATGGTTCCGTCGCATTGATCAAGGGGCTATTCTGGCAGAGGGACTCCGAGAGGGGAGATCGGGGGAACGTGGGGACGTTCTTTGTAATCGGCGCCACATCAATTAGTCATCCGGCCGGCCGCGATACCGACCCGCGGCACAAGGCGTCAATGGGAGTGGCGGCCGCGTGAACAGCTCCTGTCCCGGCCATGGCTACGGCAGGAGTCCCATCATGCGCGCCCGGGCGATCCCGCGGCGAAGCAACCGCTGCTGCTTGGCTGTGGCGCCGGTCAACCGCGCCGGCAGAATCTTGCCATGATCCGTGATAAACCGGCGGAGAAACTCCGTATCGTTCAAGTCTATATCCCGCGCGCCTTCGAGAAACCGGCTCCTTTTCCGGGGCCTGAACTTGTCGTCACGCGGCCCGCGTGTTCGCTTCCCGGCGCCGAACCTTTCCGAACTTCTCTTCATCATCGCCATACGTTTGCTCCATCTTTCGGCAAGGTTCAGAGGTTCACGGTTGTCGGATTCCTGCCTGCCGGCAGACAGGTCGGACCAAAAATGTCAACCTCCCTGAACCATGCCCATCTTTCCTGGCCGCGTTCGCGGTGTCTCCCGACATCGCGTCGCGTCTTCCTCGGCGCCGTTCTACCGAACGGTTTGCCGCGGAAGCGGATATTTCCACGCCCTGTCGGGCGCGCGAAATATCCGGGCTAGAACGGCAGATTGTCGTCATCCTGTGTCGCGGCCGTTCCCTCGACGCGCGGCCCGCCGGGCGATTCCTCCGCAGGCATGGCCGGCGGTTCCTCCGGGGCTGCCGCCGTCGGGGCTGCGGCGGGCGGCGCCGCAGTCGGCGCAGCTTTGCCTTTCCCATCGCGGGCCTCGCCCGAACGCGGGGCCCCGAGGAACTGAATCCGAATGGCCCGCACCCGCAGCCGGCTGCGGTTCTCGCCTTCCTTGGTCTTCCATTCGTCCAGTTGCAGGGCGCCCTCAACCAGCATGGGAGAGCCTTTTGAGAGGTATTTCTCGGCGTTCTCGGCGTCCCGGCTCCAGACCACGACATCCACGAAACACGTGGACTCCTGTAACTCGCCGGCCTTGTTTTTGAACTTTTCCGTCACCGCAAGCCGCAGGTCTCCAACCGCCACGCCCGAAGGCAGGTAGCGCACTTCCGGGTCGCGGGTCAGATTGCCGATCAGGTAGACACGGTTAAGACTTGCCATTGCCGACGCCCTCCTCTTTCCGTTCCGCCGGGACCGCCGCGACTTTTTTCTTCTGCGCCACGACGATCTGCGCGCGGAAGACGTTCTCGTTCAGCTTGAGTCGTCCATGGAGCGCGGCGACTGCCTTCGGCTCCAACTCCAGCGCCATCCGGACGTAGTGCCCGGAGTCCAGTTTTCCGAGTGGCCGCGAAAACGTCCGCGTTCCAACCCTGCGGCTGTCCACGACCCGGCCGCGCAATTTCGTCACCTCGTTTTCAACGGCCTTCAACGCGGAATCCAAGGCCTCGTCTTTCAGGGACCCCGGAAGAATCAATAACGCGTCGTACTTTTTCAATGTTTCCTCTCTCTGTTACAACACGGGCTATCGCCCGCAACAGAAGAATTTGAACAGCCTGCCCTGCGCTCTTACCTTTGCTGCCTTTGCGTCCTTCTGTTCAAATCTTCTTGTTTTTCATGACGGCGCCGCGGCCGTTTTCACACCGTTGAATCTGTTCATGGCCTCCGGGAGGCCGCGCTCAATCGCGCACAACACGGCGTCCGCCGCCGTCCGCGCGGACTGCCGGAGGACGGCCAGTTCGTCCGCCGCCGCCGCCGTCAGGACATGGTCAACCAGGTCCTTGGCGCGATTCCGCCCGATACCCACTCGCACGCGTGGAAAAGCCGGCGTGCCCAGCGCGTTGATAATCGAGTCCAACCCGTGGTGGCCGCCGCTGCTTCCACCGGAGCGCACGCGCACGCGCCCGCTCTCCAGATCAGCGTCGTCCAACACCACGAGGATGTCCGTTGCCGGAATCTTCCGGCGCCGCAGAATCGAGGACACCGCCTCGCCGCTGAGGTTCATGTGCGTTTGCGGCTGGGCCAGGAGGATTGTCTCGCGGCCCAAAACCGCCGGGCCGATCTTCGCCCGGCAACGCGAACTGGCTCTCAGCGCGCAGGACAGCCGCGCGGCCAGTTCCGCCACAACCATGAACCCGACGTTGTGCGGAGTTCGCGCGTATTGCTCGCCCGGATTGCCCAGCCCTACCACGAGTTTCACGCTGTTTTCCTGGGGGCCTGCGGCTCTTTGCCTTTCGATTCCTTCGCCTTCGGCTCCTTGCCGGCTTGTTTCTCTTTGTCGCTTTCCTTTCCCTTGCCGGCCGGTTCCTTGTCTTTGCCCTTGTCCTTGCCTTTCTCCTTGCCAGGTTCGGCCTCCTCGGCACCTTCTTCCTCTTCCTTCTTCTTGCCGATGAGTTCGGGTTCGGTCGGTTGGGCTTCCGCGGCAACGGCTTCTTCTTCCTTCTCCTCGCGCGGAATGGTCACGATCGCCACGGCAATGTCGCCCGGAGTCAGGACGGTGAGATTGGGCGAGATGTTCAGCTCTTTCACCGCCGTGCTCTTGCCGAGATGCAGGCCGGACACGTCCACAAAAATCTGCTCGACGAGGTCTGTCGGAAGGCACTCCACATCGAGTTCGCGGACCAGTTGCTCCAGGATGCCGCCTTCCTGGATGCCCGGCGCGTCGCCCACCAGTGTCAGGGGCACCCGCACTCGCATCTTCTCGGTCATCGAGACCTCGAGGAAATCCGCATGGATCGGCGCGCCGGTCACGGACGCCCGCTGGACCTCCTTAAGTAGGGCCTTGCGGGCCTGCTCCTGGCCGACCTGCACGTCGAGCATGATGCTTTGCCCCGCGTAGTGTTTGAGGACTTGTTCCAGATCGTGCCGCCGGATTTGGATCAGGCGCGACTTGCCGTCGGTGTCGTTGATGACGCCGGGCATCCACTCGTCGCGACGCAGCCGCCTGGACGCGGCGGAGCCCCGCGCGGTTCGAGGTTCCGCCGATATTCTCGTTTCCTTGACCATAGATTCCTTCTTAGGGCGGGCTATCGCCCGCAACCCAAAAGACCATACGCAGACGCGCATGATGTCGCGACGGAACGGTCTAATCACTGTGCCGGCGGCCGGACAGGGATGTCGCGGACTCGTTGTCTGTCATCGCGATCATGCCGCGCCTCGACGCGCCCGGCGGCTGTCTTCCGGGCGAATGGTTGCCCGATTAGGATTCGAACCTAAACTCTGGCCTCCAAAGGGCCGTGTGCTGCCGTTACACCATCGGGCAAGATTTGCGCGACCCGGGTCCAGAACGGGCCGCTCAGTCTTTCCCGCGCGCGCCGCGCGATGCCTTTGGCCTCCCGCCGGCTCCGCGCCAGGCCGAAAACCGAACTCCCGCTTCCGGAAACCAGAACGCCGACGGCGCCTGACTTCTTCAGCCCCTCAGCCACCAGCTCGATCAACGGGTATTTCCGAAACACCATTGCCTGCAAATCGTTGAAGAGATTTCGGGCCGCCAGCCCGATATCCCATTCCGCCACGGCCAAACTCATATTGTTAATGGCTGATCGCTCCGAAGTCAAGGTAGAGCTGTGCCGCGCATAGATGTCGTCCGTCGAGATGCTGAACCCGGGATTGACGATCACCACCCACCACGGCTTGCGCCGGGCCGGCCCGCGCGGGAGCCGCAGCGGTATTATCCGCTCGCCGATCCCTTCCATGAGCACGGCGCCGCCGCATACCAGGGCCGGAACGTCGCACCCGACGCCGGCGCCGATCTCCATCAGCGTGCGCGCCGGCAGGTTCAGGTTCCACACGGCGTTCAATCCACGCAAAACGGCCGCCGCGTCCGCGCTACCCCCGCCCAGGCCGCCGCCGATGGGAATCCGTTTGTCAATCCGTATCCGGGCGCCGCCCCGCCGCCCCGCCGCCCGCTGCAAAGCTGCCGCAGCCTGCGTTGCCAGGTTGTCGCAGGACGCGAAACCGCGCGCCAATTCGTCGCCGGGCACACCCCGAACATTCACCTCGGTCTCGATGCCGGTCCGAGCTTTCCGTACGGTCACCGTGTCGCTCAACGACACAGGGACGACCACGCTACGGATCGCGTGGTAGCCGTCCGGCCGTTCGCCAAGGACTTCCAGACAGAGGTTGACCTTGGCCCACGCTCTGAGTGTGATCCTGTCGGTCCCACGCGGCATGACGCGTGCGTTTAGCACAGCTCGCGCGCCATGTCAAACGCAAATCGCGCGGGTGGTGGCGCACACTTGCGCTTTTGGGGCGATCAAACTTGCGCTTTTGCTGAAGAGTGGCAATGGAAGAGGATATGGGGTGGTTTGCCGAGTTGAGGAGGCTCCTGGAGGAATGTGGTGTCGCCGTTCGGATGGGCACAGCGTACGAGGCGGGTGTGGGCTGGGAGTTGACCAAATAGCCGCCGGTTTCCGGCAGGCACATCTCAATCGCCGCCGCCGATATCGCTCGATAATCTGAGTCTCGAACGTCTGCAGCCGCTCTGTGCCTCAGCGAAACCATGTCACAGTGCCCTTGGGAGGCGGACGCGGGATCGTATATTTCTCGAAAACCACATTGTACGGCGAAGCCGCACCCTCTTCCCATGTCAAGCCGATGCAGTAGTCCCGCATGACTTCAGAACAGCTAATCGCGCTGACAATGGGAGTGGCGTTGCTCTTTACCTCTTCCTCTTCCGTGCTCCAGGTCGAGCCGTCATACTTGCGGCAGTAAATCTTTTCGTCGTTCTTGTCGTAGAAGAGATAGAGATTGTCGCTGCCGTCCCTGCTCAGGGCCGCCCTGCGGTGAGAAGTCAGGCCGGTGACGCTGTTGGTTACGGTTGACCACGTCCCGGCAAGCCCCGAAGTTCTCAAACGATAATGGAGAGACCCGGCGTTATTGACATAGATCAAGTGGAGATTCCTGTTAGTAGTTTGAACCACGCTCCACGGATAATTCTGATTGAGCCAACCGCCCCAGAGATCGCTGGCAATCGCTTCATTGCTCGTATTCCACGTATTGCCGGAGGCATCATAGGTGTTGGCAGACAGCTCGTCTTCATAATGGCCATAAGTGAAAATCATATTGTTTCCACCCAGGGAAAATAAAACTCCGCCATTTCCTACGGTGGAGCCCTCGAGCACAGAAGAAGAGACAGGATAGTAAGAAATCCAACTTCCAATACCGCTTTGATTTGTGCTCAAAGCAGCGGCCATTTTCATCTCTTGCGCCCGCAGGCCCACCCAGGGACAATTATTGTCGTTTGCGCCGAGCCCCAGCACTCCCTGCGCGCTTATCAACGACGGATTCAGGGTTCTTGTTTGATCGCTCCATGTGACGGCCCCACTGTTTTCAAGAGCCCCCCTTCTGAAGAAACAGATTTCCTCCCGTATATTCGCCGCATAAACGCAGTTCTCCATGAACCTTGTTATCCACATGCCGTGATTGTTACCTGGCGTATTGGTGAATATGTTGCCCTGCGAAGCCCAATTCGTCCCGTCAGCCGAAGAATAGATGACCGCGTCGGAAACGGTGCCGTCATCCTTCCAGAAGCACGCCCAATAGCGGCCATTCGCGTATTGACAGTAGCGGCCGGGATATATGCGAATTGCGTTGGTGGACGCGCTCGTTCCCACGGTCTGGGCGGCCTGAACCGAACCGGCCAAAACCGCCGCCACTCCGACCGTCAGCCACAGCGCTTTTCTCTGATTGCGCATATTCATTGCATTCCTCCGTCTGCTTTCCTTGGACTGAATCTTGCGCCGACCGGCGCAAGATTCAAGCGCCAATTTTTCGTCTCTTCTATCGCTCCTGCAACCCATTCATTTCGGCAGGCATGACACACTGCTTCGGGCATAGTATTCTTTTCCCCGCTGAGCGTCAAGGAGATTGTGGGGCGCTCAGCGATTCCGCAAGCTGGCGGAGAGGAGCGCAGGGAGAGCGCGGCAGGAGGCTG
>JASEHE010000059.1 GCA_030018915.1 Verrucomicrobiota bacterium
TGCTCGCGCTCACCTCCTATCGTTCAATCATGCCCAGCGAACGCATATTTCGCGCGGGAGCGCGAAATATGCGGGCTAAGGCAGCGCCACGCCGACGCGGTAGAAGCGCGAACCGGCGGGGGGATTGGTGTCGGAGAGCGCGCCGGCGCCGGCGCTACCGGGGAGGTTACTCTGGCCGGGAATGGCCGGCCAGGGGGCGCTGGTTCTTAACCTTATTTGCCGAGATGACCTTGAATACGCCGGGCGCCACCTCCAGCTTCACGTTGTCTTTGTCTGCGCAGACAAGCACGCCTCGGACCACTCCCGCGGTGGTGTGGACTTCGTAATCCGGAACAAAATGGCGCTCAAGCTTGAAGTGCCGGCTGATCGCTTTGTCTTTCTCCACAATCACCGTAACCGGCTTTGCCGCGTATTGCTTCATGGAGACCGAGAGTTCGTGCTTGCCGGCTGGGACTTTCTCGATCTTCAGCGCGTCGGATATCCGGTTGGTTTCCGACCCACGGACCGGAGTGACGCCCATTTCCTTGCCGTTCAGGAGGATATTGACCCCGGCCGGCTCGGTTGTGACGTGGATGGCGCCAACGTTTTGCTCCAGCCGGAATTCCTCCGTGATCTTCGCCGCCGGTTTCACTTCGACGTCGCGGGCCATCGTGTCGTGAGCCATCAGTTCGGCTCGCGCGCGATGCGAGCCGGGCTTGAGGTCGCGAATGGTCACCGGCGCTTCGCCCCTGAACTCGTTGTTGACGTAGATTCGGGCCTTCGGAGGGATCGAGACGATTTCGAGTTCAGACGGGATCGCCTTAAGCGCGACGTTGATTTTCTGGGCCTGGCCGGCAGCCGCTTTCACGTTGTCCAAGTAGGCGTCGTACCCCTCGAGCGTGAGCTCCAGGGTCACATTGCCCTCCGGAACGCGGTCGCATTCGCAAGGGCTTATGCCCTTTGACACGCCGTTGAGCTTCACCTGCGCGCCAGGCGGTTCGGAAATGACGATCAGTTTGCCGGTGTCGGAGACGAGGTTGATCTCCTCTTTGCGCGGGGTCCGGTCCGTCAGGTTGACATCAATCTCCTTTGTCTTGAAACCGGCCTTGACGAGCTTCAAGCGGTGCGCGCCGACGGAGAGGTCTGAGAGGAGGAAGGGGGTCTTTCCGCGAAAGGCGCCGCCGACATAGACCTCCACATCCGGCGGCTCGGTGAGGAGCAAGAGGAGGCCGGTGAGTCGTTCGAGCTTGTAGTGCTGGGCGAGTTTCTGTCCGGCCGCCAGGGCCAGGGTGAAGCGTCCTTCGCGAAACCCCGGCTTGCGCAACACGACCAGGTGATCGCCCGACGCGAGGTCGGCGAGCAGGATCGGGGGCGCATCTCTGACCACGCCGTCAACCAGGAGCGTGGCGCCTTCCGGTTCGACCGTGATGTGCGCCTGACAGACGGACGCCTCCTTCTTGGAGACGGCGGCCGAAGGTTCCGCGCCCATGGCCATCAGGAGTCCGGCGAGGAGGGCCGGTGTGACGATTCCGGCGGAACACATGCTCTTCATGGAAGTTTCTCCCAGAAGTCGGGGATTGGCCGCAAGAAGGCGCAAAAAGGCGCAGGAAGAACGCGAGAAAACGAGTATCTTCTTTTTTGCTTCTGCAGGCGATTCTCGACTTCCAGGAGCTTGACGCGCGCGTCCTGATAGCGGGCGTCCTGCTCGTCCGGTATCAAGTCGAGGATCATCCGCAGGTGTTGGGCCGCGCCCTGCCAGTCCTGGACGTTCAAGGCGCGACTCGACTGGAAATTGATCTCGTCGTATCGCTCCTGCAGCTCCTTTTGGCAGTCGGAGAGCAGCGTCAAGCTGTCCGGATAAAAATCAGGCTTCGGCTCGATCGCTTTCAGGTCGGCATGGCATTTCTTGAGATTCCGGACCGCCTTCCACAGGTTATCGCTCTTCACGGCGCGTTCGTCGTGAAGTTTCCTGGCGTTCAGAAACGCGTCGCCGGCCATCTGTTTGAGGCGCTCGGGTGGAACCTGAATGGCCCAAAGCCCCAGTTCGTTGCGGCCGAACGTTTCGATTCTCTCGCGGACCTCCTTGAAGCCCTCGGGTTCCAGGCGGTTCGCGACCACGGTCCGGTGGGTCCGCTTTCCCAGTGTGACGGACAGGTCCCACAGGCTGAGCACCCCGAGCGGAAGAATGCCGCGGTATTCCTCGCGGAGCGAGAAGAAGCCTGACTGGTCGAAATACCTGGCCAGTTCCCGGACCTGGTTGGTGGTCAGCTTCTTTTCCTCCGCCGGGAGGTGCCGGCCGCTCTGCAGGTCGTCAATCTGAACGGCCAGGGTATTGTCGGCGCGCAGGACCAGGTAGTAGCGGAAAATGTTTTCCAGGGACCCCTCCACTTTTTCGTACTCGATTTCGAGCGGGAGCAGTGACGCCTCAGAGGCGAGCGGGGCCTGGGGTCTTGTCAAGGGACGGGCGGGCCTGTCGTACAGCCGCCAGATCCAGATGGCCGCCGCCAGGGCCGCGACCACGCAGAGGACGACCAGAAGCTGGTCCCGGCCCAACCGGGCCAGGGCGCGGCTTTCCTTCTTCTCCTTGGCGGATAGGCCGAGATCAACTACAGGCGGCGCGGACCGGACAACGCCGGCATCCTGGCCGGGCGCGTCGCTGATGACCCGCAGCGTGGTGTCGCCGAGCGTGACGACGTCGCCGACGCGCAGGCGCGCTTCCTGAACGGGCTGCTTGTTGACCATCGTCTGGTTGGCGCTGCCCAGGTCGGCGGCCCAGAGGCCCTCTCCGAGCTTGAAAAAGAAGCGGCAGTGATGCCGCGAGAGCAGGGGATCGGAGAGAACAATATCGTTTTTGGACGAACGGCCGAGCCGCGCGCCTTGGGACGGAACCGCCAGATCAAGTCCCTTTTCGGGGCCCTGTTCAACACGCAAGTGCATAGGTCCGAGCGCCGGTTTCTTGTCTCGAAAGCGACACTAGCAAGAGTCAGGCAGCGGTGTCAAGGGACGGAAGCCGCGAATCGAACCGCGCATTGGGTCCAGGCGTTCCCATTCGCGACGACCGTCTCGCGCTATGGGGATGGTTTGCGCGCTATCCGCGGCCGGATGCCCGCGACGATGGCGCTCCGGCAGCGCGCGGGCGCCGAGAATCAGAAAAGATACTTCACCAGCTTGGCGAAGGTCGGGCCGAGCAGGATCATGAAAACGGCGGGGAAGATGAAGGCCACGAGGGGGAACAGGAGTTTTACGGGCGCCTGGTTGGCGAGACGCTCAGCCCGTTCGAAGCGCCGGAGCCTCATCTGGTTCGACTGGATGCGGAGCATGGCGCCGATGCCGACACCGAGCTCGTCGGCCTGGCAGAGCGCGTTGACGACGCTCTTGAGGTCCAGGAGGTTGACGCGGCCAGCCATGTCGCGGAGGGCTTCGCGGCGGGTCTTGCCGAGCAGGATTTCTCGAACAACGCGGATGAGTTCCTCGCCGAGCGCATCCACGCGGCAGCGTTCGTTGTTGCGTTGGAGGGCGGTCATGAAGTCCATGCCCGCCTCGACGGAGAGCGTGAGCAAGTCGAGGACGAACGGGAGCGCCCGCTGGATGCTCGCGTGGCGGGCGGCGAGCGCCCTCCGGAGCCAGATGACCGGGCACATGAAGAGCACGACGAATCCGAGCGGGTACAGGACAGGGGCGGCCGCGCCGAGCACACGCGGGGCGCCTTCGACGGCGATTCGCAGAAATGGGACCCATAAGACGAGGCCGAAGATCGAGGGCATGAGAATGTTGAGGGCCAGGAACTCGTCGGCCGCGAGAAGGCCCTCGAAGCCGGCGGAGGTCAGCCGCCTGGCGACGCTCTCCTTAGCGCGGTTGAAAACAGGGCGACCGAAGAGGGGCTTGAAGTTCTGGGCCAGGGGCAGCAGCAACCGGAACGCCAGCGGCAGCATGCGCATCTGGCGCCGCCCGTCGGCCAGGGTGATGTAGGTGATCTGCCGCGCTATGACCGCGCAATACCAGGTCATGCCGGCGGCCGCGAGGGCCCACAGGACGGCGCAGACCGTGCCGGTGTTGTCGCTCAGTGTCTCCATGCGATTCAGCCTGCCGCCGCCTTTCATGCGCCGCGCCGCTCCGGTTCAAACATCAATCTTGACGATCTTCCGGATCACGAGCGCTCCCAGCGCGACCAGCAGAACGACGGCGACGCAGATTCCGATCCCCATGTGGGACTGGAAGAACGGGATCATGGTTTTCCGGTCCAAGAAGATGAGAACCACGGCAATCGCGACGGGCATGGAACCGAGGATGAAGCCCTGGAGCCGGCCCTGAGCGGTGAGGGTGCGAATCCGGCCCTCGATGCGCATGCGTTCGCGGATCATGGCCGAAATTTTCTCGAAGATTTCCGTGAGATTCCCGCCGGTCTTGCGGGCGGTTTCGATGCTGAGGGCCACGAGCGTCATGTCGTCGCTTTCGACTCGTTCGTCGAGGTTGCGGAGCGCGTCGGAAAATGCGACGCCCATGCGGGTCTGCTGCAGGAAGAGGTCGAATTCCTGGGCGATCGGGTTCTCACCGTCCTTGACGACGGTCTCGAATGCCTGGGTGATGCTGAAGCCGGCCTTCAACGCGTTGCTCATGGCGATGATGGTGTCAACCAGTTGCAGGTTGAAGCGGCGGAGCCGCCGCCGTTTCAAGCAGGCGAGCAGCAGGCGGGGGGTGTAGAGTCCGGCCAGGCCGGCGGCGCCGGCGAGAATGAGCCCGACCATCGCCGCGGTCAGCGAGCCGAAGTCGCCGCCAGTGAACATGAACACGAGGATAAACAGGGTGGCGGCCATAGTCCAGCCGGCCTCGGTGATGCGGCGGGCCGGGATGAACAGGAAGACGTCTTCGAATTGCCTGGCGACATTCTCGGAATAGGCGCCGGAGTAGACCTGAGCGCCGGACAGCATTGCCTTGAGGAGCACGTAGGCCAGGCCCGCGAAACTGACCATGAACAGGACGGCGGCAGTCAGGGCAATGCCAATGTCAGCATGGCTTCCGGATTGGAAGGTTTCCGTCATGGCTGCGGCTTCTGATACCGCTGCGGGTCGAAGATCGTCTGGTTGATCGTCAACCCGCGCGCGCGGATGTTTTCGAGGAACGTCGGCACGGCGCCGGTGGGCCGGAAGCAGCCCTGGACGCGACCGTCCTCGGCCGTTCCGGTTTGCGCGTATTCGAAGATGTCTTGCATGGTGATCTGCTCGCCCTCCTGCCCGACGAGTTCCGTGATCTTGGTGATCTTGCGCGCACCGTCGCTGAAGCGGCTCTCGTGGACGATGAGGTCAATGGCCGATGCGATCTGTTCCCGAATGGCGCGGACGGGCAGGTCCATGCCGGACATGAGCACCATGGTTTCGAGGCGGGAGATGACGTCCCGCGGGGAATTGGCGTGCACTGTGGTTAGGGAGCCGTCGTGGCCGGTGTTCATGGCCTGGAGCATGTCGAGCGCCTCGCCGCCGCGGCATTCGCCCACGACGATCCGGTCGGGCCGCATTCGCAGGGCGTTGCGGACCAGGTCGCGAATGGTAATGGCGCCCCGCGTCCCTCGATGTTGGGCGGGCGGGCCTCCAGCCGCACCAGGTGCTCCTGTGAGAGGCGCAGCTCGGCGGCATCCTCGATCGTGACGATGCGCTCGGCCTGGGGCAGGTAGCCGCTTAGAACATTCAGCAGCGAGGTCTTTCCGGACCCGGTGCCGCCGGAGACGACAATATTTTTGCGCAACATCACGCAGACGCGGAGGAACTCGGCGATCTCGCGGGTCCAGGTCCCGAACCGAATCAGTGCCTCCTCCGTAAAGGGGGCGCGTGAGAACTTGCGGATCGTCAGGCAGGGTCCCACGAGGGACAGCGGATGAATGATGGCGTTGACGCGGGAACCGTCCGGGAGGCGAGCGTCTACGTACGGCTGGCTTTCATCAATCCGGCGGCCGATGGGCGAAACAATACGCTCGATGATCGCCAGCACGGAGCTGTCGTCCATGAACATGCTGTCGAGCCGTTCCAGCCGGCCTTTTCGTTCGACGTAGATTTGGTCGTGTCCGTTGACCATGATTTCGGTAATTGACTCGTCGGCTAGCAGGTCTTCGAGAGGCCCAAGACCGACTGCTTCGTCGTAGACTTCCTTGATCAACGCAGCCGGGGCGATGCCGGGCGGGAGGCGGGCGCTGACGTCTCGGACAATGGCTTCGATCGTCGCGCGGGCGCGTTCCTGGAGTTCGTCCTTGCGAATCCGGGACGCAGCGAGCCGCTTGATGTTCATGCGCTCAACCAGTTCCTTCTGAATCTGCCGCTTGGTCGAGCGTTTTTGCTCCAACGCCATGGCTTGTGGCGATTTAGCGGCGACCGGTTTGGCCGGTTCGGGAGGCGGGCGCGGTAGCGGCATGGGGGGTGGAGGTTGTGGTGAAGGCGCTACGGTCGCTGGCTTGGCGCGTTGCGCGAACCCGGTCGGCGGGGCCAGGATGAGCCGGTAGTCGGCGATTCCGATCTCCTGGCCGGGCAGCACGTCCACGCGGCCGTGGATGCGTTGGCTTCCCACCGTGGTTCCTTGGCGGGAATCGAGGTCCTCAAGCGAATAGCCTTCCTCGCGCGCGATGAGAATGGCGTGTCGGCCTGCGGCAGCGCCTTGTTCCAGGCGAATTCGGCAGTCCTCGTCGCTTCCCACAAAGTAGACGCCTGGTTCAATCTGGTAAGAGAGCGGCTCAGCCCCAGCCTGAAGAACTTGCAGTTGGACGAGTTTTGCCATGTGCGACGATCTGCCGCTTCTACTTCCAATTCGCCTTTCGGCGGACTTCGTTCTGACGAAACGCGTTGTACTCCTGAAGTTTATGTTGGAGATGGTCGAAATTGACCGTGGGCAGGTCGGCTTCGAACGAGGCGTCGGACGGGTTTCGGAGGGCCAAAAAGAGCTGGCCCCTGGCCTGTTGGGCAAAGACCAGGAGTTCGGCTTCTTTCGGGGTGACTTCCAGCGTTACTGCGCTGTAGGAGGCGTCGCCCGATCGGGCCTGGGGCGAGCGGCCGGCGAGCTGGTTGGCTGTCTGCCGGCCCGTGGCCATAACGGTAATGTCCTGGAGGACAGTCAGGGTGGCGGTCTCCATTTCGCCGGGCGTCTTCTTGGAGGAGAAGTTGAAGGTGCCCAGCACGTCAACCCGGTCGCCGGGCCGGATCATGCCGCTGACGGCGGCCGGGCCGCTGACTGGGATAGAGATGGCGCGCATCCTCATGGTGATCATGTTCGCCAGCGCCTGGACATCCGGGCCTCCCCCTTCAATGCGGGACCAGGCGATGGGTTCGCCATTGCTGATCTGGAAGAGCGTCTTCTTGCCGAGAATCTTGGCGGCATCGTGAATTTCGACGAAGTCCCTCGGGAGACGGGTGCGCGCGATCGAGCTCTTGCCGAGGTCGTTCGGCGAAATCTTGGCGCCCTGCGGAATATCGCGGCCTGCCACCACCGCCGAAACCTCCAGCGTCTCCTTGCGGAAAGCCTCGCGCGCCTTCTCGATTTCCTCGCGCTTGGTCCGCCAATATTGGAGTGTGAGCACGAACGCAATAAAGCCGATGACGATGGAGAACAGCGGAATGAGTTTCTCTTTCATAAGCGTCTCCCGGTCATGAAAACAATATGGGGAGGGTTCTATTTCATCGCTTGTTGCTTGTGCAACAACGTAATTCGGGTTTCGCCCGACTCGGCGGCGGCCTCGGCGTACACGCAGCAGAGGTTCGGCCCTCGGTGGAAGACCAGGAGAGATGATCGGGTTGGAGTCGTGCCGTCGGCGGTTCGCGGGGCCAGGGCCGGCGTCCAGCCGAGACGCGGCAACCGGTTGCGATAGAACTCCAGGACGGCGGCGGGCGACGAGCGGGTTCGCGCAGAGGCGAGGCTGAACCCGGTGCCCTCGTCCCGGAGGAACAGCGCCGGCTCGCTCGGCGCGTAGGCCGGGAGGGCGTCCAGGAGATGCCGGGCCGGCGGCGCGGCCGATCGCCTGGCCTCCTCGGCGGTCTGCTCGATTTTGAACACCAGAGTCATGGACTGCCCAGGCAATTGCAGGAGCAGCAGCCGCAGCGTGACGCCGTCGGAAGACGCGGTTGCGAAACCCATGGCGCCGCCGGCAAAGACCAGGGAATCGAGCTTGAAGACACGGGCAAGCGTTCGAGCCACGTCCTCCGCCGGACTCTCGAAGCCGAGGATGACGAGCGCGCCCTTACCCTCGTTGACGACGACCGGCGCTTCGTAGGCGATCGCGCCGCCGACCGCCTCGAGGGCGCGCGTGCTCTGGGTGGCGGAACTCCACCGGCGGAAGACCCGGCCCGGCGCGGCCACGGCAACGAGAATCAGCGCGATGATGAAAACGCCGAGGAGAGAGCTGCGCCGCGTCCGGGACTTCGCATGGAAGCGAGGCCCCGCAGGGCGAACAGTCCCGGACACGGCGTGAAACTTGAAACTGGAGATTTGAAAGCACACAAAGAAGATCCTCTTTCAAAATGGCCACAAAAATGGACCCGCCTGCGCCGAATCGGCAAATGCAAGGGCAATGAGACACAAGCTCTTCAATAAATTCCCTTGGTCCACGTCATCCAGACGTCGCACCGCACCTCGATGCTGTCCGCCTGGTGGAACAGGCCGCGCGCCGCCTGGAAAAGAGGCGCGTTGATGCTGCTCGAACCACGGACGAGCCCGAAGTAGGGGGTGGGATTCGGGGCGCCGTTCATGGCGGAGAGCCGGTCGCCGGGGGCTTGGCACAGCACGTCCCACCCGGCGGGACTGGGGACGGCTTTGCCGACGAACGTGGCGGCAAAAGCCTGATCGTCGGCCGTGGTGAATGAATCGTCGCGGGTGTGGCGTTTACCGTCGTTGCCTTCCTCCCAGTCGCGGATGTAGTCGGCGTCGGACAGGAGCATCACTCCCTGGTCGAGTTCCATATTGGCCAGTTCCCCGGCCTGGCGGCGGGCTTCCACCATGGTGTCGGTATGGCTCTTGACCAGCGACGCGATCTGGAACAGGCCGGCCACGAGGGCAAGCACGGCGACCAGGCCGATCATGAACTCGATGAGCGCCTGTCCGCCTCGCCCGCATATTTCCCACTCTCGCGCGAAATATGCGCTCTTCGGGCTTCGGCGCGCTCGCCCAGAGCGGGCTGGCGGTTTGTCCGGTTGGGAGCGATTTGTCATGATCTCAGTGCCCTCGGCGCCGACCGCCGCCGTCGTACGACCCCGGCCCCGGGGTCGTCATCGTGCACTGCCAGGAATTGACCGCTAGCCAGTCAATACCATCCTGACGGAATGCCGAATTCTCCCAGGTCAGAAGTTGTTGGCAGTACCAGCAGGAGGACGGCTGGGGTCCGTTCCGCATGTAGCCGGGGAGGTGCTGTTCGATGTGGCGGCGCCATTCGAGATTGTAGCCTCCGCCCGAGGGGCCTGATACGGCATCGATCGGCACCAGGTGCGTCTCGCGGAACGCGGGCAGGACGAGGCCATAGCGGGTGGGCTTGTCGGCATCGCCAAGGTAACCGAACGGCTTGGCGCCTGCGGACCACGTGATGACGTTCGTGATGGACGCGCCTTCTTGCGCCGGCGTGAGCCGGGTGGTAGACGCCTCGATCCGGACCGCCACATCGGCACCGGCGTAGTCGTAGGTGTCCTTTACGGGGCCGGTGAGCGGGAACGGGTCGGGCCCGGTGGTCGCCATGGCGTTCCAGGGGCCCCATGCCTCGGTGTTGTAGCAATACCAGGCAGCCGTCGCGGCCATGGCGTTGGAGTCCACAATGGTGGTGAAGCCGCGTTCTGCGGCGTTGCTGTTGATCGTGGGCAGGTCGAGCAGGGAAGAGAGCGTGGTTTCACATTTCGACAGACGCAGGCTGAAGACTTCGCTGTTCACGTATTCCATATGCGGAATCTCGGGGAGCGGCGGCCACCAGCAGGGCTGGAAGTTCTCGTAGTCCTCCAGCAGGGTCGGCGCGTTGTTGCAGAACCAGCACCAAGTTTTGCCGGCAATGGCTTCGTAGAATTCGATCATCAGCAAATAGTGCCCGCCGACGTAGTCCGTGTAGAGCCGGAGGTTGTCCGGCCCGGCGGCCATTCCCTCGTCGGCGACGAGGTCGAGCATGTCGGCGTAGTCGGCCCAGCAGCCCTCGTAGGGTTCAGGGAAGAGCGGAGAGCCGTCGTCGTCGGTCATCGAGCCGTAGCCGTTTCTCACATGCTGTGCGTGCTCATGCATGAAGGCGTCAAAGTCCGGGTTGCGGTACATACCGTTGTTCTTGGCGGCTTCCTGGCAGGCCATCAAGGCGATCATGGGTCCCACGAAACAAAGCCGGGCCTGAATGTTGGTGATCGTGGCGGCGGTGTTCGCGTCGTCGGAAGTCAGGGCAATGGCGTGCATGATGTTGAGGTCGCCGATCATGTTCAGGGTGATGCCCTGCCAGCGCGCGGCCATCAGGGCAGAGGCGTCTCCGGCATTCTGTGTGATGGACTTGGTGTAGAGAATCCTGTGCAGATCATAGGTCCAGATAACGACGAACACGAGAATGACAAGCGCGAGCGCGAAAAAAATAATCGCCTGCCCGGCCCGCGTTCCGCAGAATGGGTGGGCCGGCCGCAGCCGTCGAATCCGCCATGGTGGGCTACCGGTTCTGGTCATCGAGGTAGAGTGGGTAATGGTTTTCGAGATAGGCGTCGCGCCGGAGCGGAATGCTGTCGTCGGCGCAGAACGTCCGGCGCATGGGCAGGGTCATCTGGAAGTCTTGACTGACGCTCACGTGAACGATCGAGGGGGGGACGCGACCATGTCGTCGGCCGGGATGGAACTGTCGCCGTGGTCGCCACGGATAGTGTCCCAATCTGAGTAGTTAAGGATATATTCGGCTCGCGCGTCGTTGTAACTGGCCATGTATTCGGGGATTCTGACCCGCTCGATATCGCGCTGGGCTGACGATGGCGTGATGTGCAGGAGCCGCTCCCAGAGGTCGCCTGAGGAGGATGCCTCCTGCATCTCAGCCTGGAGCCGTGGGTCTGCGGTGTCGAAAATGGGCGTGATCATGCGGCCTGCGTTGGGAATAGACGCGACGCGGATGGACTTCTCTACCATCCACCGGTTGAAACCGACGGTTTTGGCGCGGGCGCCCCGCGCGGCCGCGTGATCGAGGACTTCCCGCGCCGCAAACAGCCGGGCAACCTGCAGGATGCCGAAGAATAACAGAACGGTCAGCGCCATCACCATGCAGGTTTCAATAATGGCCTGGCCCGACCGGCGCGGGCAATCCCGGACGCGACGTGAAATTCGAAACTCGAACGTCCCCTCTTCCGGAAGAATCGTTGCTGTGAGTTGGCGCCCCACGACTTCGCGGAGAGTCGGGGCAGGGGCGCCAACTCCCAACAACACTCCTCTCTTTGCTGCCCTCCGTGTCCTTGGCTCGCCGTAGCTTCCAAGCAAAGGCGGCTCCATGAACTCTGTGGTCAAATCTTCTCTGGCCGTGAAGAAGTTCATGAACATTGTCATAAAGAACTTCGCGCAAAAACAAGAAGTTGGCCGCTAATCCGCATACTTCACACTCTCGCGCGAAATATACGCCCTTCGGGCCGTGATGCGCCCGCCAAGCGGGCGCAAACGGCGCACAGCCACGTTTCCGCGGCCAATGCGGCCCCATGCGGGGCTAACCACGTTCGCGGTGTCTCTCGACACCGCGCCACGTCCGAGCTATGGATAGTCCGCCGATACCAAGTCCAGAACGCGATCTCCATATTCGCGAAAAGCATACAGGAAAATCGCGAGAATGGCAACCATGGCCGTGAGTATGCAGCGATTCCGCAAGCTGGCGGAGAGGAGCGCAGGGAGAGCGCGGCAGGAGGCT
>JASEHE010000005.1 GCA_030018915.1 Verrucomicrobiota bacterium
GCAAGTTGTCAATACATCTTCCTTCTTTTCCTGCTCTCCCATCACGGATCCAGGAATAGGGCATCCACCCCTCGTCCTCAACACATAATGCGCGTTTCGCCCGCCAGGCGGGGCCCACGTGATTGACCCACACGGCCTGCCTTTCGCCTTGTGGCGCCGACCAGGATGAGCTATTGTGCCGCCAACATCGGCGAATTCGACCGGAATGAAAAGCCATGACCACGAAAAAGAACAGACCCGAAACGCTGGCCCTCCATGCCGGGCAGGCGCCTGACCCCGCTACCGGGGCCCGCGCCGCGCCCATCTACCAGACCACGTCCTACGTGTTCAAAAGCTCGAAACACGCGGCAAACCTTTTTGCCCTGAAGGAATTCGGCAACATCTACACGCGGCTGATGAACCCAACGAACGACGTGGTGGAAAAACGGCTTGCCTCGCTCGAAGGCGGGACCGGCGGCCTCCTGACGTCCAGCGGAATGGCCGCGATTTTCCTCGCCATCCACAACATTGCCCGAACCGGGGACCACATCGTGAGTTCCGCCTCGCTCTACGGCGGGACCGATACGCTCTTTCGCTTCACGTTCCCCAAGCTCGGGCTCGATGTGACGTTCCTGGACGACCCCACGCCCGCGAAAGTCAAGGCGGCGATCCGGCCGAAGACCAAGGCGGTTTTCCTCGAAACCATCGGCAATCCCAAGGGCGACGTGCCGGACTTTGCCGGCGTGGCCGGGATAACGCGCGCGGCCGGGGTCCCGCTGATCGTGGATAATACCTTTGCGCCCATCATCTGCCGGCCGATCGCGCACGGGGCCGACGTAGTGGTCCACTCCTGCACGAAGTGGATCGGCGGGCACGGAACCTCGATCGGGGGCGTCATCGTGGACGGCGGCCGATTCGATTGGTCGTCCGGCCGCTTCCCGGACTTTACGACGCCGGACGAAAGCTACCACGGGATCGTGTACTGGGACGCGTTCAAAAACACGCCGGGCATGGGCAATGTGGCCTACATCATTAAGGCCCGCGCGGACGGGATGAGGAATCTCGGGCCTTGCGCGAGCCCGTTCAACGCCTTCCTGTTCCTGCAGGGCATCGAAACCCTGCCTCTGCGGATCGCGCGGCACTGCCGGAACGCGCTGGAACTGGCGAAATGGCTCAAGAAACACCTGCGGGTCGAATGGGTCCGCTACACCGGACTGCCGGATCACCCATCGCGGGCAACGGCGAAGAAATATCTCGCGGGCGGCTTCGGCGCCGTGCTGGGGTTTGGGATCAAAGGCGGCCGACCCGCAGGCGAGAAATTCATCAATTCCGTGAAGCTGGCAAGCCATCTCGCCAACGTGGGCGACGCCAAGACCCTGGTCCTGCACCCGGCCTCCACAAGCCACCAGCAGATGTCCGAAACCGCGCAGCGAGCGGCCGGCGTCACGCCAGAGTTCATCCGCGTGGCTGTGGGACTGGAAGCCGTCGAGGACATCGAGGCGGACTTCGACCAGGCGCTGGCGGCCGGCCGAACTATCCGCGCGAAGACGATCTCACAGTGATTCCTCTTGCGGTTCGCCGAGCAGCGGCCCTATTCTCCGGGCCGTCGTGACCGCCAATGACACCATAGCCGCCATTGCCGCCGCACCCGGAGAGGCGGCTATCTCCATCGTCCGAATCTCCGGCCCAAACAGCCTGGCGATCGCCGACGCCATTTTCCGCAGGCGGGCAGCGCCGCCCTCTCAGACGCCCGGCGGTTCATTCCTGTACGGACACATCCTGAGCGATTCGGGCGCCGGGGGAACAACCGGCGTCCTGGACGAGGTGGTTCTTCTCGTGTTCCGGGCGCCTCACAGCTACACGCGCGAAGACGTAATCGAGATTCAGTGTCACGGCGGACGAGCGTCCGCCAGACGCGTCCTCGATGCGGGCCTGAAAGCCGGCGCCCGGCCGGCCGAGCCGGGCGAGTTCACGCGCCGCGCCTTCATGAACGGCCGCATTGATCTGCTCCAGGCCGAGGCAGTCGCCGACCTGATCCGCGCCCAGTCCGACCGTGCAGCCGCCGCCGCCATTGAGCAACTAGAAGGGTCTCTAACACGCTCATTTGGAGAATTTTACGACTTGGTTCTGAGCGCGGCGAGCGATTTGGAGGCCACCCTGGACTTCTTGGAGGACGAGATACCACCCGAGACAATGATCGAGATCGGCGAACGCTTGGTCAAAGTTCGCGACAAGGCGAAGAAACTTCTGGCAACCTGGGAGGAAGGGCATGTTCTGCGCGAAGGGGCTCTCGTCGTTATCTGCGGCAGACCGAATGTCGGGAAGTCAACTCTGCTTAACTCGCTACTGGGGAAAGAGCGGGCCATTGTGACCGACGTGCCAGGAACAACCCGGGACACGATCGAAGAGACCATGATCATGGACGGGTTCCCGATCCGATTGGTGGACACGGCTGGGCTGCGAGCCACGGAGTGTCGGATAGAGAGCGAGGGAGTGGTTCGAGCACAGGCGTTGATGGCGAAGGCTGAGGTGCAGGTGTACATGTTGGACTGCTCGCAGGTCATGCATGAGGAGGACCGGGCCGTTCTGAGCGGACTGAAGCCCGATCGGACTGTGGTTGTGTTGAACAAGACAGACCTGGGCATGAAGCTCACGGCAAAGGACGTGATTCCTCACGTAGCGGTGAGCAGCAGCCTGATTGAGGGGCAAGGTCTTGACGAGGTGTGTCAGGCCATAATGTCGCGGCTCGGCATTTGGAGTCACGGCGAGCCTCGCGCGACGATTTCGGAACGCCACAGACAGATTATTCAAAATGCTCTGAACGCCATGAACGAAGCAATCGCGCTTGTCAAATCAGAAAAGAATGACGCCATGATCTTGGCTGCCAATGCTCTTCACGTTGCGCTCGAAAACGTAGCATCGGCCACCGGAAGAACTTGCTCGGAGGAATTGCTTCATTCCATTTTCACCAAATTCTGTATAGGGAAATAACAACGGAAAAGCTGATAGTGATTCAAAACACGAAATCAAGTGTCATCGTTGTTGTCGGCGCTGGACATGCCGGATGTGAAGCTGCTCTGGCATCCGCCAGAATGGGTGTTTCAACGCTCTTGATCACGCAAGGCAGGAACGCTGTTGCCAAGATGTCCTGCAATCCGGCAGTTGGAGGGATTGCCAAGTCACATCTCGTGTTCGAACTCGATGCCTTGGGCGGCGAAATTGCGGCCAACAGCGATCACACCGGAATCCAGTTCCGAGTTCTCAACACCAGCAAGGGGCCGGCAGTCAGGGCAAACCGTGTCCAGTGCGACAAAGACGCGTATAGCCGGCGTATGCTGGCTGTGCTCGATCGGCAACAGAATCTCTCCGTCTTGGAAGCCGAGGCAACTGGCGTGACTGTGAAGAATGGCCGACTCTGCGGCATCAGGTTGTCCGATAGGACCGAATTGAATTGCCATGCGGCTGTCTTCACCCCAGGCACGTTCCTGAATGGGATGATCTACATTGGACATGCCGCTCAGTCGGGTGGCCGAATCGCGGAGAAATCCTCTGTGGACCTCGCAATCGCCATTCGTGGACTGGGCATCCAAACGGCTCGACTCAAAACCGGCACCCCGCCCCGCCTGAAGAAGGACACCTTGGATTATTCGAAGATGCAGATTCAGCAAGGAATGATTCCTCCGCCAATGTTCTCTTGGAAAGCCGGACATGATCCGGCATTGTTCCACGTGGAACAATTCGATCCCGCGCTCCGCCCATGGCCACCAGGTTCGGATCAAATCCCGTGCTATTTGACTCACACCACTATCGAAACCCACACCATTGTCCACGACAATCTAACCAGGAGTGCCCTGTACGGTGGTTTGATCACAGGAATAGGCGTCCGATACTGCCCCTCGATCGAAGACAAGGTCGTCAAGTTCGCGGACAAACAGGCTCATCATGTCTTCATCGAACCCGAAGGACGATTTACCGATCTGGTCTACCCGAATGGGCTATCGAACAGCCTCCCACCGGAAATCCAGGCTGACATGATTCACTCTGTCCCCGGCCTGGAACAAGCCGAAATCATCATTCCGGGATATGCAATCGAGTATGACTTTTTCCACCCCACTCAACTTAACCCCACTCTCGAGACCAAGGCCCTCGAAAACCTCTACTTCGCCGGTCAGATCAATGGGACGACTGGTTACGAGGAAGCAGCTGCCCAGGGATTCGTCGCTGGAGTCAATGCCGCGTTGAAGGTTCTTGGCTGTCCGCCTTTTGTGCTCGGCCGCAACGACGCCTATATCGGAGTTTTGATTGATGACTTGGTCACAAAGGGAACTGACGAACCCTACAGGATGTTTACCTCGCGGGCCGAGCGCCGATTAATTCTGCGTCAGGACAACGCCAGGTTCAGGCTCCGACCATTTGCTGAATCTCTGGGCATAGTCCCCGAGAGCTACGTCAAAGAGACTCGCTCTCTGGAGAATCAGATCATTGAGGGTCTTGACCGCCTTCGATCAACTCGCCGAGACGGACAACTGCTGAGCGATCTCCTCAGACGTCCAGAGATTCGGTATCAATATCTCGGGATTGCCGATGCCGGCATGTCCAACCTGGTAATTGAACAGATCGAGATTGCGCTCAAGTACGAGGGCTACATCAAGCAAGAGTTCACATGGGCCGAAAAATCCGCCGAGCTTGAGAAAGCCAGGATCCCCCCGGACACAGACTACTGGACAATGCCGGCGCTCAGGCACGAGGCCCGGGAGAAACTAAGCCGAATTCGCCCGACAACGCTCGGTCAGGCATCCAGAATGCCTGGTATCACTCCTGCTGATGTTTCTATCCTCTCGGTTCTGATCAAAAGAAGCTCTTGAATTTTTACAGCCCAAGTCGCGCGCGGTCGTCAGATCGGCGAGATCCCCGGACGACAATGACAATGTCACGAACTTCATAACGCATTGTCCCGCAACATGATAGATAGTCTCCCTCGTAATGCGGGGGTAACGATTTTGATGTAAGCGCCTACCCGGCATGAAGATCGTCTGTTCCTCTGACATGCCGTTTGCCCGCAAGGCATTCGACACATCCGCTGGCGTCATTCGCCGGGCTGCAACGCCAACAGCGTGTCGGAGCACATCGCAGTCGCCCTCTTATGCCTCGCCGCGCGACGCAGCTTCGCATGGTGTGCCGAGAAGCGCGCCGGTTCCTGGGCGTCGAGCCGTCGTGGCAACCCGACTGGCTGATGCTCACGCTGCCGGCGCCCGATGTTCGATGCGACGCGGCCGGAGCTTGAGGGACGAGGTAGTACTTTGGCGAAGGCATGAAGACGGAGAGCCGTCTCGGAACCTCCAGGCAGAGGTAGGCGCAGATTACCCCCCGTGAGAGGGGCGTTGCCCCCAATGGAGGCTCACGCCCGAAAACGCCAACCTCCATCCCTGAACCCTCCTCAACCGCAAACCTCATCGGCCCCCTCACATCTTGACCTCGATATCGAGGTCCTTGGCCTTGACCGTGCCGTCCTCTTTCTTTCCACCCTCGGCGGCTGCCGTGTCGGCCGCGATTTCCTCCGGCTTCTGAAAGGTTGGCAGATAGCGGTAATAAACCTGCAGCATCAGCGCGCACAGGGTCGTGTCCATCACCAGGCCCCCCTTTCCGTTGTCGACGTCCCAGTAGCCGATGTCAACCATCTTCCCGCTCGGCGCCTGAATCGCCTGTGGAATCACAATCTGCGCCTTGACCATCGGCACGGAGAACGCCTTGTTCCAGGTCTTCCAACATTCGCCGCCCTCGTGAAACCGCGCCTGGGTGTTGTAGTACCAGCGGTAGACCATGCGCCACCTATCGCCCTCAGCAGCGCGATTCCAGTCGAACTGATCGGTTGCCATAAGGTAGGCCAGAGCCCCTTTGGTCTCCGGCGATTTGCCAATCCCCAGCAACTGGTGGCTTAGAATACCCGCACCTGTCAATCCGTGCTTGCCCGGCCCATCGTATCCGAATCCGCCGCTGGCGCTGTCGCCCTGGAAATTACATTTGAACCCTTCGATCGCTTTCTTCATCGCATTGTCGAGGTCCGGGCATTCCACGCCGGCGATCTTTCCGGCCTTCATGGCCTGGGCGGCCCAGCCCATGATGGAGGTGTCGTTGCGCGGCGCGCCTGGCGTCAAACTATAGTCGAATCCGCCGCTCGGGTTTTGGCCGGCGATAATCACATCCATGCCCTTCCTGGCCGCTGCCTTGAGCGACGGCATCCCGATCATACTGAACGCCTCGCACACCGCATACGTGGCAATCAAATGCTCATACTGGACGTTCAGCCACGCCCCATCCTCTCTTTGGCGCTTCAGCAGCCATTTGATCGCCTTGTCCACAGTAGCCCCGAACTCCGGCGATGCCGGCGTCTCCCCGTGTGCCAGGTATGTCAGTAGCGCCAGGCCCGTGAGCCCGGCGGGGGCGTCCATCTTGCCGATACCGCCGCCCGACGTGCTGTTCCAGCTCCCGTCGCCCTCCTGGTTCTTCTTCAGCCACCGCAGCGCCCGCAGCACCGCCCCTTCCGTCACGCCGCTGCCTCCGTGCCGCCCCAGCGCGCTGCCGCGCGCGCCCGGACTGCGGCTTCCGAAGATTCCCTTCATGATCACCGGACTCTTGATGATGGCCACGGAGTCCAGCAGCGCCGGCTGCGGGCTGAAGTCCGCGTCCGGCCCAACCGACGTTTCTTTGCTCGTCGAGGGAATGAACGTCTCGTTCACCTGCGCGACGTCGGTGGGTTCCGGCGGCTGGATTTCCGGCTCCGGCGGTGGCTCGACTTCCTTGAGTTCCTCCACAACCTTCTCCTCCCGGATGCTGACCTGCACGGTGGTGTTCTTCGCCGGCGCCAGGGCGACGACAACCGTTGCGATCAGAAGCGCGAGAGAGGGAACGACGATCCCAGCGGTCGGCGCCCAGAGCCGCAGGACTTGCAGCCTGGCCCACTTGTAGTCGCCCGATTCCTTGGGCTGCCGGATCCCATGCAGAACCTTTCTGACTTTCTCCATGAACGACATTTCATCGAACAGCCGGAGCCAGTCCGCTCGCGGCGGCAGGCTATCGGTTTCCAAGGCTTCTACTCGATCAAGCACCGCCGCCTGCGCGTTGGAAGTCATGAGAAGAGAAGTCGTTGTGCCCTTCAACATCTCGGTGATGGACTGGGAAAATTTGTTGAGTTGGTTGAGTTCAAGGCGGCAGGCGTCGCAGCCCAGCAAGTGCTCGCGCACCACTTTCCGCATCGCCGCGGGTAGCGATCGATTCGCGTAGTCGAGAAACAACTTCTGATATGTTTTGCAGCGCATGTTTTGATCCTCCCGACTATGAGTGTCGCGAACCTGTCAGGAGTTCAAAACAATCTCACTTTTTCTGGAGGGCCCGGCGGAGGTGTTTGACGGCGTAGTGAAGGCGGGACTTGGCGGTGCCCAGGCTTACCCCAGTCTGCTCGGCAATTTCCGGAACGTTCATGCCGTTGAAATAGTAGAGAATGACCGCGTCGCGGTGCTCGTCGGACAGCCCGCGCAGCGCCTGCATGAGCGCGGCCGGCGTAGCGTCCGTGTCTGATCCCGAGTCTCGGCCAGCGCTCTCGATCGCCGGCTCCGGCAGGTCGGCCGCATAGATCAACCGGCTCTGCTTGCGCCGGAAATTGCGGCTCACGTTGATGAGGATGCCGTGAAGCCAGGAGTAGAGCGACGACCGCCCGAGAAAAGAGCCGGCCGAACGGACGGCTTGGACAAACGTGTCCTGCGCGAGGTCCTGGGCATCCGCCTCGCTGCGGCCACACATCAGGTAGGCCGACCGGAGCAGCCGGTCGCCGTAGAGAGTCATGACCTCCCGGATGGCGACCGGGTCTCTGCGCTTCAGTCCGTCCGCCAGTTCGGCGTCGCGAGACCGGCTGCCGGGATCTTCCTCGCCGCCGGGCGCGGCCGAATCGCCGGGCGCCTCCGGCAGCCCGCCCGTTGCGCGCGCCGGATCATTCCCGTCCAAATCGCCGGTTGAGTTCATGGAACGAAGTGAAAATCAGCGTCGGCCGTCCGTGCGGGCACGTGTAGGGCATTTCCGCGAGCGCCAGGTCCACCACCAGTTTCTCGATTTCCGCGAGGTTCAACTTGTCGCGCGCCTTGAATGCCGACTTGCAGGCCGCCTGCGCGATCGCTTCCTCCTGCCATCGTCCTTTGCCGCCACGTGGTCCGGCCACTTCCAGGCTGCGCGCGATCTCGATCAAAATGGCTCGAGCCGAACCCTCCGCCAGACAGGTCGGCAGGGCGTCCACCAGAAACGCGTCTCCGCCGAACTCCGACAGGCCGAAACCCATCTCCCGCAGCAGCTCCAGGCGCTTTCGGACGCGTTGCGCGTCCTGTGGCTGGAACTCCACGGTTTCCGGCGTCAACAGCCCCTGCGTCTGCACCCGCCGCCCTGTCACCTCTGCCATGAATCGCTCGAATAGTACCCGCTCGTGCGCCGCGTGCGGGTCCATCACCACGAAGCCGTCCTCCGTCTCGAGCAGCACGTACAGGCCGCCGATCTGGCCGACGACCCGACACCACGACCACGGCGCCGTCGCGCGGCCCGCAACGCCGGTCGCCGCGTCGGGCCCGGCCGAGACCCCACCCGTCTCCGGACCGCCAGGCCGCCCCGCAGCCGGGCCTAGCGGCGGCAGCCTTGGATACTGGAATGCGCGCGCCGCCGGCAGGTTCTCGATCGCCAGTTGGATTTGCGCCGGAGGCTTTGCGCGCGGGACCCCATTCCACGCCTCGGGCCGGATCACGGCCTGCAGCCCCGGCGACCCAAGCGCCAGGCGGATGGCGGCAACCACCGCATCCCGGACCTCGGAGGGACGCCGGAACCGCACCTCCTTCTTGGTCGGATGCGCGTTGACATCCACCAGCCCGGGGTCTAGGGCCACGAAGAGGAAGACCGACGGCTGGCGATCCGCGGCCAGCAGCGTGTGGTAGCCCTCACGGATGGCGTAGGCGATCAGGGCGGCCGTGGTGGCGCGGCCGTTCACAAAGATGAACTGCTCGGTCCGGTCAGACCGGCTCATCGAGGGCAAGCTGACGTGCCCGGAGATTCGGACGTCGCCGGCCTCGTGCCGCAGCGGGCGCAGGTTGGAGAGATACTCCCGGCCGAACAACTCACGGATGCGGTCCTCCAGGTTACTACCTGCGGCGAGGCGGCAGATTTCGGCTCCGTCCACGCGCAGGCTCATGCCGCGATCCGGATGCGCCAGGGCCTGCACGATGAACACGCCCCGCAGGTGCGAAAGCTCGGTGGGCTGGGATCGAAGGAACTTGCGCCGGACCGGCACGTTGAAGAACAGGTCTCTCACTTCCACCGACGCGCCGGCCGGCGCGCCGATGTCCCGCACATCCTGCAGCTTGCCGCCCGTCACACGGATTTCCGTTCCGACCGTCTCGCCCCTGGCGCAGGTTATGAGGCGAAAGCGGGACACCGAGGCAATGGCCGCCAGAGCCTCGCCGCGGAAACCGAGCGTAGCAATCCGTTCGATGTCGTCCACGTCGCGGATTTTGCTCGTGGCGTGGCGCTCGATGGACAAGAGGGCGTCATCCCGACTCATTCCGCTGCCGTTATCCCGCGCGGCCACCAGCTTGCGGCCGCCTTCGACGATCTCCACGTCAACCTGTGAAGCGCCGGCGTCAATCGCGTTTTCCATGAGTTCCTTGACGACGGAAGCCGGCCGCTCGACCACCTCACCGGCGGCGATCTTGTTGACGATGTGGTCGGAAAGCACCAGGATATGCGGCGGCGACACCATGCTTTCAGAATACCGGCGCAGGGTGGCGAGAAGCAAGACGCAAAGAGGTTCGGGCATGGTTCATGAGTTCACGGTTCACGGTTGAAGAGGTTGACCTTTTCGGCTTCATCTCCGCCAACCTGGAATCTCTGAACCTGGAACCGTGAACCATGTCGAGGTTCGTATTGGCTTCGGGGTCGGGGCTCCCAAAACCGCAGGTTCTGGCGGCGCGTCGAAACGGCAACGTTTCAGGGACCCAACGCCGAGAGTTGACGAGCTGCGATGCGCGCGGGCCCAGGACATGGACACCCGTCGGAGACCGAAAAGCCTGCCGTTCGGCTTTACCCCTGCTGGGCGGGGTCTACATCTTGACCTCGATATCGAGGTCCTTGGCCTTGACCGTGCCGTCCTCTTTCTTTCCACCCTCGGCGGCTGCCGTGTCGGCCGCGATTTCCTCCGGCTTCTGAAAGGTTGGCAGATAGCGGTAATAAACCTGCAGCATCAGCGCGCACAGGGTCGTGTCCATCACCAGGCCCCCCTTTCCGTTGTCGACGTCCCAGTAGCCGATGTCAACCATCTTCCCGCTCGGCGCCTGAATCGCCTGTGGAATCACAATCTGCGCCTTGACCATCGGCACGGAGAACGCCTTGTTCCAGGTCTTCCAACATTCGCCGCCCTCGTGAAACCGCGCCTGGGTGTTGTAGTACCAGCGGTAGACCATGCGCCACCTATCGCCCTCAGCAGCGCGATTCCAGTCGAACTGATCGGTTGCCATAAGGTAGGCCAGAGCCCCTTTGGTCTCCGGCGATTTGCCAATCCCCAGCAACTGGTGGCTTAGAATACCCGCACCTGTCAATCCGTGCTTGCCCGGCCCATCGTATCCGAATCCGCCGCTGGCGCTGTCGCCCTGGAAATTACATTTGAACCCTTCGATCGCTTTCTTCATCGCATTGTCGAGGTCCGGGCATTCCACGCCGGCGATCTTTCCGGCCTTCATGGCCTGGGCGGCCCAGCCCATGATGGAGGTGTCGTTGCGCGGCGCGCCTGGCGTCAAACTATAGTCGAATCCGCCGCTCGGGTTTTGGCCGGCGATAATCACATCCATGCCCTTCCTGGCCGCTGCCTTGAGCGACGGCATCCCGATCATACTGAACGCCTCGCACACCGCATACGTGGCAATCAAATGCTCATACTGGACGTTCAGCCACGCCCCATCCTCTCTTTGGCGCTTCAGCAGCCATTTGATCGCCTTGTCCACAGTAGCCCCGAACTCCGGCGATGCCGGCGTCTCCCCGTGTGCCAGGTATGTCAGTAGCGCCAGGCCCGTGAGCCCGGCGGGGGCGTCCATCTTGCCGATACCGCCGCCCGACGTGCTGTTCCAGCTCCCGTCGCCCTCCTGGTTCTTCTTCAGCCACCGCAGCGCCCGCAGCACCGCCCCTTCCGTCACGCCGCTGCCTCCGTGCCGCCCCAGCGCGCTGCCGCGCGCGCCCGGACTGCGGCTTCCGAAGATTCCCTTCATGATCACCGGACTCTTGATGATGGCCACGGAGTCCAGCAGCGCCGGCTGCGGGCTGAAGTCCGCGTCCGGCCCAACCGACGTTTCTTTGCTCGTCGAGGGAATGAACGTCTCGTTCACCTGCGCGACGTCGGTGGGTTCCGGCGGCTGGATTTCCGGCTCCGGCGGTGGCTCGACTTCCTTGAGTTCCTCCACAACCTTCTCCTCCCGGATGCTGACCTGCACGGTGGTGTTCTTCGCCGGCGCCAGGGCGACGACAACCGTTGCGATCAGAAGCGCGAGAGAGGGAACGACGATCCCAGCGGTCGGCGCCCAGAGCCGCAGGACTTGCAGCCTGGCCCACTTGTAGTCGCCCGATTCCTTGGGCTGCCGCAAGCCCGCGCGAATCTTCCGCCATCGCTTCCAGAACGGCATCTCCTCGAAGAGTTTCATCATCTCGTCGAGCGAATTCGACTCAACTATCTGCTGCGGGGTTTCTTCGCTCATGCCGGCATCCTTTCGTGCTCGCCTCTGTTCATGGGCCTGTGTGGACAAGCTTTCGCCCACCGGAAGTTTCCGTTATTGGTCATAACGTTCCTCGACTTCAAAATTCTTAGGGCCATTGCGCGAATATTCGGCGTCCCTGGTCTCCGCCCGCCCCCCCGCCCCCCGCGCGTCCGGGAAGGCGCACAAGACCTTGCGAATAAATGAGCTACATCCGGCGCGAGAAGAGAATACCGAGGAACGGCGCCTACATGCTGAACACGGAAAGATTCCGGAGTTCGACCTCCCAGCAGATGTCCAGTACCGTGACGAGTTTCCCGTGCAGGGATTGGCCTGTGCACTTGATCACGACTGGCGCCTTTTTGTCGTAGGAGGCCAGTTCCCGCAGCCGCGCCTCAAGCTGGTCGCTGGTCATGATGCGGCCGTTCATGCTGAAGCCGGTTTGCAAGTGGCCCACGAGAATCTCGATTAGGTTCTCAATCTGTTCCTCACGCTGGTTGGGGTCCGGGGCGGGCCGGGAGATGTCCAGGTGCGAGAAGATGTCCTCCTGTTTTATGGTGACAATGAAGAAAATCAGGAGTTGGAAGACGACGTCAATCATCGGCGTCATCATGATCCGAGGCTTTTCTTCCAATCGCCTGGACATACCCCACCATCCTTTCCTTGTCTGGCGAATTTCGGACTACCGTCTGACCATGCCCCCGCCCTTGTCCCCCCGGTGCCGACCGGCCGTTGCCTTGTGTTCCTTGACAGCCACGAAATCGAGCCGCCAGATTCCGACGTCCGTGCAGACATCCAGGACCTTGCGCACATCCTGGTGCTTGGCGCGGTAGTCGGCCCGGATCAGCACGGGAAACTCCGCCGAGCCGTATCGCTTCCGGCGCGTTGCCAGGATGTTCCGGAGTTGGCTCGCGCCGTGGGTCTTTCCATGGATGCTGATCGCGCCTCGGCGATCCACTTCGACAATGAACAACCGCGGGTCCTGGACGTCCTGGATCACCGGCCCGTGCACGGCGTCCTCGAGGATGATGTCTTCGTTTACCTGCTCGTTGAGCTTGATCGTGACGATGAAGAAGATCATGAGCTGAAACACGACGTCAATCATCGGCGTCATGTTAACCTCGGGATCGTCAAGTTTCTTCCTCATAACGTCCTCCCCGCCGGATGCGGGAGTCCGGCAGTCGAGCCGCCTACTCCTGGACCACTTCCACGTTGCGCAGGTCCTTGATGAGTTCCATTGTAAGCGCTTCCATCCTGAGCACGATCTTGTTGGCCATGTTCCGGAAGAAAAAGAACCCGCCGACCGACGGCACGGAAATGATGAGCCCGACAGCCGTGGTATAGAGCGCCTGGCCGATAGCCATGGCCAGGTACCCGACATCCACGCTGCCCTTGGAGATTTCCGCGAAGGCCCAGATCATGCCTTGCACGGTGCCGAGAAGACCCAGCATGGGCGACACGTTCGACATGACCGAGATCCAGTTGACTCTTTGCATCATCCTCTCGGCCTCGAGGTCCGCCGCCGTGCGAATCGCCTCCTGAATGACGTCGAACCCTTCCTCCACGTGGCTGAATCCGGCTGTTAAGATGTTGGCCAGCGGCCCGGGGTCGTCTTCGCAATTCTGGAGGGCCTTCACGACATCGCCTTCGCCCATGGCCTGCGTGACGTTGGACACGAGGGCCGGAGACATGATTCGCCTCTCCTGAATCAGGATATAGCAGTCAACCATGAGGTACACCGCGATGCCGCCCGAACCGAACAGCCCGATCCACAGGAGCACGCCCATCACTCCGGAGCCGCCGATGACCGCGAAAAGACCCCAGGACTGCGGCGCTCGCTCCGCAGCAACGGCTTTTCCGGACTCATCCGCCAGTTGCCCCACGCCACTGGCCCCGGAGGCGGGAGCGGCCGGCGCTTGAGCGGACGCACACATGGCAGCCAACCACAACGACGCGATTCCGACAAGCATTGCGATCCCCGCGAACTTAGTCTTCCTCATTGACGATCCTGTCCTTTCTATGTCTCTCGTTTTGGTTGCGGTTGTCAGCATTATGCGCTTTTCGCTCTTCGCTTTTCCAGGTTCCAGTTTCACGCCGCTTCCGGGCGAAGTTCCGGACGCAGCGCAGAGACTACTCCAATCCTTTGAGGTTTCTACTGTAGGAGCTTTCGGGATAATCATTCAATAATTTTCTTTTCCATTTCTCCGCGTGCGAATGCTCGCCGAGTTTCTCATGGGCCTTCATGGCCTTGGCCAAGGCCTCGGGCTGGGCGTGTTTCACGTCCTGGAACAGCATGATGGTGCGCAGATAGCCGTCAACCAGCGCGTCCTTGGTGTTGCCCGCATCCATCTCGATATCGCCGCGCGCAATCTGCGCCATGGCGACCGTGTCCCTGGGCCCGCTCTCGATGGCGTCCAGCAGCGTCTTCTTGAGCCTGACGATCAGGCCCGCCTGCCGCAAAGCCTGCCAGTAGGTCCGGCAGATTTCTCCCGAACGAATCGCGTCTGGGTTCGAGTCGGCAACCATATCCAGATATTCCACCGCCTCCTTGGGCTTCTTCATCTTTAGGTAGGCCTCGGCCAGCCACCGCGCTGCCGAGACGTCCCACTTGAGCATGGTGTATTCCTTGACAATGCCCTCCAGAGTCGGGATGGCTGACGAAGGCGTCCGCTGCGAATACTGAACGGCCGCGTCCAGATTGGCCGGCTTTGGAACATCCAGGCCCTTGACCTGATCCAGCGCAATCTGAATCGTCACGCCGCCCGGCATGCCGATGAGGTACTTCTTTTGCGACGGCAGCCATCGAATCGGCGCCAGACCATTGTTGGGAACCCGCTGGCCATTGATCTTGATCACGGCGCCGCGGACTTCGGCGCGCGCCGGCGAGGCGCCTAGAAGCAGCGGAGCCAAAATCAACCCGGCTAGGACGGCTCGCCAAGTTATGCGACAGGATGTGTTCATGGTTTGTTTTCCTCCGCTGGTTTTGCCAGCGCGGGTTGAGCCAGCGCCCTGGCGGTCGCATCTGGCTTCGGCTCGGCCGGTTTGCCATCGATCTTTGCCGGTTCGGCGGCCGGCGCGTTCGTGGCGGTTGGCGCCGCCGCGCCGGGCCCTTCCGCGCCCGTCTCCGGCGTCGCCACTGGCTTCCCGGTCGGAGTCTTCGGCGACTGGTCGGGCGAGATGCCTTCCAGGACCATCTTGGTTTGGGCCTCGCCGCGCCACTTCCGCACGTCGTCCACGTATTTTCCGCCGCTCGCAAAACTCTCCAAATACTCGTTGCAGCGATCCCAGCCGTCCTTCCACCGCTTGCTCTTCATATGGAGAGGGATCGCCAGATGAAACGCTTCTTCCATGCGCATCCGGACTTTCGCGTCCTCCAGGTCGCCCGTGGTGCAGAGCGACCACAACGGCACAATCGCTTTTCCGATCGCCGCCTCGACGCTCTGTGGATCGCCCCACTTTTCCTCGGCCTCCACCACGGACAGGAATATCTTGCCGATGGCCAGTTGCGCAAAGGCTTGCTCGCCGGCGGTCTTCATGTAGCGGCGGGCAAAATTGACGTTCTTGACCGCCTCGTTGAAAAACTTGATCCGTTTCTCGCGATCCTGTTCCTTGGCGGCCTGCTCGGCGTAGGCGCGGCTCAGGTAGAATGCGGCGTCCACGATGCTCCTGGACTGCGGGTAGTCCTTCTTGACCGCTTCCAGCGCCTTGACGGCCTCGTCGCCTAGATTGAGCTCGGTCGCGCACTTGCCCTGCCCGAGCACGGCCAGCTCGTGGGCTGTCGCGCCTTTCTTGGCGTTTTCCACCACTTTGCGGAACGCCTGCAGAGCAATCTCGTGCTCCTTAGCCTCCGCCAGCTTCAGGCCCGCAATTAGAATCTGCATCTCGTTGTACTGGGCGCCACCGGCCGCAAACATGTCCTTGAACGCCCTGATGGCCTCGTCGCGCATACCGAGCTGGAGCAGGTTCATGGCGAGGATGAACTTGGAGTTCTTCGCCTCATCGCTCTCCGGGTATTGTTTCTGCAGCTTCTTCAGCGCCTCTTTCGCCTTGTTGGCGTCTTCGAGGATCGTGTGCAGTGTCCCGAGTTGCGCCAGGGCCGACGGCGCGAAACGGGAGTTGGGGAACTCCTGCGCCAGCCGCGAGTGGCTGGCGATCGCCATCTGCTTGAGCTCGCCCACCTTGTCCGCCGGCCGGGTCAGCATCGAGTAGCACATGCCCGTGTAGTAGAGCGATCCCTGGAGCATGATCTGGTTGTTTTCCTTGTCGTCCGGCTTCTGGGAGTTGTGCGGATGAGCGGGATCGCTCAGAATCTTGATTAGGTCGCCGAACCGCTTGATGGCTGTGGCCAGGTGCTTCTCGCCGGCTTCCTTCTTTGCGTCGTCGCCTTTGCGGACATAATCGGAGCCCAGCGACTCGTAGGCATAGGCCAGGCGGTACATCGAGGCGACCAGGAGCTGCCCCGGCGCCGTCTCTTTTTTCAGCGACTCGATCAGGGCCAGAAGCGTTTTGGTTTCCTGGATGAACTCCTCCTTCTTGTTGTAGCATTGCGCGATCTTGCTCAAGGCCGGGTGAAAAACGCGGTTGCCCGTGTAGTTGGTCTGAATCTGGGCGAAATAGGCGAGCGCGCCGTCCATGTTGCCCGCGTCGAAAAGTTGCCGGCCGAATTCGAAGAGCTTCTCCGGCGCGCGGGGATGACGCGCAAACGACTGGAAGAACGCGCTGTAGGCCACCGCTTTGCGGTCTGCTCGCTTCAGTTCCTCGCATTTGCCGGCGATCCTCAGCAACTGGTCGCCCGCCTTGACCGACAACGCCTTGTTCTTGTTGAAGCGCTCCGCGACGTATCGGACGATCATGTCCACGCAACGGTCGTTCATGACCCGGTCGTCTTCGGACACGTTTTCGAGCGCGTTCATTTCAATGTGGCAGGTCGCCAGATCGGCAAAGGCATAAACCGCAGGTTCGCCTTCAGGGAACATCTTGAGCGCCAGGAAGCATGCCTCGGCCGCATCCTTGTACTGATTCTGGTTCAGCAGGACCCGCGCCTCATGGAACTGGGCCTTCTCGATCTCGGCCAGTTTCTCCGGCGGAATGGTAAGAGCGATCGTCGCGCCGAGTTCCTCCAGCAATTTCCGGGCTTCTCCCGCCTTTTCCATCGCATCCGGCGCCCAGGTCGAACTCGGATAGTTGTAGAAAACGTTCATGAAATGAATGTAGGCGCCGTCGCCACCCTTGCCCTTTTCGTCCTTGTTGGCCAGCAGATTGAACGCCTTTTCCTTGTCCCCGTCGTTCTTGATAGGAAAGAGTTTCTGGGCTTCCTTCAGCTTCATTTCGCCAAGCAGGTATCGGCATTGAGCCAGGGGACTGTGCTTGGTGAGGTTGACGCATTGTTTCTGTTCCTCGTGCCGCAGGGCGCCGTCCAACTGCACGATTTGCTCCCAGGAGTTTTCCACCTGAAACATGGCCCCTTCCACGTCGTTCTCCATGACTTTCATGTGGGCCATCATGGTCATGGCCTTCCCGAACCACAGGTCGGTCGAAGCGCCGTAAAGGACTTCGTCCAGCAGTTTCTCGACCTCCCGGAAGATCGCCTTGCGGACGTCCGGCTTGGCCTCCTCGGCGTCCTTGAGCATCAGTTCCGCCGTCTCGGCCATGATTTGGCGCTTCACGTGCTTCTTGAGCTGAGCCTTGAGTGTCGCACGGTAGGCCTCGATGGCTGCCGCCCGATCCCCCATCAGTATCAGCAGCTGCGCGCACTTGTACGCGGAATCGCGAAAGAACTTGTTGAGTTCCTTCGGCGGGCCATCCTTGTATTTCCTGAAGAAACCGTCGTACAGGCCTCGCGCTTCCTTGTACTTGCCCCATGCGTAGTAGCCGTCGGCCAGCGCCAGCTTCATGGCCCAGGCCGCCGCGCTCTCCTGGTCCGCCTCCTGGGCGATGACGCGCTTGACCTCGTCGAACTTACCCAGCGCAATCAGCCCCTGCAGTTGAATCACCTTAAAACGCGGTCCGACGGCGTCGGGATTCAAGCGGCCCAGAACAATCTTGGCGTAGTCGGGAAGGCCGTTGTTCGTGAGCATCTCGGCATATTTGAGCTCCAACTCGATAACCGCGTCGAGTTCAGCCTCCTTTTCCTTCTCCTCATCGTCACCCTCCGCCGGAACGGCCTCCTCGGCGACCGGTTCCTCCTCCATCGGACCGGCCTTCGCCGGTCCCTTGACAGCCGCGCCGGCCGGCGCGAAACTCAGGCAAAGGGAAAATAGAAACAGGGAAGCCCACTTGGTCGGCATGTGACGGACCCCTGCCATGACGACGCCATGTATACCACAATACGGTCGGCCCGGTCAAGTAGAAGAAATCGAAAAATGCGCCCGCTTCTTGCCATCCCACACCACGTGAATGACCCATTGCCGAAAATATCGCCAATTGCGTTGACAGGTCCGGACGCCCGTGAAAAAGTGTCGACTATGCGGCAGGCCGATACGCGGGACGTCTTCATCCGCGCCTTTGTGGCGCTCGGTCCGTCCGACGACGCGCGCCGAAACCTCTCGATCGCGCAGGCTGCCCTGAAGAAAACGCGCGCGCGCGTCGGGTGGGTTCCGCCCGAAAACATCCACGTCTCGCTCTTCTTCCTCGGCAATATCACCCGGGACTTGGTGGCCCCGGTCGCCGCCGCGTTGGATCAGGCGGCCGCCCAAACCCGGCCGTTCTCCGCGCGCATTGTCGGCATCGGCTCATTCGGCGGTCGCCTGTCGCCCCGCGTAATCTGGGCGGGCGTGGCCGATCCCACCGAAATCCGCGCCCTGCATGAGCGCCTGGCCCTGCGGCTCAGGGGCGTGGGGCTCACGCTGGAAACGCGCGAATTCAAGCCGCACATCACCCTCGGCCGCGCGCTCTCTCCACGCGGCGCTCAGGACCTTGTGAAGGCCATGGAGGCGCTGGCCGCGCGCGATTTCGGGCCGGTCGCTTGCTCAGAGGCGCTCCTCATGCGCAGCGTTTTGTCGGCCGACGGCGCCCGCTACACCATCCTCCACCGGGCGGCGTTCGCCGCATAGCGGCTTCACCGTCGGCGCGATTGACAGCGAGCGGCGGAACAATCCTTCGCTCAGGCGCCGGTTCAGCAGGCTGAACGTCATGTGATAGATGCGGTCGCGCTCTTGGTCTTCGGCCCGGATCGTCCCGCTGACTGCGCGGCTGTTCCACTGCGCCGCCGGCACCCGCGCCCACTCCAGGTGCCAGGCCACCAGGCAGGAAAACGTCTCGGAATCCACGCTGTCCATCGGCAGATCGCGAACCAGCATCTCCTCCTGGCCGTTAAACAGCCGCGCCCGCACCGGCGAGGGCGGCCCCAGCAGTTCCATCTCGGCCAGGCATTCGCGCATCACGTCCGCCATGTCCGCGTCCCGGAGTTCTTCGAAGCCCTGCTGCAACGCCAGTTCGGGATGGAGATGCTCCCGATTCAGGTGGCAGGCGGATGGCGCGGTCAATTCGATCAGCGAGCAGGCCGGCCAGTCCTCGCGGATTTCATCAATCAGACTGGGCCAAAATTTGGCGGCCGCATTGACGTAACGCGCGCCGCGCACGGTCAACGACCGGGCCTGCGGACGCTCGTCAATCGGATCGTCCTTCTTGAAGTCGGTCAGCAGCCCAGGCATGTGGACCCTCCGCGCCGGCTCCGTCCGACCGATTCGGATGCCCGGCTGGGCGGGGCCACAACTTCAAGCAGCCTATCACATCCGCCGATCCGCACCAACCGAAATCCCGAAGCCTGAGTAGTGTGGCATGGAGCGAAACGGGGTTTTCGGGATCTGGGTGGCTGATTGACTCAAGCGCCTCCAATGGCTTGTGGTCTTGCGAGAACTCATCACAAAGGCGCGGGAAAGTATTGTGTGGCGCGAACGCGCATGGCACAATGACCGCCGACAACAGGGAAACCGCCGGTCTCGGCGAGGGAGGCAAGACAGGGAAGATGAGGCTGGAAACTGGAGAGACATTCTCGAAGCGCCAGCAAGTTTGTGCTTCTCCTGCGCCCAAAGCAAGGATCCAGCGATGAGTTTGTCGTGTCCAAAGAGCGAACACTGCCGGTTGTCTTTGCCGGTTTCAAGTCTCCCGGTTTCGAGTCTCACGTTCCTGCTTTCCAGCTTCAAGTTTCCAATTTCCAGTTTCCTGAATTCCCTGAACCCTTCCCATGCCTGCTGCCGCCATTAACGCTTTCCCGCGGCCGCGCTCGTTGAAGCGGTTTCTGGCGCGGATCGTCTGCTGGGTTTTCCTGCTGCTCGTGCTGCCGCTGGGCGTTATCCTGTGGGGCTGCGTCCAGCCTTTGCGCGCGGGCAGCGCCTCGTCTCGGCGCGTCGCGTCCCCCGACCGGCTCCGGAAACACGTGGTGACTCTCTCCGAGACATACCATCCGCGTTCCTGGGGCCACACGGCCAACCTGGACCTCTGCGCCGATTACATCAGCAGGCAGCTCGAAAAAACTGGCGCCCGGACCGAATTCCAGGATTACACCGCGCAAGGCGTCGTCTGCCGGAATGTGCGGGCATTCTTCGGCCCGGCAACCGGTGAACGGGTGGTGGTCGGCGCCCATTACGACGCTGTGGCCGGCTCGCCTGGCGCGGACGACAATGCCAGCGGCGTGGCCGGCCTGATCGAACTGGCCGGTCTGCTGGCCGGCGAGACCAACCTGCCCCGGACCATCGAGCTGGTGGCATACACCCTGGAGGAGCCGCCGTTCTTCCGTGGCGAAGAAATGGGGAGTTTCAGGCATGCGCAGCTTCTGAAACGGGAAGGCGTCAAGGTCCGGGCCATGATCGCTCTGGAGATGATCGGCTACTACCGGGACGAGGAAAACAGCCAGCATTTCCCGGTGTTCCTCATGCGCCCGTTCTATCCGAGCCGGGGCGACTTCCTTGCCGTGGTGGGCAACCTGAGCCAGAGCTCTCTCACTCGAGCGGTTCTTTCCGGCATGAAGGGCGCGACCGATCTGCCGGTCTACTCGATCAACGCGCCCTGGTTCGTGCCGGGCATTGATCTCTCCGACCACCGGAGCTACTGGCATCACGGCTTCGACGCCGTCATGGTGACCGACACGGCCTTCTACCGCAACCGCGAGTATCACGGCGCGCGGGACACAGCCGACCGGCTCGACTACACGCGCATGGCCCAGGCGGTCGTCGCGGTCCACCAGGCCGTCCTGTCCCTGGCGCGCGAGTAGCCCATTGGCCCGGATCGTTTTTTAGGAGGGCAAAATCCTGGTCCGCCAGCCTTTGGATGTGGACGGGCAGTCGCCGGCAGCCGTCTTGGCAGCCGGCGCAAAATCAATCTGCATCTTCTGCAGGTTCACCCGGCTCACCGTTACCCGGATCGGACTGCCCGGTTCCAAGACCCGGTCGCCCAGCCCGCATATTTCACGCTCCCGCGTGAAATATGCGCCCTTCGGGCCATGATGCGCCCGCCCGGCGGGCGCAAACGGGGCTAGAAAGACCCGCCGGCGATTGCGGTCAACCCGTGGTCGCTTCCCGATCGCCGAGAATGCCGCGGCCGGAATCAGCCCCTGCGTCTGCAGAGCCGGCGCCTCGACGAATACGCCGATGCGCATGATCCGAACCACCACCGCGTCGTATGTCTCGGCCTCAGGCGCCCGAATGCGAGCCGCCAAATACCGGAACTTCATGTTGTCCACGACAAAGCGTTCCGCCTCCTCCGCGGTCCGCTCGCTTTCCGAACAGGCAAAGGCGACCCGAATCAGTTCCTCCTTTTCGAGGAGCCGCATCCCAGCGCCCAAATGGGTTGGTGTCGTGGCGCCGGCGGGCAATGAAGCGGCAAGTTGCCGGTGAAGAATCAGGTCCGGATAGCGGCGGATCGGCGAGGTGAAATGAGAGTAGTATCGCTTCGCCAGGCCGAAATGGCCACTGGCCCTGGCGGAGTACAGCGCGCGCTTCATGCTTCGCAGCGCCAGGGTCCGCGCGTAGTTGGCCAGTGGGTGTCCGCCGATTGCCTGGAGAAACCGCGCAAGGACTCTGGGTTGCGTGATGTCGCCGGGCGAGAATCCGAGTCGGCCGAGCGCAAAGGTCAGATCGGCCATTTTTTCTTCCGAAGGCGGTTCGTGGAGACGAGCGATGATCGTGACGCCGCGGTTGACCAGTTCGAGCGCCACGGCCTCGTTAGCGGCGACCATGCATTCCTCGATCAACTGGTGCGAGAGGTCGTTCTCGATCAGACGGAGGCCGGACACGGTCTGCTTGGAGTCCAGGATGATCTCCATGTCCGGCGCGTCGAGGTCGAGCGCCCCGCGCTCGAAGCGGCGCCGGCGCAGTTGCTGGGCGAGCGCGCTCAACTGAAGAAGCAACGCGCGCGCCGGCGTTTCGAGCGATGAGTCGTCCTCGAATGCGCGCGGGCGCGGCGGCGGCGGGACTTCGCTCGCCCCGCCGGCCGGCCGGCGCTTGCCGAGCATGTGGAATGCCTGTTCATAGGTCAGGCGGACGCGATTTCTGATGATTGTCTTTGCGAACTCGCGGCGAACAACCCGTCCGTTCGGATCGAACGCAAGGAACACCGACAGCGCCAGGCGGTCTTCGCCGGGCCGCAGGCTGCACACGCCGTTGGACAGCGAGGTCGGCAGCATGGGCAGAACCCGGTCCGGCAAGTAGACGCTGTTTCCGCGGCGCCGCGCCTCCCCGTCGAGGGCGCTTCCGGCCCGGACATAGTGACCGACGTCCGCGATGTGCACGCCGAGCACCCGGTTGCCGGACGAATCGGTGTCGAGGGACAAGGCGTCGTCGAAATCGCGGGCGCGCTCGGGGTCTATGGTAACGATCAGTTTATCACGCGCGTCCATGCGCGGACCCGGGACATGAACGAGTTCGAGCGCCTGTTCGGATTCCGCAATGACTTCATCGGAGAAAGTTTCGGCCAGGCCGTAGTGCCGGATGGCGGCAAGCGTCTCTGTCGAAAGCGCGCCTGCCGGTCCCAGCGCCTCTACGATATCGCCCTGCATGGAAGATGGCGCGCCCGCCCGGTCGGCCGCCGGGATGTGTCGCGCCGTAGCGTCTTCGCGAAGGCGGACGATCACACGGTCGCCGATACCGGCGCCGCGCGCGTCGGCGACGCGGATTCGCGCGTTGAGAGCGCGGTCCGCTGGCGTCACGAACAGGGCGGCGCCCTCATGCTGGAGAGTGCCCACACATTCGGCCGGCAGTTCCCTGCGGACGGCCGGTCGCCGATGGGCATGCGCGCGCTGGCCGGCGATACGGCCGCTGTTCCGCGCTCCGGCGTCGGTAGCGTGGCGCCGCGCCGCAGGCAGCGGCCGATGGTAGCGCTGCATGGTTTGGGCCAGGAGTCCCTCGACGCAAAGCCGTTTGAGCCAGCCGGTCAGTTTTTTCTTGGGCTTGCCTCTGAGGCTGAAGGCTGCGGCAATCTCGCCGGCCGAATAGGCGCGGTCGCATGCCTGCCGGAACAAGTCCAGGATCAATTCGCGCGCTTCGTTTTTCTTCATAAACCGGGCGCCTACACACGCGCCGCGATGTAGTCACGTACGGCCGGCGTCTCCGCCGGCAGGAGGTCCCGGCGCGTTGGGAGGCCTTGCAGCGAATCCAGCGCCGGGTGATGCGCGAGGTCCCTGCCCGTGGCGCGGCGGATCGTCTCGGCGAACTTGGCCGGGTGTGCCGTGGCCAGGCTGATCATCGGTTCGGCCGGGTCCAGGTGGCGCGAGGCGACGCAAACGCCGACTGCGCCGTGCGGGTCCAGCAGGTAGCCATGCCGCTCATGGCACTCGCGGATCGTGGCCAGAGCATCGCTTGTGCCGGCCGTCCCGGCCACGATCAACGGGTCCACGGGGCCGGGCCCGGCCGGACGGTCTTCCATCCGACCGCGGGCGGCCAGGTCCTTCATGAGCCGGAGTACCCGCCCGGGGTCCTCCCCGGCGCGGTAGTAGAGGTATCGCTCGAAGTTGCTGGCCACCTGGATATCCATCGAAGGGCTGATCGTGGGTCTGGCCGGCATTGGATGATAGACGCCGGTTTGGTAGAATCGCGCGAGCACGTCGTTCTCGTTGGTGGCCAGCACGAGGCGGGCAATAGGCAGGCCCATGCGAGCGGCCAGGTAGCCCGCGAAGATATCGCCGAAATTGCCCGTGGGCACGGCGAATCGGACGCGCCGGGCGCCTGTGCGCTCCATGACGCGGAATGCCGCGTAGAAGTAATACACCACCTGGGGAAGGAGCCGCGCCCAATTGATCGAGTTGACGGACCCCAGGCAGGCGCGGTCCCGGAATGCCAGGTCGTTGAAAAGCTCCTTGAGAATGCGCTGGCAGTCGTCGAACGCGCCCTCGATGGCGAGATTGAACACGTTGCCGTCGAGCACGGAGGTCATCTGTGCTTCCTGGATCGGGCTGACGCGGCCGTGTGGGTACATAACGAAAATGCGGAGCCGCGGCTTTCCGCGGAGGCCCTGGATGGCGGCGCTGCCGGTATCGCCGCTGGTCGCCGCCACAACGTTGAGCCGCCGGTCGCGCCGGGACAGGATGAAGTCGAAGAGGTTTCCGAGGAACTGGAGGGCTATGTCCTTGAAGGCGAGGCTCGGCCCGTGGGATAGCTCCAGGATGTGGATAGGGCCCACGGCGACTACCGGCGTGATGTCCGGGTGGCGGAAGGCGGCGTAGCTGCGCGCGACGAGGGTTCGCCATTCCGCGACCGGCAGATCGGCGAAAAGCCCCATGACCGCAGCGGCCAGCTCCGGATAGGCCAGCGCGCGCCACGCCGCAAGATGCGCGGAGGCGTCCGGAATGCGATCCGGCACGATCAGGCCTCCATCCCTGGACAACCCCATGAGAACGGCGTCCTGAAAGCCGATCGGAGCGAGGCCGCCTCTGGTGCTGACGTAGTTCATGGCGCGGCGGCCTGAACGAGCGGGCTACTTGGCCTCGTTCACGACGATCTTGCGGCCGCAGATGTCCTTGCCGTTCATGGCGCGGATGGCCGTTTCGGCCTCCTCGCGATTGTCCATCTCCACGAAGCCGAAGCCTCGCGATTTCCCGGTGAAACGGTTGGAGATCACGCGAGCCGAGGCGACCGAGCCGTAGGCCTTAAAGGTCTTGAACAGTTCCTTTTCCGAAACGTCATAGGACAGGTTGCCCACGTAAAGCTCCACCAGGTCGGACTTGTCGCCGGCGTCGCCCGCGCGGCGGGAGGGCCCCTTGCCGCGGCTCGACCGGGCAGCGCGCATTCCGGACAGGACGCAGCCGATGACGATGCCAAGCGCGAACCATACGGCGGATAACGAGACGGCGTATATGATCAATTCCCGCGTGGAAAGCTGCATGTCTGACTCCTTAGCTGTGTGGGGACTCTATCGCCGGATGCGCCCGGTCGGTCCCAATGGACCGGACGCTCATCGCATTTCGAGAAAGCCTTCCAGCTTTCTCAGGCGTGTGGGATGTCTGAGCTTGCGGAGCGCCTTGGCTTCGATCTGGCGGATACGCTCGCGGGTGACGAGGAACTGCTTGCCGACCTCTTCTAGCGTGCGTGAATAGCCGTCGGTCAACCCGAAGCGGTAGTCGAGCACGGATTTTTCCCGTGGCGTCAGGGTGCTCAGGACGTCCTTGAGTCTATCCTTCAGCATGCTGAAGGCGGCCATTTCCGAGGGATTTTCCGCGGATTTGTCCTCGATGAAGTCGCCGAAGTGGGCGTCATCTCCTTCGCCTACCGGGCTTTGGAGGGAAATCGGCTGCTGGGCCATCTTGTAGACGGCCCGGACCCGCTCGACGGGCATGTCCATTTCCTCAGCCGCTTCTTCGGGGGTGGGTTCCCGGCCGAGCTCCTGCACGAGCTTCTTCTGAGCCCGGAGCAGTTTATTGATCGTCTCGATCATGTGGACCGGGATGCGGATGGTGCGGGCCTGGTCGGCAATGGCGCGCGTGGCGGCTTGCCGAATCCACCAGGTCGCATAGGTGCTGAACTTGTAGCCGCGGCGGTATTCGAACTTCTCCACGGCTTTCATCAAACCGGTGTTCCCCTCCTGGATGAGGTCCAGGAAGGACAAGCCCCGGTTCATGTACTTCTTCACGATGCTGATGACCAGCCTCAGGTTGGCCTCGACCATCTCGGTCCGGGCCTGCTGGCCGCTGCGCATGTTCTCCTTCAGGTCCTTCAACAGACACACGGCCTCATCCTGAATTATGCAGAAGCGCAGGCTCAGCGCGCGCAGGCGCTTCTTACGCGCCTTGAGCTGGGCCGCCCGTTTCGCGGTCCGCCGGGCCCGCATCTTTTCGATGCGGGCGATCTCGTTGATGCAGTCGCGATACTCTTTGAACCGGCTCTCCGCCTCGCCCACCATGGTTTCGATGACCTTCTGCTTGAAGTGCAGGTGGCCGAAGGCGTCGGCAAGCCGCGCGCGCGTCCGCTGGAACACCTTTTCCCGGCGGCTCAAGACGGCCCTGGAAAGCGCCGTCTTCAGCAGTCCGGCGAACTGCTTCTGCATGCGCTCCCGCAGCCTGCCGATCTTCCGCTTGATCGCGGGCAGAATCACCAGGTAGCGGTCGCGGCTTTCCACGAACTTGTCCGTCACCACGCGGTCAAACCGCTCGTCATGGTTCTCCAGGCGATCCGCCAGGCTAAGGTACATGTCCGCGGCAAAGCCGAGGCGGTTGAACAACGTCCGCGCGTTGACCTCCGCCTTTTCGATCCGCTTGCATATCTCCACTTCCTGTTCGCGCGTCAGCAGCGGCACCTGGCCCATCTGGTGCAGATACATCCGGATCGGATCGTCGAAGAAGTCCACCTTGGACGGCTTCCCGACACGCTTGTCCCTGGCCGAATGCTTCTCGTGCTTGTCCACCGACGAGGACTCGATGATCTCGACGTCCATGCCACGCAGAAGCGTGAGATACGCCTCCAACTCCTCGGCCTTGATAACGCTGTCGGGAATGGTGTCGTTGATGTCGTCATAGGTCAGGTAGCCCTGCGTCTCCGCCAGCTTGATGATCTCCTTGAGCTTCTCGTTGCGCTCGCGCCGCCGGATTTGATCGGAGAACCGGTCCTCGTCACTCCGGCTGATGGCGCCGGCATCAAGCCCACGGCGCGCGGCGGGCTCGAACGCTTTCGGAAGGCGCGCAGGCCGCGAAACGCCGGTCGCCTTCTGCTTCGGGGGAATGGCGGCGGGAGGACGATGTTTCGAGATGGCGGCCGATGCCCGTTTCTTGTGTCGTTGCACAGGGACACACAATACCCGGCGATGATGTTTCGGGGAGGACCTCTTCCCGCGCTCGATGAGCGACCGTTTCTTCTTTGCCATGCTCTAGCCCGCATATTTCACACTCCCGCGTGAAACATGCGCCCTTCGGGCCGCGATGCGCCCGCCCAGCGCGCACAAACAAAGCTAGCCACGTTCGCGGCGTCTCTCGACACCACGTCACGGGCTAGAACCCTTGGGAGGCCCAGCTTTTCCCCGGTAGGACAAGACACTCCGGCGCTTCTTAGTGCGATCGGCCGGCATTGTCAAGCGTTTCCGCGAAAGAACGCCGCATCGTCTCTTCTTAGCGGCGAAAGTGCTAAACACCGTGCAGACACGCGACTTGGGAACCAATTTAGTCCTTGGCTCCCTGGACGCACTCCCCGTCCCAATCGGGTCCAGGCGGATGCTGCTGGTAGCGCAGGGCGCGGTCCCTGAGAATCGCCGAGGGCGGGTCGTCTTCCCGGGCCAATATCTCATCGAGCCGGCGGCGGCATTCGGCCCATTCCCGCCGCGTGAAACAGGCCCGCGCCGCCTCATAGTCGCGGATCACACGAAGCCCGGCCTCGCCCACGGACTCCTGCCGGCCTTCCAGCGCATAGGCCGTTGTGCTCAGGCTCTTGCCCAGCACGCGAATCTTGCCCAGGGCGCGGACCACGATTTCAGAGCCCAGAAGCGCTCGCGTCTGTTCGCCGATGATGATATCGGCGCCGAATTCCTTGTTGGCTGCTTCCAGCCGAAATGCCAGGTTGACGGTATCACCCAGCACCGTGTACTGGAACTTGCGCGCGGAACCAACGTTCCCAGCCGTCACCGTTCCAGAGTTGACGCCCATTCGAACGTTCAAGGTCACGCCATACTCGACCTGGAGCCGGGCGTTCAACCGCCGCACTATTTCGCGGTGTTCCAGGGCGGCTTGGCACGTCTTGCGGGCATGCTCGGGGTCCGGATACGGGGCGCCCCAGACCGCCATGATGCCGTCGCCGATGTACTTATCCAGATACCCCCCGTGATTGAGAATGCAGTCGGTGATCGGGGTCAGGTAGGCGTTCAGGAGTTCGATCAGCTTTTCCGGCGGCAGGTGTTCGCTGATCGAAGTGAAGCCCGCAATATCCGAGGTGAACACCGTGGCCTCGACGTTCCGGCCGGAAATCCCCAGCCGGTCGGGGTGCTCCTCCAGATAGGCAAGCACCTTGGCCGACACCATTCGCGAGAACATTCCACGGATTCTGCGCTTGGCCTTCTCTTCCGCGAAGAACCGATAGGATACCACCCCGAACGCGCATATTCCGATGTACAACAGGGGCCAGACGACTGGGAGAACGACGGCGTTGACGTGCACATTGAGATAGCCGACCACGAGATAGAGGAGGCTGAAGAGGCCCGCCACAACACCGAGCCGCGGTGATTTCTCCACCTCGCAGAGCCCTGTGAACAGAAGGAAGAGCACAACCATGAGCGCCCGGCTTTGAGCCGCGTTCAGCGGGGCGAGAAATCGTCCGGCCAGAATGTTGTCGATAGCGGTCAGATGCGTCAGGACCAACGGCGTCTGGGTGTCCAATGGACACGATCCGACGTCCATGCCGGTGCACGCAACCCCAACCAAGACCACGCGGCCGTCCAGGAGCGGGCGAAACCGGGCGGCGAGCTTCCGGGCCTGTTCGGCGGGAATCGTCGGGGAGGGCGCCACGTCGGCGAAGTCCAAGGCGGGGAAATCCTGGATGCGCGCGAAATAGTTGAGAAACAGTTCGCCGTTGGCGTTGATGGGAATCCGCAAGGCCGGTCGGCCCGGGGGCCGGACAACAATCTCCTTGCCGAAGTGGACCTGAACCACGCCTGGCTTCAGGGGAAAAGACACGCCCAGTTGAAGAAGGCTGGCGGCGAACGCGAACGAAGGGACAAAGGCGTCGGCCGGCCAGCCGGCCGACGCGTCCGCGTAGCTGAATCCCAGAACCATCGGCAGGCGCCGAATGACCCCATCAGGGTCGGGCCGCGCATTGATCGGCCCGAGCCACACGTAATCAATGAAATCCCTGGACGGCATCCTGGCGTTCGGCGAGAAGGCGTAGCCCTGCCGATTTGCCGGCTCAGGGAAATGAATGTCGTCCGCGGGGATCGCCATGTCCAGCACATATCGAACCGCGTCGTCTGGCGCGGCTGCCGATCCCGTCCGGTCGCCATGAGCAGGGCCGCGCGACCACTGAGGAATCGCGTGAGGCTTGGGATCAATCCATCCGCCTCGGAAGTAGAATGGAAACAGGATCGGAAACCGGTTGTTGCCCATGATCGTCGCCAGGCAATGGGCCAGTTGGTCGCCGCCCTGCTCGAACGACAACCGGTTGATTTCGGCAATGGTCTCGTGGGAGAGCATTTGCCGGCCGTCCCGGGACACCCGGTCGAGATCGCGGACGATCTTTCCGATTCGCGCGGAATCTTCACTGACACGCGATTCCACCGTCGCGCCGGATGTGCCCAGGTCCTCCTGAAAAACGACATCGTAAGCCAGTACGCCGGGCCGGTAGTGCCGATCAAAAAACACAAGCTGGTCAAAAAACGGCTTGCGCGACAACCAGTGCCCCGCGCCAAATCGTCCCAGCCGGCTCTGGGTCTGCGCGTCGATTGCTAGCAACGTCAAGGGGACGCGACCGCGCGCGGCAGGGTTGCGCGCCAACGCGTAGCGCAAACGCAAGCGCATGTCGCCGGCGGCGGCTTCCCACGTTGTCAGCAATTGGCCGGCCGCGACGGCGAACCCCAGCGACAAGCCGGATATGGCCCAGACCACGACCCGACCGGCCACAGCCGATTTGCCTTTCCTATCGCGTCTCATTTGGCTCACTATAGCAGTCACGCTGGACGGAACCACAAAAAATCGGTTTTCGGCATTGACTTGTTCGGCGGCGCTGGCATAGACTGCCAAAATAATGATTGATCGCGTGTTGTTGGAAACCAACGCCAGGAGATAATGGATGAAAACACCACTCGTCAAGGTTGTCGCATGCGTCGCTTTTCTCGGACCGATCCAATCGGTCGTCCTGATGGCGGCGCCGTTCAATCCCGAATTCAAGATCGAACGCATTGTCGGCGAATGCCGTGTGAAAACGTCCGGCGCCGGCGACTTTGTGGCAGCCGAGGCGGACAAATCGTACCCATACGGCACTGAGATCAAGACGGGCGCCAAGTCGTCCGTCGTCATCGTCTTGTCCGAAGGCAACGAATGCCAGGTGCTCGCCAACGCCCAGTTGACCGTGACCGAGGACGCGACCGACAAGAAGCTGAAGCGCATCAAGCTGGTCGAGGGGCGCGTGGATGCGTCGCTGGAGAAGGACTTCCGGAACTCGAATGGGTTCGAGATCGAAACCCCGGCCGCCGTCTGCGGCGTGATCGGCTCAAAGGTCTCAGCCGCTGTCCGTTCGCAGTCCGACAAGAACATCGGCGCCTTCGGCTGCAACGAGGGGCGGATGAACGTTCGCGGGAACCCCTATTTCTCGGCGCCGGACATGGACGCCGGCGACCAGATCACCGTCGCTTGCGCATTGGATCGGTCCTATATCTACCTGCGCAACTCCGCCGGCGAATATGAGGTCGAACTCAAGGGAGCCGACGGCGCCCCGCGCCGGGTCAAGACCAAGCCGAACGTCGTGATCAAGATTCATATCCGCAAGGCGGTCGAGGAGGAGAAGGAGATCGTCACTACTGTGATCGAGGGGCTGGAAGAACAGCCCGAGGGCACAAGCTGGGTCTATGTGACTCTTCCCGGCGAGGGTGGCAAGCCAGTGGAGAAGCCCATGCCGCCCCCGGCGGAGGAAGGCGAGGAATTGCGGCCTTCCGTGATGCCGACCACCACAACGACGGCTCCCTCGCCCACTCCTGTCGGCGAGCGATAAGTTAAGTCCTTGCTGGAGCGTTGTCGCCGGCCCGTAACGCGGTTTGCCCGCATGTTTCACACTTCACTTCCGCGCGAAACATGCGGGCAAGGGACAACAATGGGTTGATGGCGCGCATCCCGCGAGTCTTTAACCTCGGGATGCGCTTTTGGGGGAGACAGGAATGCGGCCATGCGGCTGATCACGAAGTTCAACACCCTGATTCGAAGCCGTCTTCTCTGGGGCGCTTTTGTCGTCGTCGTCAGCATCACGTTCATCGGCGTTTTCTCACAGCAGGGCGGGTGCGAGAAATCACCGGCCAGCGGCGAGGGGCGGCTGTTCGACCGGGTGATCTCCACGGAGGAGTTCGGCGCCGCGCGGCGTTTCACGCTCGGATTCGGGGAGCAGATCGGCTTGACCCGGCCGCAGGCAAAGGAACTCAGGAAACGCGCCTGGCAGCGCCTCGCCCTGCTCGGCGCCGCCGAGCGCCTCGGCCTCCTGGCATCCGACAGCGAGGTCCGTGAACTCATCCGGCGCGACCAGGTCTTCACCCAGCTCGGCGCCCAGCGCTTCAAGAACCACATCGCGCGCGAGTACGGAATCGCTATAGAAACCTACGAGGCCTACCTGAAGGATCAGATCGTCCTGTCGAAGCTCTACGATTTGATGCGGGCCTCGGTGTGGCTCGCTCCGGCCGAGATGGACCTCGATGTGCGCGATTTCTCGGACCGGTTCAACGTCGAGTTTGCTTTTCTCTCGCCCACAAACATGCCGGTCTCCACGAATGTCACCGAGGAAGCGGCCCGCGAGTTCTACCGCGCCAACACCAACCTGTTTGCGATCCCCTTCAGGATGAATGTGCGGTACGTGGAATTCCCATTCTCCAACTACACCGGCGTCGTCGCCGCGCAGGAGACGGATATCAAGCAATTCTACGACGACCATTTGGAGGATTTTGCCGTCAAAAGCACGAACGGAATCGAGTCGGCCAAACCGTTGGATGATGACGTCCGCGCGAACATCATGGCCCGGCTGGTTGCCGACATGGCCAGGGACAAGGCGCGGGAACAGGCCATGGCGCTCGTCCTCTCGCTGACAGGCGGGCGATACCAGCAGGCCATGCCGCTGGAGGAAGCCATTGCCAAGATGGGTTCAACGGCGCAAACCTCGGCCTTCTTCGCCGCCGACGAGACGATCCCCGGTCTCGATGTCGGCCCCGATTTCTACAGGGCCGCGTTCGAACTGGACCCCTCGCGCGCCCAGCACAATGTCAGCGACGTAATCACGGGCGACCGCGCCGCCTACGTCATGACGACCTGCGCGAACACCCCGGGCCGGATTCCCGAGTTCGCGGAAGTGGCCGATCGCGCCACGGACCTCGCGCGCAGCAACGCGCAGCACGGGGCTTTTCTCGACAAAGCGCGCGGCATGAAAGACGCCATCTCAGACGCGCTGGCCGCCGGCAAGAGCTTCGACGCCGCCCTCAAGGACTTCAACCTGAACGTGGCCACCACGCGGCCGTTCTCCGTCTTCGAACTGTTTGGCGGACTGACCGAAGACTCGACCAATGCCGTCCCACATGCCATGAGCCTGGTCCCGGCAGTCATGCGTTGCGACCGGGGCCAGCTCAGCGATCTGGCCGAAGCCGAAGGCGGACTGCTTCTCGCGTTCGTGGCGGACCGGCGCCCAGGCGACCCAGGCATTCTGGACTACGCGCGCATGGACCGCCAGAACAAGACCGACCGGTTCCTCACCATGTTGGCTTTCGGCTCCTGGGCCGACTACTTCCTGGCACAGGCGACATTCGAGGACTTCCATCCTATGACCGGCGGCGCCGACTCGGAACAGTCGCCGGAAGACGAGGCCCATTCCGACTGATCGAATTCACCGCCGGGACCTCGACCATTCGCCGATGATGTCCACAGCCCGTCCGCAGTGTCGGCAGCGGCCGTCGCGCGCTATGCCCGTCGCGGCCACGGCATAGCCGCGACGCTCGACCAGCATCCCCCGGCAGCCCGGACACCGGGTGTCCTGGCCGGTCGCCGTTCGTGCGTTGCCCAGGTAGACATAGTCGAGGTGCTGCCGCGCGATCTCGCAGGCCTGCTCCAGGAGCGAGACCGGCGTTGGGGGAATCCGCATCCGATAGTCCGGGTGGTAGGCGCTCAAGTGGAGAACCGTCGCGGTGCCGAGTTCCGTCCGTATCCATCGAGACAAGCCGTCCAACGCGTTCCGGCCGTCGTTCAACCCGGGAATGAGCAGATTGGTGATTTCCACGTGGCAACCTGCCTGAACCGCCTGCCGGCAGAACGCCAACACCGGCGCCAGGCCGGCCCGGCAGTGCTCCCGGTAGAAGGAATCTTCGAAGCTCTTGATGTCTATGTTCAAGGCGTCTATGAGCGGAAGCAGCTCGGCGGCGGGCTCCGCCCGTGCGTGTCCGTTGGTCACCATCGCGTTGATCAGGCCTTTTCGACGAGCCGCGCTGGCGCAATCGACGACAAACTCGAAGGCGATCAGAGGCTCGTTGTACGTATACGCTATGCCGGGCGAACCGCGCGCGACGGCGGATGCCACCACCTCCTCCGGGCTTGACCGCTTGCCGTTCCGGTCCACCTGCTGCGAGATCGTCCAGTTCTGGCAGAACGAGCAGGAAAGATTGCAGCCCCAACCTCCCACGCTGAATATCTCGGAGCCCGGATAGAAATGATAGAGAGGCTTCTTCTCGATGGGATCCACGCGCGCGGAGGAGAGCAGCCCGTAGCCGTATGCCCGAAGTTCCCCGCCCTCCGCCTGGCGGACCCCGCAGCGCCCCGCCTTCCCATCGGCGATCGCGCAGCCGTGCGGGCAGAGATCGCACACGATTTGTTTGCCCGATTCCAGATGCCAATATCGAGCAGTCTTCATATCGGTTCCCACACGCCGCCGTAATCCGCCGCAATCACAGGTAAGCCCGGCCTGGCAGCACATATCGGTTTGCGCGGGGCATACGGCCGGATCGTTACCACGAAACGCCAGCCGTTGCGTTCGAAAAATGAGGCCCAAGGCCACCGGCAAACAACCGTTGCTGTTTCGGGAGTTGGAGGAACATCGCGAGCACCGTTACAGCGCGCTGGTGAGCAACAACACCGAGTTTCCGCCGGATGGGCCTCCGCCACTTCGAGCACAGTGAGCAGCAACCCCGCGACAGTCAGCGCCCGGGCTCGATTTCCAGCGTAGCGGTCCATTGCGTTTAGAGAAATCCCTTGCATCGTGTGCCGGCTTTGCCATGCTTCAATTACGTCTTGAATTGAATTGCGACCGACTATCTTGATGTCTGCCGCGGAATGCAAGAGAAAAAGGCATGCGCGAGGAACCGATCCCATGACAACTTGCAGACTTGACCTGAACCTGATGCTCGTCGTGTTGTTCGGCGTCTCCCTCTCCGCGCTGGGGTGTCCCTATCCGAGCGGGGCGAAGGTCGTGCCGGAGGTCATCTGCGCGCATGGAACCGCCCAGTTGTTATTGTCCGTGGAACGGGGAGACGAGGATTACAAGATCGCGTCCGGGGGCGTTCAGGTGGACTACGTCATTCGGGGCGGAGGCCAGGAGATCCGCCCCCCTCCGGTCTTTCCCCCGATCACGGGACCGGGAGAAGATCAGTACGTCACGGATTTTCCGGCTCTGGGACCGGGCCGGTATGAAGTCACCGTTTCCGCCGGCGTGACGTCGTCCCCGAACGGCTCGCCGGTGACGAAATCGGCCACCTTCCCGCCTTTGCCGTTGATCGTCCTTAAAGTGGAGTCCCTTTTACCGGACAATATCGAACGCGAAGTTGATGATGGGGACGGAAATTCCGACACACGTCTCTTCGTTGTTGATATTTCAGCAACTGCTGGAGATGTCGTTACAGTAACAGCGACGCCATTCCCAAATGTAGCGGAGGCTGATCTTCCCTCTTGCTGGACACTTACAGGGGGAATCGGAGTGGGTAAATTACAAAGGACGATCGATAGAACAACACCCTCAAAGACAGTGCTAAAATGTGAGTGTGGTACGTCCGGAAAAGAGACAACGGTGTATGTGGTAGCGTGCAGATGGTCTGCATTGGCTGATGCTGTTGGAGCGATTGGACACGCTTGGTGGCATTTCGAAATAGAACCTGACTCAGCTATTGATGGTGTCATTAGGAAAATCCAAAATTCGTTAACGCCGTTCGTAGACCAGGATGGGGGATTTTATCCCGTGATAACGGGGTCCCCAATACTATGTCCAGGAAAAGTTGTTATCGGGCCCCAAGTGATTGGGAGTACTACAAATGTTCACGCCGCTACTGCCGGTCATGATTGGGAGATCGAAGAGGAATTCAAATTTGCGACATTGTTGTCCGGCCTGACTGAATGCAGGAGTTTCTGGGTTAACTCAGGCACCTATAACATTGCTGCTCGCAATTGTGTTTATGGCGTTTGTCGCATAGGTCGTGCTTGCCCAGTTGCAAACCCGGAAATGCATGCCTTCAATTGCCCCGACTTTTGGACAACCCAGCACATTAATGATTGGCTCGAGACGTTGCCATAGCGTGGAGGAAAAGAGATATGAAACTATTCAGGATAGTCTTAATCACATTCGGCATCCTGATTGTGCTGATGGTTGTTGGATCTTTGATGTTGCAATTTAAGAAACGCGAGAATATCACAACATGCGGTGCAGATGAGAAAAGAGAGACCATGTTGGATGGAAAAGAGGAAACAAAAAAGAAAGAACTTGTGTTGCCGAAATATGGTATTGAAAAACTTTTGTCTAATGAGGCGCCTTCATCACAAATTGCAGAAAGCCCGGTTGCTCAACAGCTTAGTAATCTTTCTTTTTCGTACGCGCTTGAATCTGTTGACTCTCTGAAAAATGCAAGCATGAGAGATAGACTAAGGCATAATTTGGAAGCGGCAAAGAAAGCCAAGGAGGAGCTTGAGGAATTGGAGAAAAACATCCAGGGAGGCAAGATCCAGAAAAAACTCGTCCACGGAAGGTGGCTTGTAGTTGTAATTAATGATAACGAAACGAAGTGCATATTCTATCATTCACCAGATGGTCCAATACGGACGTACACAAAAAACGTGTATGCAGAAAATGATCGCAAGAATGAATTACATGAATTGGGATATGAACTTGAGTTTCACCTCAACGGTCGTATTAAGTCATCTGTTCGACGTGATTTGCAGGAAATGCTTGAGTATCATCCAAGCGGACGGCTGAAGAACTTCGCTGTTGAAACATGGGATGGAGGACGGTACACGGGACAACAGTACATGGCATCGTGGGATATGAATGGGAAATTGCTTCACGAAAATATCGGTGATGTCCGATACTTCCTGTAAAAGTGGAGAAGGTGTAACCTCCTGAAAAACAACAAAAAA
>JASEHE010000060.1 GCA_030018915.1 Verrucomicrobiota bacterium
CATGGCCAATGGCGCGTACAGGATGTCCAGCGTAAGGGCCTCGCCGGGACCAAGGCTGTACGGCAGGGCCGGCGGATCCATCAACTTGAACCCCGACCCACCGTTGGCCACGGCCATCTCGATCCTCGTGCCGGCGGGGAAGTTGCCCACCAGCTCGCTGGCGCCGGACGCCGTATCGATCACCCGGAGCTGGGGACCGACCCCGACCACGTGTGCCGCCCAGTACAGGATGTCGTTGTCCTCGTCGAAATCCATGCCCTGCGCGTAGTTCGCGTTCACGCCGAGCGAGCCGACGATCGTGCCGGCGCCCGTGGCCGGGTTGATCGCGACGAGGTTGTCGTTGACGATGTCCACGCCGTACATCCGGCCCCGGGCGTTGACGGCAATGGCAATGATTATGAGCGGGTTGTCGATGTCGCCGATGTTGCCGATGAAAGTGGCGGCGCCCGTGGCCGGGTTGATCTGGTACAACTTGGACATGGTGTTGTCCGTCGAGGCGGCGTACAGCGTCCCGTCCGGAGTGCCGGCCAGGCCGGTCCAGGTGTGGCCCGACGCAGGCGCGCACGGCCCGACGATCGTCCGGGCCGCAGTGGCCGTGTTAATCGTCAGCAGCATGTTGTTACCGGCGTCCAGGGCATAGAGCTTCGTGAAGTCGCCGTTCAGGAAGTCGCAGGCGTAGAGCGAACGGGGGATATTGCCGATCTCCGTGAGCGACGCGGGCGTGGCCGAAGAGAAGGACACCAGCTTGCGGCCTTGCAGGTCCAGGCCGTAGCACGGCACCGTGCTGGGCGCCGCGCTGGCCCCGGCGGCGGCTCTCACGGCGGCGGCGCCCCCCGGCGCCGGCCCGAAAGAAACCACGTCGTTGACGCGTTCGATCGTGCCGGTGAACGCCGGGATGTGCGTGGCCGCGAAAGGGCTGACGCCGCGCACCGAAATGTTGCTCACGGTCAGCGGCCAGGTCGGATCCGTGTTCGTGACCGTGACCGATTCGGTGCGGGACAGCCCAATGATGACGTCGCCGAACGCCACGGTCAGGTCGTTGAACGGCGCAATCGTGTCGAACACCTCGATCTCGCCCGGATGCACCCGGACGGTCAACTGCGCCGACCGGGTATGGGCGACGCCCGTGGCGGTGTTGGAGAACGCCACCGAACCGTTGTAGACCCCGGGCAGCATGGAATTCGCGGCCGCGCCCCAACCGACCGTCACGTCCGTCTTCTGGCCGGCGGGCAGCGTGCCCGACGCAGGCGTTGTTGACAGCCACGCCTCGGAGGGCGTTGCCGCCCAACTCACCGAGCTGCTTCCGCTGTTCGTCAGCGTGTACGTCTTGCCGGCGGGCGTGAACGGCCCCGCCTGGAGGCCGGAGCCGACGAGATTGCCGAAAGTCAGCACATTCAGGTCGTCCGGCGGCGGGCTCAGGTTGCAGGCCGAGAGATCAGTTTCCACGAAATCCAGCGGCGTTCCGCCGCCCCGCGACAGGCCGGCCAGCCCGTCCGTTGCCGCAAGATCCAGCCACGTGATCCGGATGCGCCCGTCGAAGAACAGCTCGATCTGGAAACTGTTCGAGCCGGCTTGGACAAACTCCGGCACGTTCAGCCACGTCACCGCCACGCGATCGGTCCACTGTTTCCACGACACCTGGCCCCCAGCCTCGGGATTCAGGTCGTCGAACAGCGCCGCAACCCGCGGCAGGGCGAAATGCGCGTTCAGGGACTCGATGAACGCCGTGTCGCCCGTGCCCAGGGTGATGTAGCCGTTGGCGCCGACAAAGAACGATGTGTAGTTGGTCCCGTACAGAGAGACGGCGGCATCGCCGGAGAGGACCACGTTGCCCGAGCCGTCGTCGGTCAGCGCCAGAACGGCGCCACCGGCCGGGTCGCTCGGGAAGTTCGTCGCCACGGCGCGGCAGAGCAGATAGTACGAGGCGGTCCCGTTGGGCGTGAACGTCAGCGTCATGCCGTCCAGGTCGTTGTCCGCGGCCTCGAAGATTTCCGTGAAGTAGTCCGGCGCTCCGACCCACAGCGAAACCGCCCGCGTCACCACGGCCCCGTTCACGGTGTTGGAGAACCCGACGGTCGCCGTATACCGCCCCGCAACGAGCATCGTCGCCTCGCCGTTGACGCTGATCCGAACATCGGTCGAGCCGCGCGCCGGAATCGAGCCGCCGCCGGGCGAAGCAGTCAGCCAGGGCGCCGAAAGAACGGCCACCCAGCCCACCGGGGTCGGGTCGGTGTTGGCCAGCGTGTAGGTCCGCGCCGCGGGCGTGAACGGTCCGCCCTCGGCCCCACGAAACGAGGCCCCCGCGTCCGGCGTGATTGTCACGGGGCTCACGTCGCACGCGTCCCACGCCGCCGCCACGGCGCCGACCCAGCCGGGGTTCAGGTCTTCCGCCGCCGAGATCCACGCGATCCGCGCGGCCTTGTAGTCCGTGGCCGGCACGCAATAAACCGTCAGCGCGCGATAGGCCACCTGTTCCGCGTTGGCGAGCCCGATGCCGGTCACGTCGTACGCGATGCCGTCGTTGTCGCCGCTGCCGCCTTCGCTCAGGAGGTAGAAAAAGAAGTTCTGCACCCCGCAGTTCCGGTGAACCCCGCCGTTGTCGCCGGGGCCGGTGTGCCAGTGGGCGCCCTTGTAGCGGCTCGGCTGTTCGTTGCCGGCGCCGACCGTCGCCGCGTTGCGCGGATTGCGCAGGTCGCGCAGGGCGGTGGATGAGAGCCAGCAGTCCTCCCCCATCAGCCAGTCCGCGACGCCCGGCGGCGCCGCCGGGTAGTTCGTCCGGCCATCGGGCTGGGCGTAGAACTCCACGCAAGCCCCGAAAATGTCCGAGAACGACTCGTTCAGAGCGCCGGACTCGCGCGAATAGATCAACCCGGCGCTGTACTTGATCACACCATGCGTGAACTCGTGCGCCGCCACGTCGAGCACCCCCAACGGCGAGGCGGTAAGGTTGTCGCCGTCGCCAAAGTGGAAGTCGAACCCGTCGTAGTACGCGTTGACGTAGTTGGTACCCTCGTGCACGTTGACGCGGGCCAGGATGCCCGAGCCGTTGAAGCCGTCGCGCGCGTGCCGCTCCCGCCAGTAGCGGGCAATTTTGTCGAAGGCGGACGCCAGCGAGACCTCGGCCCTGTCCGACGTCCCCCAGTCGGACGCGTTCCGATGGGCGTACGTGGCAGCGTCCGGCCAGCCGGCGGCGGCCACGTTGTAGAGCCGCCAGTGACAATTCGTGCTGCGCAAGTAGTAGAGCGAGTTGCCGTTTTCGAACCAGCCAGTGACCGCCGTCGGGGCGCCGCCCTCCCCCACCAGGACGCTGCCCGTGATGACAGCCGGCGCCCCGTTGGTCGTCGGCGTGGCGACGTGCTGGATGTCATTGTAGCGCCCGATGACCTCGCCTGTTATGGCGTCCACCCAGTACCGCCACCGCGCCGGAACCGCAAGCTGAGCCAGCGTGAAGTCATACGCAAGGCACGGATCACCCTCGAGCGCGTAGACCACCAGCGCCGCCGCCGCCGTCAGCTCCGCAGCGCCGGGGCTGAACGACGCCAACTCCTTGCGCGCGACCGCCACAGCGGCTTCCGCTGTCACCTTCGCCTCGACCGGGACGTCAATCACGGCCACGTGGCGGCCGTTCACCTGGTACGCCTCGTTCTTCTTGTTGAAGTGCACGATCAGCTCGCCGCCAACCACCCGCAGGCCGCCATGCGTCTGTTCGAGGCGCACGTGGCGAAACCCCAGCTTGTCGGCGTCCGTCCGCCGTACCATGAACTCCCGCGCCGCGTCCCTGATGCCGAAAAACCGGCTGAGGTTATCGAGCACGGCGATGGCATCCTCGGCGTGCGACCGACCGGCTGGCTTCAGCCCCTTGCCGCCGGAGAACGCGCCGCGCGCGCCGAGGTCCTTTCCGCGGATGGACTGCGGCACGCCAGCTTTCGTGTCCCATTCCACCTTGATCCCGTTTGCCCGGGCCTGAACTTCCGCCCGCCTCTGATCCGCCGTCGGCGCCCTGGCCGACGCCCTGGCGCCTCGCTCCGGCAGCGGCGGGGGAGCTTGCCGCCCGGGATCGTCGATGGCCAGCCCGGGCGCGCTGAAAAGAACGCACAGCGACGTGATAACCAATCTGCGGAATGTGCGACTCATGACCGTTCCTCCAACTTGCGCATTTGCTTCGCTACCCGCCCTGCCGCAGGCCGCCATGTCCATTGATGGCAGTTCCCCGTTCAAAATCCGTGGCATTGTGCCCTGTGTCGGGAGGAAGAGGGAAAAGCCCCGCCCGAGCTTGAATCAGAGACAGGCAGCACCGCCACCGTAAGGGCGCGACAACGCATGAGAAGAAACCCCATATCCGGAAACCACGCCCCCCGCTACCCCACTATGCCTCACAGTGTACGGTGTACGCTTCATGACGCATGAATGGAAGGAGAAAAAAGAAAAAAACAGCCGCCGCGCCGCTGACGTGTTCACATACCCACGTTGAATCCGCTTCCCCGTTGCCGCCGGGCTCCTGCCCGCCCCCGGGGCCGCAAAAAGAACGTTTTCCTCCTTCTCGCCGCGCCGCCGTTTCCGTATCATCCGGCAACAACTGAAAGGGTATTCGGCGTGAACGGGTTCCGGCGTTTTCTCCCGCGTTCATTCTTCATCCTCCATTCCTCGCTCTTCCTCTTCCTCTCCGCATGCTCGAACAATCCTTACCGCCCTGGAGAGGCGGCCAAGCCGGTCTACTTCAGTTCATTCGACGAGCCGCCATCCAAGATGGACCCGGCCCGCGCCTACTATTCGCACGAGGGCGAGATCATTGGCCAAATCTACGAGCCGCCGCTGACCTACCATTTCTTGAAGCGGCCCTACGAGGTCATCCCACTGACAGCCGCGGAACCGCCGAAGCCGACCTACTACGGCAATGACGGCAAGGTCCTCGACGACTCCGATCCGCCGGCGGACCTCGTCGCCCGGGTCGAGTACACCGTCCGTCTCAAGCGGGGCATCCTCTACCAGAACCATCCCTGCTTTGCGAAGGACGCCGACGGCGCGCCCTGCTACCGCAACGTCAAGCCGGCCGACATCGAGCGGTTCGAGTGGCCGACCGACTTCGAGCGCCAGGGCGCCCGCGAGTTGCGCGCCCGGGACTACGCCCTCCAAATCCGCCGCCTTGCCGACCCGCGTCTCACCTGTCCCATCTTCAGCACGATCGAGCAGTACATGGAGGGAATGAGCGAACTCCAGAAGGCCTACACTGCCATGCTCGAGGAAATCCGCAAAAAGCGCAAAGACGCCAAGGGCGCCGCCTACAACCAGGAGAAAGACGAGAAAGACGACCCGATCCTGCTGGACTACATGAAGCCGGACCTGCCCGGCGTAGAAGTGCTCGACGATTACGCCTACCGCATTGTCCTGAAGCGGAAGTACCCGCAGATTCTGTACTGGCTCTGCATGCACTTCTTCGGGCCCATGCCGCAAGAGGCTCTCGACTTCTACACCCAGCCGGCCATGGCCGAAAAGCAGTTTTCGATCAACCGGTGTCCGGTGGGCACCGGGCCTTACTATCTCAAGGTTTTCCGGCCCAACGAACTCATAGTCCTCGAGAGAAACCCCAATTATCACGAGGATTTCTATCCGACCGACGGCAACCCCGGCGACGCCGAGGCCGGCCTTCTTGCCGACGCCGGGCAGCGCCTGCCGTTCATCCGAACCCAGTACTACCACTCCGAGAAGGAGGCCATCACCCATTGGCACAAGTTCCTGTCCGGCTATTACGACGCCTCCGGAATTGCCAACGATGTGTTCGATAAGGCCGTCAACATCTCCCGCCTCGAAGGGCCGCAACTCTCTGACTCCATGATAGCCCAGGGCATCCGTCTGATCACGGACGTGGACACCTCCCTTTTCTACCTCTCGTTCAACATGCTCGACAACGTGGTGGGTGGCTACGACGAGAAGAGGGCCAAGCTGCGCCGGGCCGTCTCCATTGCCATGGACAGCAACGAGTTCCTCAACATCTTCCTCAACGGACGGGGCATTGCCGCGCAGGGGCCGATCCCGCCCGGCATCTTCGGCTACCGCAGCGGGGAGGAAGGGACCAATCCGTTCGTCAGCGCGTGGGACCCCAAGACCCGGCGCCACGTCCGCAGGCCGCTCGAGACGGCTAGAAAGTTGATGGAGGAAGCCGGCTATCCGGGCGGCGTCGGGCCCGACGGCAAACCGCTCACCCTCTACTACGACCACTCACAGGGCGGCGACACCGCCTTCCGGGCCCAGGTTGACTGGACCCGCAAGAAGATGGCTCTGATCGGAATCCGCCTCGAGGAGCGTGGGACCGACCTGACCCGCTACCGCGAGAAGCGCCAGCAGGGCAACTGGCAGCTCGGCGGCGGCGGCTGGCTTGCCGACTACCCCGATCCGGAGAACTTCCTGTTCCTCTTCTACGGCCCCAACCGCGAGGCTCAGAAGGACGGGCCGAACATGACGAACTACGAGAACAAGGAATTCGACGATCTCTTCGGCAAGATGGAGAGCATGGGCAACACTCTCGATCGGCAGAACATCATTGATCGGATGGTGGCCATCATCCAGCGCGATGCGCCAGCTGTCTGGCAGTTCCACCCGGTTTCCTTTGCCCTGACTCACCGCTGGTATCGAAACGTCAAGCCACACCAGATGTCCTACAACGTCATGCGGTACAAGCGGGTTGAACCTGGACTCCGGATCGAGCGGCAAAACGAATGGAACCGGCCCATGCTCTGGCCCGTCGTCCTGCTGGCCGTCATCCTGCTCGCGGGCGCTGTCCCGGCGGCCGTCGTCGTCTACCGGAAAGAACGAGGGCTTTAGCCATGCTCGCCTACATTATCCGCCGCGTCGCCTACGCCTTTCCTATTCTGTTCGGGGTCAACGTCGCTCTCTTCTCCCTGTTCTTCTTCGTGAACAGTCCGGACGTCATGGCCCGCCAGAACCTGGGCGAAAAGCGGGTAACGCCCGAACAGATTGAGAACTGGAAGCGCGAGCACGGCTACCATCTGCCCCGGTTCTTCAACGCCGGGGAGACCGGCTGGTCCAAGCTCACTCAAACCATCTTCTGGCAGAAGAGCATGCGCCTATTCATCTTTGACTTCGGCAAGTCTGACAGCGACAACTCCAGGATCGGCGAGGCTGTCTGCCGCCGTGTCCCTTACTCGCTGTTCGTCACGATACCCATCTTTCTGATCGGAATGGCGATCGGTCTCGTTTTCGCCGTGCTGGCCGCCTTCTACCGGGCGACCTATATTGATGCCGCTCTGCTCGTCGTCTGCGTCTTCCTGATGTCCATTCCTCTCATGCTCTACATCCTCGCCGGGCAGTACCTCCTGGCCATCGTTCTCAAACTCACCCCTATTTCCGGGTTTGCCCGCCCGCTCTGGATCGCCCTGAAGTTCCTGGTCCTGCCCGTGATTATCGGCGTTGTCGCCGAGTTCGGGAGCGGAGTCCGCTACGATCGGACGATCTTCCTGGAGGAGATCAACAAAGACTACGTTCGCACCGCGCGCGCCAAGGGGCTTGGCGAGGTTGCCGTGCTCTTCAAGCACGCGCTCAAGAACGCCATGATCCCCATTCTCACGAGCGTTGTCGTGGCCGTGCCCTTTCTCATGACGGGCAGCCTCCTGCTCGAAAAGTTCTTCGGTATCCCCGGCATGGGCAACTACTTGATAGACGCCATCCACCGGCAGGATTTTGCCATTGTTCGGGCCATGGTGTTTCTGGGTTCCGTGCTGTACGTCGGCGCGCTGATCGCGGTGGACGTCAGCTACACGCTGGTGGACCCGCGAGTGAGGTTGAAGTGATTCTGGCCGAACAAGTCAAGGAACTCTGGGCGAACTGGTACTTCCACGACGCAATCGTGGCCGCCCTGCTCACGGGCGCGGTCTGGCTCGCCTTCCGCCTCAGAACCCGCGAGTACTGGCGCCTCGCTTTCCGCCAGGTCTTCCGGCGGCGAATTGTCACGGCCTCTTTTGTCATGCTCTGTCTCTACAGCCTTGTGGCCGTCCTCGACAGCGTGGGCTATCATCCCGCGCTCCGCGACGAGCAGGGCAATGCCCGAACCAACCCGCGCACCGGCGCGGTCGTCACGGACGAAAATGGAGTCAGCGCGCTTGACGTCGTCCTGACGTGGGCGAAAATCCGGGGAACGGACGAGACCTCCTACAGCGCGCCGCTGGCCGCGGCGGCTCTCAACCTGGAGACGACTGTCAACGCGCAAGGCGAAACCGTCCGTGAGCCCCCGCCTCTCAAGCACCCGGGCCGCCACCTGCTCGGCACGGACAAGATCGGCCAGGATGTCCTCTATCTGGCCGTCAAGAGCATCCGAACCGGCATGATCCTCGGCCTGATCACCACCCTGCTCGCCATCCCGCTGGCCGTCCTGTTCGGGGTCGTTGCCGGCTACTTCGGCGGGTTGACCGACGACGTCATCCAGCACATCTTCACCGTGCTCGCCTCGATCCCGAACATTCTGTTGATCGTGGCTTTCATGGTGGTTTTCGGGCAAGGACTCCCGCAACTTTCTATCGTCCTCGGCATTGCCAGTTGGACCGGCCTGTGCCGTGTGCTCCGCGGCGAAACCATGAAACTCCGCGAGACGGAGTACGTTCAGGCCTCGGAAGCCGCCGGCGTATCGCGCGTCCGGATCATGGCCCGCCACATTATGCCCAACCTCATGCACATTGTGCTGATAACGGCCGTGCTCGGCTTTTCCGGCCGCGTCATGTCCGAGACCGCCCTGACCTACATCGGCATCGGAGTCGGCGCCGGCACGATCTCCTGGGGCGTCATGATCAACGATGCGCTCGGCGAACTGACTCGCGATCCGGTCGTCTGGTGGAAGCTGTTCGCGGCCTTCATCTTCATGCTGGGGCTCGTGCTGCCGGCCAATCTCTTCGGCGATGCCCTGCGCGATGCGCTTGATCCGAGGCTGAGAACGGAATGAGAGGGAGAAGAGGATCCTGGATGCTGGGATCCTGGATGCTGGATATCGGAGTTCGACACGTGATGAAGAGGTTTGATCCATGGTTGTGCCTGCCGCTCGTGCTTGGCCTCTCCGGTTGCGCCACAGTGCCCAACTCTCTCCTGACCGATGAACTCTCCAAAGGAGCAATATGAGCTGTCGGGATTTGAGAATCTGGCAGGAAGCAAGGGTTCTCTCTGTTGACATCCACAGGATGACAATCACGCTGCTCCCCAAGTTCGAGATGTTCGAGGAAGGCGGTCAGATGCGGCGTTCGATCAAGTCCGTACGCTCGACCATCGTCGAGGGCTACGGCCGCCGGCGCTACAAGCCGGAGTTCATCCGCTCCCTGACCTACTCCCGGGCCTCCTGCGACGAAACAACCGACCACTTGGAGACCCTCTGGGAAACCGCCTCTCTCAAGGACAAGCCCCTTTACGAGGATCTTCACAAACGCCTCCAGACCCTGGGCAAACGTCTCAATCTCTTCATCCAGTCCGTCGAACGAGGCCACCTTACTCCATGACCCTCTCCCCCTCCAATCCGCCTCCGGCATCCGGCACCCAGAGTCCGGGGGCTGGCATCCAGTATCCGGAATCCGGAATCCAGGATCTGGAATCCAGGATCCCGCCCCCGGTCCTGGACGTCCGCAACCTCCGCACCTACTTCCGCGCCGGCGCCGGCATCGCCAAGGCCGTGGACAGCGTGAGTTTTGCCATCAACGCCGGGGAAACCTACGCGCTCGTGGGCGAGTCGGGCTGTGGGAAATCGGTCACAGCGCTCTCTATTCTGCAGCTCGTCGCCAAGCCCTCCGGCTACATCGCCGGCGGCGAGGTCCTCCTCGACGGCAGCGTTATCTCGACTCTTCCGCCGATGGAGATGCGAAACATCCGCGGCAACAAAATCTCGATGATCTTCCAGGAACCCATGACCGCGCTCAATCCTGTCTTTACCGTCGGCAACCAGATTTCCGAAGTCATCCGCATTCACCAGAAGCTCAAGAAGCGCGCCGCCATGCGGAAGGCCATCGAGATGCTGGGACAGGTGGGAATCCCTGAACCGCTCCGGCGCTACGAGGAATACCCGCACCAGATGTCCGGCGGCATGCGCCAGCGCGTCATGATCGCCATGGCGCTCGCCTGCCGGCCCCGGCTCCTCGTGGCCGACGAGCCGACAACCGCTCTGGACGTCACCATCCAGGCCCAGATTCTGGAACTCATGCGTGAACTGCAGAGTCGAATGGGCACGGCCATTCTGCTGATCACCCACGACATGGGGGTCGTCCGCGAAAACGCGGCGCGCGTCGGCGTCATGTATGCAGGAAAGCTTGTCGAAGAAGCGTCCCGCGAGGACCTCTTCAACGAGCCGGCCCATCCCTACACCCGGCTCCTCCTGCGCTCGATCCCGTCTCGCGCGAAGCGGGAGCATACCCTCGAAACCATCCCGGGCATGGTGCCCGGGGCCACCGAGTTCCCGGCCGGCTGCCGCTTCAGCACCCGCTGCCCGTTCGTCGTGGACCGGTGCCGCGTCCAGGCGCCTCCCGCCTACACGCTCAAGCCGGGTCACGCTGCCGCGTGCTTCCTGCTCGATCCCGCCCTCCGCCAGGCGCGCGCGTCCGTCGCTCCCGCCACCAAGCCGATCCCGCCAAGCGCCTTGCGCGAGGACGCCGTCCGGCTCAGAATCCGGGACCTCGTTATGCGCTTTCCCATTCGCAAGGGCGTGTTCCAGCGGACCGTTGCCCACGTGCGGGCGGTTGACGGCGTGAACCTGAGCATCGCCGAGGGCGAGACCCTGGCGCTCGTGGGCGAGTCCGGTTGCGGCAAAACCACGGTCGGCAAGTGCGTCGTCCGCCTGCTCGAACCCACTTCCGGCTCCATCGCGCTCTACGGGGACGAGCTGGTCGGCCTGCGGCGCTCCAGGCTCAAGCCGGCGCGCCGCCGCATCCAGATGATTTTCCAGGACCCGTTCTCCAGCCTGAACCCGCGGCTCATGGTGCGCGACATCATTGCCGAAGGCATGGAGACACACCGGATCGGAACGTCCCGGCATGACCGGCTCCAGCAGCTCGCCGCACTGATGCCCCGCGTGGGGCTTGACCCGGACATGGCGCTCCGCTACCCGCACGAGTTCTCCGGCGGCCAACGCCAGCGCATCGGCCTGGCGCGCGCCCTCGCGGTCAACCCCGACCTGCTCATCTGCGACGAGGCCACCAGCTCGCTGGACGTCTCCGTGCGCGCCCAGATTCTGAACCTGCTCAAGGACCTACAGAGCGAGCTGGGCCTGTCCTACCTCTTCATCACCCACGACCTGAGCGTGGTGCGCTACCTGGCGGACCGCGTGTCCGTGATGTACCTCGGCCGAATCGTGGAAGAAGGCGGGAACGAGGAGATTTTCGAGAACCCGCGCCACCCCTACACGAAGGCGCTGCTCTCCGCCGTCCCGCGGGTGGACGAAACAGGCCGGAAGCGGATCGCGCTCTCGGGCGACGTTCCTTCGCCCGTCAACCCGCCTCGAGGCTGCCACTTCCATCCGCGCTGTCCGGAGGCGCGACCCGAGTGCGCCCGGGACTACCCGCCCTCGTTCCAGCTCAGCGACACCCACGCCTGCCGCTGTCGACTTGCCGGGTCAGACGTTGGAAAATGATTCATCCTAAAAATAGCAGTTGCCTTGTTCATCCGAGAAGTCTCAGCACCATCTGCTGATCCTCGGCAA
>JASEHE010000061.1 GCA_030018915.1 Verrucomicrobiota bacterium
CCTCTACGTGCGCCCCTCTCCGCACGCTATCCCGCCAGCTTTAGGAACTACTGTCGATCATGCGCTCCGTTTTGATTTCTTGAACTGACCCCCTACAAATGACGAAAAATGCTATTCTCTTTCCCGGGAATCCCGCGTATAGTGCCAGTCGTGATTGTGAGGCGCCGCCGAACAATCCGGAGGGTCGGCGACTTATGGAATTCATATCCGGCGAGCCGCAAAGTGGAAAAGGGAAAGTCCTGTGTGTGGATGACGACGACAACGTCCTCCAGACGATCGGCATTCTGTTGACCAGCAACGGCTATGAGACCATCCTGGGCCGCGACGGCGAGGAAGCCGTTGCCCTGTTCAAGAAACACGGAAAGGAACTGGTCGCCGTCATCTTGGACCTGCGGATGCCCAAGAAGGACGGATTGGCCGCAGCCAGGGAGATTCGGCGGGAATCTCCTGACATTCCCTTGATTGCCTTGAGCGCGTATCTGTGCGGCGGCAAAGAAGGCAAGAGCCTGCTGAAGCAATGCGAGAAAGCCGGTTTTGACGCCTACACAAACAAGCCTTTCGCCGCCGAGCCGCTCCTTGCGGCTCTCGCCGACTGGGTCAAACGATACGCCGGCCGAAGGAACGACAAGCATGACCCATCAGGCTGAGACCAAGAACATGGCCGTTTTCTGCGATTTCGAAAACGTCGCTCTGGGCGTTCACGACGCGCGCTACGACCTGTTCGACATAGGCAAGGTGCTGGAACGGCTCCTGCTCAAGGGCAACATCGTGGTCAAAAAAGCGTACTGCGACTGGAGCCGCTACAAGACCTTCAAGGCGCCCATGCACGAGGCGTCCTTCGAATTGATCGAGATTCCCCACGTGCGCCAGTCGGGCAAGAACTCCGCCGACATCCGCATGGTCGTGGACGCGCTCGACCTGTGCTACACCAAGCAGCACGTGGACACCTTCGTCATCGTCAGCGGCGATTCCGACTTCTCGCCGCTCGTCAGCAAGCTGCGCGAGAACAACAAAATCGTAATCGGCGTCGGGGTCAAGAACTCGACCTCGGACTTGCTGATCGCCAACTGCGACGAGTTCATCTATTACGACGACCTCGTGCGCCGCCAGCCGGCGCGGGCTGCGGCGGCCAAAGCCGGCGCCGCGCCCGCCAAGGCCGCCGCGTCGACGGAGGACAAGAAGCAGGAGGCCTTCAATCTAGTTGTCGAGACCTACGAAGCCCTTATTGAAGAACGCGGCGAAGGCGAGAAGATCTGGGGTTCCATGATCAAGCAGACCCTCAAACGCCGCAAGCCCGGCTTCAGCGAATCCTACTACGGCTTCAAGTCTTTCGGCCGGTTGCTGGAGGAGGCGGCCGCCAAAGGCGTCTTCGACCTGGAAGTCGACGAGAAGTCCCGCGGCGTCGTCATCAAGGCCTGCCACGTCAAGTAGCGGCGCAGGCCGATCCGCCGCTGGTTGTAGCCCGGAAGAATCGCGCGGCATCACGGCTTGCTGTCCATGACGCATCGTATCCGTCACATTCACGCCGCAGGCGCCGCGCGCGCCTTCCAACGGAGGATATTCGTAATGTCTATCAGGAGCAGTCAAGCTCGTCTTTGGACGAATTTCACATCGCGTATCGGCGCCTACTTGCGGCTGATCCGCGCCGCGTCATGATCAACTGCGACATGAGTGGCCAATCCACTCCTCGCCTTTGTCACCGACGAGGTCCACTGCTTCTCGGCAAAGAAGCAGCCCGCGCCTGCGCCTCGATCCAGGGGTACGTCCGGCGGATTCCTTCCTCCAGAAACACCTTGGCCTTCCACCCGATGGACTCGATCCGCGCATTGCTGAAGTTGCGCGACTGAACGCCAACCGGGCCGTCCACGTGCTTCACCTTCACCGTCTTTCCGGCCACCTTGCACACCGTGTCTACCAGCTCCTTCACCGAGACATACTGCGGGCAGCCGATGTTCACTGCGCCTTCCAGGTCCGAGCGCGCGAGCCGGTAGATTCCCTCGGTCATGTCGTCCACGTGCGTGTACGACCGGATCGCCGTCCCGTCGCCCCACACCTCGATGGTCCCGCCGTCCCGGGCCTCGGCGATCTTGCGGCACATTGCCGCCGGCGCCTTCTCGCGGCCGCCGGTCCAGGTTCCCTCGGCCCCGTAGCAATTCTGAAAGCGGGCGATGCGGACCTTCATGCCGTACTTCCGGCCGTGGGCCATGGCCACGCGCTCGGAGTAAAGCTTCTCCCATCCGTACTCGTTGTCCGGATTCGCCGGGATCGCTTCGGCCTCCGTCATCTCCGGCTCGCCGGGCTTCATGTCGCGATACACGCACACGCTCGACGAATAGAAGTACCGCTTCACGCCCGCCTCGGCTGCGGCGCGCGTCATGTTTACGTTGATCAGCACGTTGTTGTGCATGATCTCGCACTCGGCGGCGTGGATAAACCCCATGCCGCCCATGTCCGCCGCAAGCTGACACACCTCGTCGAACGTCCCCTTCCCCAACGCCAGCGCCCGGCGGCAGTTCCTGGGCTCGCGCAGGTCCAGCAAACGGAACTCGTCGGCCGGGAGCTTCGCGAACTCGTGTTCCTTGAGGTCCACCCCACGCACCCAGAAGCCCTCGGCCTTCAGCCGCTTCACCAGGTGCCCGCCGATGAACCCGCCTGCCCCGCAAACCAATGCCGTCTTCTTTTTCATGCGCCCACTCTCTTTGCGCCACTATCCCCAATCATCTTGTTTTTGCGCGAAAAACCGCAAAATTCACAAAGTCGGGTTGCGGGCGTCAGCCCGCCTTGCGCCCTTGGAACCGCCGCCTCGTTTTATTTCCTCCTTGCCCGTTCTTGCTCCTCCTCCACGATCTGCCGCAGGTACTCGCCGTACGCGCTCTTGCCGAACTCCGCAGCCAGCGCCTTCAGTTGCGGCAGCCCGATGTAGTCCATCCGAAACGCCACTTCCTCCAGGCAGCCGATCTTCAGCCCCTGCCGGTTCTCGATGCTCGCGATGAAATTACTCGCCTCCAGCAGGCTCTGTGCGGTGCCCGTGTCGAGCCACGCCATGCCCCGGCCCAGCAGCTCCACGCGCAATTCGCCGCAGGCCAGATATGCCTTGTTGACATCCGTGATCTCCAGTTCGCCGCGGGCCGACGGCTTCAGCTTCCGCAAAATCTCTACCACCCGGCAGTCGTAGCAATAGATGCCCGGCACCGCGTAGCGGCTCTTCGGCCGAGCCGGTTTCTCCTCGATGCTCAGGACCTTCCCGGCGCTGTCGAACTCCACCACTCCGTATCGTTCCGGATCGTGCACCGGGTATCCGAACACCGTGGCGCCCTTTGCGCGGCGCATGGCGTCGCGGAGAAAACGAATGTCGCCATAAAAAAGGTTGTCGCCCAGAATCAGGCACACCGGCGACCGGCCGATGAACTCGGCGCCGAGCGCGAATGCCTGCGCGATGCCATTCGGCTCGGGCTGTTCCGCGTAGGAAAACCGCGCGCCAAGCCGGCTGCCGTCGCCCAGGAGATGCCGGAACTTCGGCAAATCTTGCGGCGTCGAAATCAGCAGTATCTCGCGGATTCCGCCCAGCATCAGGGTCGAGATCGGATAGTAGACCATCGGCTTGTCGTACAGCGGCAAAAGTTGCTTACTCGACACCAGCGTCATCGGGTGCAGCCGGGTCCCCGCGCCGCCGGCAAGCACAATACCCTTCCAACCGCTCGTTCGTTCGCGCGCCATGTCCATGTCCCCCGTGTTGTGACCCGAAGAATAGGCGGCCGCCGCGCGCCAGGCAATCAGAAAACGTGGTGGCTGATTGACACCAGTGGATACTATAGTTGTGAGGTGACGGAAACAACCGGCGAAACTCACCACGGAGGCGCGGAAGCACGGAGAGGAGGTTGCGTGAATTCGTCTCCGTGGCGAGTTCTCGCAAGACCACAAGCCATTGGAGGCGCTTGAGTCAATCAGCCACCCAGATTTCGCAATGGCCGATTTCGCTCTTGCAACCGGCCTGGCGCAAGGGTAGATTCCACGCCGCGTTCGGGACTTCGCCGGGAAGCGGAGGCCACAATCCCGGATATTTCGCGCGCCCGCTGGGGCGTGTGACATATCCTGGGTTGTGGCGCAAAGATAATTGTCAACTTGGGCGATGTAAGCGCCTGTTTCGTTCTGCTCCGTCCGCGTGTTGACCTGATCCAATGGTGAAAATCGCTTATGCCCAGAGACGATGCCATTGAAGTGATGGGTACGGTGTTCAAGGTCCTTCCGGCCACCATGTACACCGTCCGCCTGGAAAACGGCCACGAACTGCTGGCCCACATTTCCGGGAAGATGCGCAAGAACTTCATCCGCATCACGGCGGGCGATAAGGTCACCGTGCAGATATCCCCCTACGACCTCTCAAAGGGCCGTATCACCTACCGGCACCGGGAGTAGGTTTCCAGGAAGTCCGGTTTCAGGGTTCATGGGTCAGTGGGCGACGGTGGAGAGTTGAGGGTAGAAGGTGGAAGGTGGGAGTGTTCATGCCTCCGGTTCCGTCAGGTAAGCTTCAGGCGCCGGAGGCAGGCGCGAAAGTCGCGGGGGAGAGGGGCTTCCAATCGGAGCCGGCTGCCGCTGAACGGGTGGGTGAACTCGACGATTCGGGCATGCAGCATCTGCCGCGGAATCTCCAGGAACTCGGCCGGCAGCTTCACACCGGCGCCGTAAGCCTTCTCGCCGAGCACCGGGTGGCCGATGGATTGCAGGTGGCGGCGGATTTGATGTGTGCGGCCCGTATCAATCTTCACGCCCAGGTGCGTGGCCAGTCGGGACGAATCCAGAACGCGCAGGCGCGTCACCGCGCGCTCGCCCTCGATCGGCGTGTTGACGATCCGCTCGGGCGGATGCACGCGGCCGGCCACGATCGCGTGGTAGATTTTCATGATGCGCCGTTCGCGAAACAGTTCCAGCGCGCGGGCCAGGGCCTCGACGGTCTTGGCGAAAAGCAGACAGCCGGATGTGTCGCGGTCGAGCCGGTGCGCCGCCAGGAGCGAGCGGATGCCGAGCGCGGCGCGAAGCCGGACCTCGACGCTGTCCCTTTCGTTGGAGAGCAGGCCGGCGGGCTTGTCGGCGACCAGGTAGTGGTCGTCCTGGAACAGGATGGGGATGGATTGCCGCGCGGCAGGTCCCGGCGGGAGCGGGGCCGCGACCCGGTCCCCGGTTTCGAGCGCGTGATGGGCCATCCAGACGCGCCGACCGTTGACAAACACGTTGCGGGAATCCAGGAGCGCCTTGGCTTGCTTCTTGGACAGCCTCAGGCGCTGAGCCAGGAAGGCCACCAGCGGCATTCCGCTTTCCAGGCGTGTCACCGTGTGTGGGCCAGTTTTCATGACGATTCCGCGCCGGGATAATAGGGTTCCGATTCGGCTCCGACAAACAGAAAATCGGAAAGGGGTCCTTCCGCGACTTTGCGCTTTGCCGGCGGCCCGGATTCGGGTAGTGTCCGGCGCATTCCGCCATTGACCGATGAACGAGGCTTGGACATCGAAAACGGCCGCCGAACTCGAAGAGAAGTTCCTCAACGACCTGGAGACCGAGCCGCTGCCGTTCAAGAATCTGCTGGACGCGGCGAATGCTCTGGCAATGGCCGGCAGCGCCGATCAGGCGGAAAGTTGTGTCGAACTGCTGACGGAAAAACTCGTCGCATCGAGGGACGTTTCCGGACTCATGCGGCTGTTCGAGGCCGCGAGCGAGTGGCAAGCCGACGACGAAGCGTTCCGGAACAAGGCGGCTCGCGCGCTGGTCAAGGCGTTCGGCGACCGTATGGGCGAGGTCCTCGTGAAGAACGCGGGCTTCGGCAAGAGCCTTTCCTTCCGGGCGGCGTTCGACCGGCTGCGCCTTTTCACGGGCTTGAAGCCCGGACAATACTGTCAGGACAAGACCTGGGGCTTCGGCGTCGTGGATCGGGTGGACAATTTCTACGAAAAGATCGTCATTAATTTCCTCAAGAAACCCGGCCACACGATGACGCTGGCCTATGCGGCCGAGGCGCTCGAGCTCGTGACCGCCGATCATCTCCTCGCCCGCTGGCATCGGGACCCGGCCGCGCTGCAGGAGCTGATCCGAACGGACCCGGCTGAAGTGGTTCGAATCGCCCTGCGCAGCTTCGGACCCATGAACGTTCCCTCGCTCCAGGAGCGGCTGACCGAGCGCTTGATTCCCGCCGCGGACTGGAAGAAGTTCTGGGATTCCGCCCGCAAGGCGCTGAAGGACGACCCGCTGGTCGAGATTCCCTTCAAGCGCGCCGAGCCGGCGCGCCTGCTCGACAAGCCGCGCGACTACGGCGACGCATGGTTCGCCGCGTTCCGCGGCACGACCGACCCGGAAAAGATTCTCGCGCTCGTCGGCGAGTTGGAGGCGCGGTCGGACTGCTCGGCGCTCGACGAGGCGGAAACGCAGGCACTGGCGGAACGGCTGGCATTTGTCGTCCACGCGGCCGATGGACGGCAGCCAGCCCTGTTCGCCCGGGCGGCGCTGACGGTCGCGCGCCTGGGCCTGGGCGCGGGCGCGGGACCGGACCGGGCGGCCGCGACCCTGCTCGAGCCGGCCAACCTGCTCCGAGCCGCGTCGAATCTGCCGGCGCGGGACGTCCGGCGCCTCTTCGACTATCTCGCGCTCCACGACCGGACCGGGACGCTCGACGCGCTACTGGCGATTCTGCCGGACATGACGCTCGGGGCGCTTGGCGACGCGGTGGATTTTCTCGTGGCGGGCGGCCGTGAGAGCGAGGTGACGACGCGCCTGCGCGGGCTGCTGGAAACACAATCTGCCGGCGTGGTGGCGCTCTGCTGGGCGGCAAAGCGGCTGGACATGGTGGTGAACGAGCGGCGCCTGGCGCCGCCTGGCAGCCTGCTGACGTCCATGGTTGAGGCGCTGAACGAGCAGGTGGGCGGGGAGCGCCTGCGGGCGCAGAACCGGTTGCGGGCCATGTTCGAAGACCGGGCGTGGCTGGCCCGCGCGCTCGACGGAACGACTCCCCTCGCGCGGGAGGATATTCTGGGCCGGATTCACGGAGCGCAGGGCTGGGACCTCTCGAGCCGCCGCCTGGCCATGGCCGCGATGATCAAGCTCTACCCGGAGCTGGCGCGGGTAGTGGCGTCCCAGCCGGAGGAGAACGCGGCGGGCAAGCGTGGGCGCTACACGTCCGCCCGCTCCTATCGGCAGCGCGTGGAACAGCACAAGCGCCTGGTCGAGGTGGAGATTCCCCAGAACATCCGCGACATCGCTCAGGCGCGGAGCTACGGCGATCTGCGCGAGAACGCCGAGTACGAAACGGCGCGACATCAGCAGCGGCTCCTCGCGCGGCGGCAGGCGGAAATGGAGCGCGAGCTCGGCGAAGTGCGGCCCACGGACTTCAGCGGCTTCCAAACCGACCGCGCCGGAATGGGCGCCGCCGTGGCGGTCCGCCGGCCGGACGGCCGCGTGGCGCGCTACATGATCCTGGGCGAATGGGACCAAGACGACGCGCTGGGAATCCTGTCGAGCGGCAGTCGGATTGCCGAGATTCTGGATGGGCGCCGCGTCGGCGACACCGTGGAATTGCCCGGCGCGCTGGGCGATGAGCCATGCGCGATCGTCGAAATTGCCGCCGTTCCGGATGAGATTCGCCGATGGATCGCGGGATAGTTCGGATTTGTCACATGGCCTCCGCTTCCGCGTTCGTTCGGGTCAGCCCGCCGGAGCCTCTCGGCGGATGCGTCGTTAGCGAGAGGCGCGAGTTGGACCCGAGCATGATGATCTCGTGATCGGCCCCGGCCGCCTCGCGTGAATGCCCCCCGGGGCGCACAGCCCGGCCCGGCGGCGCCGATCCGCGTCACGTCGGCGCCGGGCGCAGGCTTGGGGCCAACGCCAACCAGATCAGAACGGTATTGATCGCTATGGGATGCTGGGCTATATATGAGAATCAGACATGGAAAACGCGATTGAGACGCGTAATCTGACGGTGGTTTTCCCGGCCCGCAAAGGGCCGATCAAGGCCCTGGACGGTCTCAATCTCAGCGTTCAGACCGGCCAGGTGGTGGGCTTTCTCGGGCCCAACGGCGCCGGCAAGACCACTGCCATGCACGTGCTGCTGGGTTTCATCCGGCCCACCTCGGGTGAAGCCCGGATTTTCGGGCAGGACGCGCGCCGATCAATCGCTCGGCAGCGGATCGGCTATCTCCCGGAGCATCCCGACACTTACCGCTTCCTCACGGGCCGGGAACTCCTGAGGATGACCGGCCGTCTTTTCGACATGTCCGGCGCCGCGCTGGGCGTCCGCATCGCGGACCTGCTCCGCCTGACGGGCATCGATGAAGCCGCCGACCGCCGGGTCGGCGCTTACTCACGGGGCATGATGCAGCGCATCTGCCTCTGCCAGGCGCTGATCAACGACCCGGATCTCGTGATTCTCGATGAGCCGACCGGCGGTCTCGATCCGCTCGGCCGCATGGAAATCCGCAAGATGATCGCCGACCTTCGCGGCTGCGGGAAGACGGTGTTTTTCTCATCGCACGAGCTTTCCGAAGTCGAAACGGTGTGCGACCACGCGATCGTTCTGAACCGCGGCCGCATCCTGGCCGAAGGACCGATCGCCTCGCTGGCCGGGCCGGGCGAGAGTCTGGAGAAGTACTTCATTCGCGTCGTAACCGCCGCCTCGCGTCCCGAACGGATGGCGGAGCAACCGGGAGAATCCTCGTGAACCGCGCGCTGGTCATCGCCCAAACCACCTGGCTGGAAATGTTGAGGAAGAAGGACGTTTACGTCCTTTTTATCCTGCTCGGCGTTATGCTTGTGACGCTGGTGTCGCTGAACATCTTCGGGCTTGGCGGCCTCGTGGTGTACGTCAAGGACATCGGGCTGCTCATGACGTGGCTGTTCGGTCTCGTCCTGGCGGTGAACATCAGCTCGCGCGGCCTGCCGCAGGAGGAGCAGCGCGGCACCATCTTCCCGCTGCTGGCCAAGCCGATCACCCGCTTCGAACTCATCCTGGGCAAATGGTTGGGGGCATGGGTCGTGACGAGCCTCTCGCTGCTCATGTTCTACCTGTTGATCGCGGTCGTGGTGGCGCTGCGGGGCGGCGCGCTGAGCCCAATGGCGATGGCGCAGGGATACATCCTTCACGCCGCGACGCTGGCCATTCTGTGCGCGATCGCGCTTCTGTTCTCCACGCGCATGAACGCCGACGCAACGGCAGCCACCTCCTACGTGGTGGCCGCAGCCGCGTTTCTCGTGACGCCGCAGATTCCGGCGTTCCTCAAGAACGCCACCGGCTTCAGCGCCGACGCGTTCCTCGCGCTCTACCACGTGCTGCCCCATTTCGAAATCCTGGACATGCGAAACCGGCTGATCTACGATCAGGGGCCGGCCGAATGGCGGGCCTTCGTTCTGGCGCTGGCCTACGCGGCCTGCTACACCGTCGCGCTGCTCCTGGCGGCGTGGCTCGCCTACCGCGCGAAGCGGTTCAGCCGCGCCGACATCGGATAAGCCGCCCTCACAGCGGGGAAAACTGACGTGGAGTGTCGAATGAATCGCGCTGTCCTGTGGGCCTGGATGGGCATGCTCGCCGGTGGAGCCGTCGCCTTTGCGCTCTCCTGCCGTTTGTCCCTTTCGGAATCAGCGTCCGACGCGGATTCGCGTATGTTTTCCGTGGCTGGGCAAGCCCTGAGCGCGAGCCGAATCGCGTTGTCGGGTTTTCTGGTGGAACAGGCGGACTGCGACTACCACCTGGGCCGCGACGAACGCCACGGGGAAGCGTTCCGGGACAGTTTCTTCCAGCGTATCAGGGACGCGATGGCCCCCAGAGATCACCTTCACCTGCCCGGCGCCACGGTGAAGGAAATGATGGCCCGGATCAAAATGGCTCTGATCTCCGACCCGCACAACATTGAAGCCTGCCTGATCGCCTCCTACTGGCTCGCCGGTCCCCATATCGGCCGCCCGAACGAGGCCCGCAAGGTCCTCCTACACGGACAGGCACGGAACCCGCGCAGCCATGAGATTCAAACCGAGCTGGGCATTCTCTCGCTGAAAGAAGGTAACCTGGAAGAGGCTCGGCGCTTCCTCGACGCCGGGCTGCGTCTCTGGCCCGGCAGCCGGAATCCCAAGGCCCATCAGGCCCTGCTGGACAGGGAGGTGCTCCTGACCTACCGCGCCCTGCTTCACGAGAACGACGGACAAATTCCCCGGGCGCTGGAGGCCTGGCGCGAGATTCTCAAGATGTTCCCGACCCGATCCGATGTCTGGGACCGGATTCGGACACTGGAGGACGGCAAGGAACCGGGGGTAAAGGCCTCCGCGCGATGGAAGGCCATGCTGCGTAAGAAAGACAAGGACTGCGGCGCCTGCCACCGGGCGCCCAACGGCTCGACCGAGCCGGTTCATACGGGATCGGAACATCAGCACGGGTTCCACCATTGATGCGGAAGTATGTACCTGAAATTCTATAACTTACGCGAATCTCCATTCAACATTACGCCGGATCCCCGCTTCCTGCACTGGACCCGCCATCATCGGGAGGCTTTCGAACACATCATGTACGGGATCAAAAACCGCAAGGGCTTCATCGAGCTCACGGGCGACGTCGGATCGGGAAAGACAACCCTCTGCCGGGCCGTTCTGGCCGGCCTGGGCAGCGAAGTGGCAACCGCTCTGTTGCTCAACCCCTGCATGTCCGAGACTCAGCTCATGCGCGCCATGCTCAACGACTTCGGCCTCCAGGTAACCAGGCGGGATCGCCTGTCCTACGTCGAAACTCTCAACGACTTCCTCCTGGAACAGAACCGGATCGGCAACAACGTGGCTCTGTTCATTGACGAGGCCCAGGACCTGTCCCCCGCCGTCATGGAGCAGGTCCGACTCCTGTCGAATCTCGAGACGGACCAGCACAAGCTGATCCAAATGATTCTGTGCGGGCAACCGGAACTTCACGAACGCTTGAATCGCCCGGACCTGCGGCAGCTCCGTCAACGTATTACGGTGCGCTACTACATCCCGCCATTGACCCGGGAAGAAACGATGCGGTATATTAATCACCGCCTGAAGATTGCCGGTTCGGACGGGCGGATTGCCTTCGATGCGGCGGCCGTTCGGAAAATCCACCGGTATTCAAAAGGCTGTCCGCGCCTCATCAACGCGGTGTGCGACAACGCCCTGCTGGCCGGGTACGTGTCCGAGACGCGCGACATTGATGCCCGCTGCGCAAAGAACGCCATTGAACAACTGAGAGGGCCCGGTTCATGAGTCTGATACAGGAAGCGCTGAAACGACAGCAAAAGGAGCTGGGCGGAGAAGGGCTGAAGGCCGACTATCCGCCGGCCCAGCGTCCCCCTCACCTCCCGTCTGTTCCGCCCCCGCTCCCGTCGGTCTCCATCGAAGCGGCGCTGTCCGCCGCTTCTTCCGAGGAAGAAGACGCGCCATCGTTGGCCGGCGGCGGGAAAAAGGCCGCCCACGCTCGGAAGAAGAAGCAAGTTGTGCTCCTGATCGCGCTGTTTGTCGTCATCATCGGGGTGGCGCTGAAATACACGCTGCCTATGGCACTCAATGCCTTGTCCGCGAAATCCATCACCCCACGGGGGGCGCCCGACCCGGCGCCGGCCCCCGCTCCCGCCGCCGCGCCGGATTCCGAGCCGGCC
>JASEHE010000062.1 GCA_030018915.1 Verrucomicrobiota bacterium
CCATTCGTGGAGATTATGCCCTATCAGCTTTTACAGGAAAATCCGGACTTGACCTATGTAGGGACGTGGACAGCCGACGCCAAGCGGTATTTCAGCAAGACGGGTTGCGCGGCCTATGGGCTGGCGAGCGATTATCTGCGGGGCAGCCCGATCCGGCAGGAATATTTAGAAACAGCAATCTCATGGCGCTCGGAGGGGAAGATCGAAGATTTCATGTCGAAGCGCCAGCACGACAAGAATGCAACGCCGTTATGGCAGTACTTTCAGAAGGCGATCGGCTGGGTGAAAGCGACGTTCCCGGAGTATCGGCGAGAGATGAAGGGGGTGGATTGGGGATCTCTCTACAATCAGTTCAAGGACAAAAAGCTTGATACTGACAAGCTGGAGAAGCAGGTTGCCAAGCTGATGATGGACGACGATGTGGAGCGGAAATCGGGAATCTACCCGTATGTGTTGGATGGGGATGAAAGACATCTGAACATCCGCGCGTTCTCCGACAACATGAAGCGGGCAGCTTACGAGAGGCAAAAGGAAATCTGCGTCAAGTGCAAGAAGAAGTTTCAGTTGGGCGAAATGGAAGGCGATCACATCAAGCCCTGGCACAAGGGCGGGAAAACCAACGCGGCCAACTACCGAATGCTTTGCAAGGAAGACAACAGAAGAAAATCCGGGAAATGAAGAAGGGCTAACAATCGCCTGCGCCACTACGGCTCACCTGCGGCGGGTGAGAAGCTGTGAAAGAATTGGTCTGGGGCGGTCCGCGAGGCCGCGGACCCTCCCAATTGCCAACAAATTCGGGGTCGGGAGGGACCCCGGCCTCGGCGTCCGCGATTTTTTCACAGCTTCTGAGGGGTTACGGCCCGATTTCATTTTGAACTCGTCCCCTCAATCTGCTACTATTGTCCCGGTCCTGAACCAGCAACGCATCGAGGCGCAACATGGGAGCCATCGAAGAAGTCCTGGAAATCGTCAAACGGCGGAATCCCGGCGAAAAAGAGTTCCTGCAGGCCGTCGCGGAAGTCATGGAATCCGTCCGTCCGGTGATCGAGGCCAACAAGGTCTACCAGGAGGGCCGCATCCTCGAACGCATTGTCGAACCCGAACGGGTTGTGCTGTTCCGTGTGCCTTGGGTGGACGACAGCGGCGGAGTTCAGGTCAACCGCGGGTTCCGCGTGCAATTCAACAGCGCCATCGGCCCCTACAAAGGCGGACTCCGTTTCCACCCATCCGTTTATCTCGGCATCATCAAGTTCCTCGGCTTCGAGCAGGTCTTCAAGAACTCGCTCACCACTCTACCCATGGGCGGCGGCAAAGGCGGCTCGGATTTCGATCCCAAGGGCAAGTCCGACGGCGAGATTATGCACTTCTGCCAGTCGTTCATGACCGAACTGTGCCGTCACATCGGCGCGGACTGCGACGTGCCAGCCGGTGATATCGGCGTGGGCGGCCGGGAGATCGGCTACCTGTTCGGCCAATACAAGCGCATCGCCAACGAGTTCACGGGTGCGCTCACCGGCAAGAAGCTCAAGTGGGGCGGCTCGCTTATCCGGCCCGAAGCCGCCGGCTACGGCTGCATCTATTTTGCGGAGGAGATGCTCAAGACCTGCGGCGAAAGCCTTGCCGGCAAGGTCTGCGCGGTCTCCGGTTCCGGGAACGTCGCTCAATACACGGTGGAGAAGCTCAACCAGCTCGGCGCCAAGGTCGTCAGCCTCTCCGACTCCCACGGCACAATCTACGACGAGGACGGCATTACGGAGGCGAAGCTCAAGTTCGTCATGGACCTCAAGAACGTCCGCCGCGGCCGCATCAAGGAATACGCCGCCCGGCACAATGCCGACTACCGCGAAGGAAAGCGCCCCTGGGATATTCCCTGCGACTGCGCTTTTCCCTGCGCCACGGAGAACGAAATCTCTGGGGCCGATGCCGCCACGCTGCTCAAGAACGGCTGTATCCTGGTCAGTGAAGGCGCCAATATGCCCTCGGATCCACAGGCTGTCCATCTGTTCGTGTCGAAACGAATCCTCTACGGCCCCGGCAAAGCGGCCAACGCCGGCGGCGTGGCCATTTCCGGCCTGGAGATGGCTCAGAACGCCATGCGCCTGCCCTGGCCCCGCGAGGAGGTTGACCGCCGCCTCCGTGACATTATGATCGAAATTCACCGCCAGTGCCGCGTCACGGCCGAGCAATGGGGGCAGTCCGGCAACTACGTCATGGGGGCCAACATCGCCGGCTTCGTCAAGGTCGCCGACGCCATGCTCGACCAGGGAGTCGTCTAGGTTCGAGGCATGCGAACAGTCGGTTATCGGTGGTCGGCAATTGGCAATCGCAAATCGGCAATCTGCAATCGGTGTTTGGTCACTCGGCCGGCAGCGCCTGGCCGCCGGCGGGGCGTTGGAGGGATAGGCGGTAGTCCGGCTTCGCGATGCCTTTTTCGCAAACGATGGCGGCGATCAGGTCTGCCGGGGTAACGTCGAACGCGGGGGAATAGACTTTCACTTCCCTTGGCGCAATGCGCTTTCCGAATCCGCTGGTGACTTCCTCGGCGCCCCGCTCCTCGATCGGAATCGTCGCGCCGGTCGGCATGGAGAAGTCGAACGAACTCGAGGGGGCCAGGACATAGAAGGGAATCCCGTGCGCCTTGGCCAGAACGGCGACGCCGTAGGTTCCGATCTTGTTGGCGGTGTCGCCGTTGGCCGCGATGCGGTCGGCGCCCACGAGAACGGCTTGAATTCGGCTCTCCTTCATAACCTGGGCGGCCACATTGTCGCAGATCAGCGTGACGTCCGCTCCGGCCTGGCCCAGCTCCCATGCGGTGAGCCTGGCGCCCTGGAGCAGCGGGCGGGTTTCGTCCGCGAACACGCGGATCGTCCAGCCGCGTTCCATGGCGACGTAGACCGGGGCAAGCGCCGTGCCGAATTCGGCGGTGGCCAGCGCGCCGGCGTTGCAGTGGGTCAGAATCGTATCCCCGTCGTGGAGCAGCGCAACACCGTGTTCGCCAATGGCGCGGCACATGGCGGCGTCTTCGTCGCGGATGCGGATGGCTTCCCGGACAAGGGTTTCCTTGATCTCCGCCGGGAGACAGGCAGCATGCCGGGCGGCCGCGCGCTTCATGCGATCGAGCGCCCAGAAGAGGTTAACGGCTGTGGGCCGAGCCGTGGCCAAGTAGCCGGCCAATTCAGCGACCTTAGACACCAGCGCGGTGGCGGACGGCGCGTCCAGCCGCTGGGCAGCGGCAGCGACGCCCATGGCTGCCGCCACGCCGATGGCTGGGGCGCCGCGCACCTGGACGGTGCGGATGGCCCTCCAGACGACCTCGATATCGCTGGTCTCGATAAAGCGGATGTTGTCAGGAAGCAGGGTCTGGTCGAGGATTCGGACGCGTCCTGGCAGAAGCCGGCCGGGCGTGTCAGGGACCCATTCGACTGTCTTTACTGAGAGCATGTGTAATTGGTGGTCGTCTGCCCGCCTATTCCCGAATGTTCCGCCCGTTCACCCACTCCAATTGCGGCATGGTTCGCAGCACGTTCTGAGCCGCTTCCGGGTTGTCCAGCTCGATGTTGCGAAGGTTCATGCCGATGAGCGGCGAGAGATCGCGGGTCTTGATCTGCCGGCAGTTGAGATAGTGGAGCGGCATGCCCCGCAGGGCGGCCAAATCCCGCGCGTCCGTCTGGCCGATGTTCAACCAGCGCAGCTCCATCCCGCGCAACGGCATCAGATCGCCCACGCTCGTTCGCGACATATCCAGGCGCCGCAGCGGCATGCCCTCCAGCGCCGACAAATCCTGGATGCGCGTGTCGGCCACGTTCAAGTGGTGAAGTTCCAGGCCCTCCAGCGGCGAGAAATCCTTTACCAGCGTCTTCTCCAGCAACAAGCCCCTCAGCGTCATCATCTCCTTCAACACCCCGATATCCGTCACCGCCGTATGGTTCAGGTTGAGCCAGTTCATATCCTTGCCTGCCAGCATGGAGATGTCCTTGATCTGCGTCTGGCTGACGTCCAGGTTCTCCAGCGGCAGGTCCGCCAGAAAGTTGAAGTCGCGAACCTTCGTCTCCGCGATGTTGAGAATCTTCACCGGCATGGTCTTGGTGAAGATAGAATCGTCCTTGAACTGCGTCCGGCTCAGGTTGAGATTGCGGATGGCCATTCCTTTTAAGGAGCTGTAATCGAAAATTTTGCAGGCGCTGAGGTTCAGTTCGTGAAACCGCATTCCCCTGAGCGGGCTCAGGTCCTTGACCTTCGTGCTGTGCAGGTCCAGAATCTGCAGGCTGCTCATCCCTTTCAGGGGGGCGACATCCGCCACCGGCGTGTTGCGCAGGTACAGCTCCTTCAGCGGCAGCCCCTTCAGCGAGGCAAGGTCCTTGACCGAGGTCTGGCACAGCGAGAGGGCTTCGATCCGCGCGCCGCGCAGGCCCGCGACGCCGGACAGCTCCGCGATCGGTTCGCCGTGGAACCGGTTGTGGAACGGCAGGGCGCCGGCATACAGCTCGCGCAGCTCCTTCCATTCCGCCGCCGGCGTCACGTCTTCCAGTCCAGGCGAAGCGATCTGCACCCGTCGGACAACGCCCTCGTCGTCGGCAAAGAGCTGGATGTCCGTCTTCGCCATGCGAAGGTTCCGGCTCATGAACTTCCGGATGACGGCCGCGTTCTTTCCCTCCACTTCTTCGGGTTTCAGCATCCTGAGCGGCGCGGAATCCAGCAGCGGCTGAAAGCTGTCGGCCGGACGGTTCGCCCCCGGCTTCCCGGCCGACTCCGCCAGCTTCTCCAGCGCAACGAGGATGTCGTCCGCCGCATTGGCAAACTCGCATTCTCCGCGCGTGGCCCGGTATTTCAGGACGGCGTCCGCGAGTCGTCTCGATTCCTCCGGCGTGATCGTCTTCGCCCGAATCGCTTCCAGCCATATCCCTGCGTCGAACTTGCCGCCGGGAAGCCCAAACGACTGCATGAGCCGCGACAGAGCCGCTTCCGCCTCGCCGGCGGATAGATCGGACTCCTCCTTCCCGACACAAGCCGTCAGCCGGGCAGACAGGATGGGAGCGACCTTCCCGAAGCACTTACGGGCCTGCGGGTAGGCCTTGAACTCCAGTGCGATCAGCCCTTTCACCAGAGGCACACCCGGAGCGTCCTCCGAGCCCAACCGAACCAGCTTCTCGCGGGGACTCAGTTCGGCGAGGTCGAACGTTGTCGGGACCTTGGCGGAAAGCATTGTCTGCTGCCCGCTCACCTTGCCCTCAGACACGCCGGTCACGACCAGCGTTACCTTCCTCGTCTTCAGTTCGACGGTAGTCTCGCGGCCCTTCTGCGCGTTGAACGACTCTGGAATCCGCTTGGCCGCGGAGTCGGCCTCTTTCAAGACCCGTTCGACGATCCGCAGTTTCGCTCTCTTTTCGGCCAACTCCTCGTCGCTCATCGCCTTGGCGATCGCGCTCATGGCGGCCGGGATACCAGCTTTGACCAGTTGCGCCACCGCCTCGTCCAGCGTCTTTGCCAGTTTCTGCTCGGCCGTCTGTTTTTCCTTCTCTCGGACCTCCTCGACCTTGGTCCGGTCGTTCCGCAGTTGCCCGGCAATGGACGCCCGCTTGGATGCCGTCAGGGAAGCGTACGGCCCCTGATAGTTCTCGAAAACCTCGGCCGCTTTGGCGTAATCCCGCGCCCGGCGCAGTTCCTCGGTCTCGCTCTTCAGCTTCTCGATGACCTCCCGCGTTTTTCCGTCCCAGAGATCGGAAAGCCTCCTCATTTCGGCTTCCGCCTGAGCCGCATAGGGGGTATTTCGAATCTGTGCGATCACCCGATTGAATTGCTCGATCGCCTCATCCAACTTCTCCGGATTGTCCAGGGCCCACTGCCGGGCGAGCTCGAACATCACCTTGGCCCGCTGATCCTCCGCCGATTCTTCCGCGGCTACCGGCGCCGGCACAGCCGCCGGTCTCGGAACGAGCGCGGGCAACAGCAGAGCAGGCGCGGCAACGCGATTGGACGGAAGCCGTCGAGTCGCCAGCCACGACACAAGCACGACGACCGCAGCCGCCCCAGCCACGATGCCGATGCGCGCCCAGGGGCCGGCCCGGCTCTTTTCGTCCGGCGCGGCGGGGCGCCACGGCTCCATCTTGACGCTCGCCCGCCGCTGGCTCCGCCGCGCCGTGCTCAGCCCATCCTCTGGAAGAATGTCGGCTGGCATCTGCTTGCGCTTCACCCGGACGATGTCCGCCCGCGCGGCGGACCAGTCCTTTTGGCGATGCCCGGCGTCCTTGGCCAGCATTTTCTCGATCAGATAGCAGACTGGCTTTGAAAGCTTGGGGTTCATCTCCAGCGGATCGTTGACGCTCTTGGCGATCTGCAACTGGATGGTGTCCGTATCGGAGGACCCTTCGAAGAGCATCTTCCCCGTTACCAACTGGTACAACATGGCGCCCAGCGAATAGATGTCCGTCCGACTGTCGAGATTCGAGCTTCCGCGGGCCTGTTCGGGCGACATGTACGCAGGCGTTCCCATGACGTCGCGATGCGCCGGCCGGCTGCTTATGCTCATCGCGTTCAGCGTCCGCGCCAGGCCGAGGTCCGCCACTTTCACGGCGCCGTCCGAGTCAACCATGACGTTGTCCGGCTTGATGTCGCAGTGGATGATGCGCTCCCGCTCCCATGCGTACTCCATGGCGTCGGCCACGCATTCGGCTACCAGCAGGGCGTCCTTTTCCGGCAGCACGCCGGCTCGCCTCATCCAGTCGCCCACGGTGTAACCCGCCACGAACTCCATGACGAAATAGTAGCGCCCCTTCTCCATGCTCGCGTCATAGACCTGGACGATGCCCGGGTGCTTCAGCTTGGCCGCCGCCTGGGCTTCTCGCCGGAACATCTCGATGTCCTTGGCGGCCGGCGCCAGCCGGGAGGATAGAATCTTGATGGCCACGATGCGGTCAAGGGACACCTGACGCGCCTTCCAGACGGTGGCCATCCCGCCTTCGCCGAGTTTCTCAAGCATCTCGAAGCCCGTGATTTGCATGAGCCGGTCTACCGCCTCTTTCCGTTGCCGCCGCACGAGGGGCAGAGTTCGATCTTCTCGCCGCCGCAGGCCGCGCAAGGAGCGTCCTTGACGGTTCCCTTTCCGCGGCAGCGTCTGCACTCCCTGGCGCCCTCGCCGCCGCACTTGTTGCAGGCCGCCCGCTCGCCCGTGCCCGCGCACTTCACGCACGGTTGCGCGCCCTCCCCTTTGCAGGGTCCGCACGTTACGACCCCCTTGCCTCGGCACACAGGGCAATCCTCGGTCCGGATTATCTTGTGATCGCTCAGCTTCCCGCCCGCCATCACGCCGACCTGCCCGAACTGGCAGTCCTTGTTCGCGCACTTGAGTTCCCCAAGTCCGGCGCAATCCTCGCAGTCAATCCTACCCAGCCCGGCGCACGCGGGACAGGGGCCGGCCGCCGCCTTTGTCACGTTCGCCGTCTGCTCGATCGAAAACTTGCCTTCGAGTTCTCCGGGCGCCCATGCGTCGCCCACTCGCGCAAAGCCCCGGCTCTTCTGCGCCTGAGCGAACACCTCGGCGGCCTTGGACATCCGATCCGCCCAGTCCCGCGCCGTTCCGGGCACTCGGATGATCTTTGTCCCCGAGCAACGCGGGCAGAGTTTGCCCGCAACATCCACGGAGAAAACCTCGCCCTTGAGCGAGAGCGCCTTCATTTTCATCTTGCCGGAGCCGCCGCACACCGGGCATTCCTTCTCGACCAGACGCCCCTGCGCCGCCGATTGCGCGGCCAGGCGCATGATCCGTTCGCCGACTTCGCTGCTCCCATCCGGTCGGGTCAGCCAGCACAGCGCCGCGGCATTGATGAAAAAGAGCCGCGCCGGCGCCGATTGACCCCTGCGGAAATACTCCTGCCCGATCCTCACTTCGTTGGTGACCACGGCGGAATCCAGGAACTCCAGCTTGCCCGACGACAGGAACGTATGCCCGACCCGCGCCGGCGGCGCGGGGCCGCCACCTGGGGTTGCGCCTCCTCCATCCGGCGGGGCCGGCTTGAGCTCCGCCTTACAGTGCCCGCAGGCGGTCGCATTTGAGCTCGCCTCGTGACCGCACTTGGAACAGACGATCACGCCGGCAACGGCCAGAACCGCCCCGGCAACTGTCGCCAACACCGCGGAAAGCAAATAGTTATGCGTCGAACTCCTCATGGCCGCGTGGTATTTTGGAAGGCATTGCTCTGCGATTCCGGATGGTTCGCCAACGGCTCATCGTGGCTGGGAGGCGACGGAATGTCAACATCATCTTTGGCTCAGTCAACGTGGCAAACTGTCTTTCTTTGGGCTTCGGCGCGAAAAGCGGCGAATGTTCCGCTTGAACCCGCGGCCTCAATCTGCTCTACTAGATTCATCAGGCGACGGTGACGGCGGTTCGCCGGGACGCTGGCGCGCGCGCCCCGCCTTGCATACGGGACATCAAGCATGGACGACCGCCCAAACCGTCCGGAAAAGCCGCGACGCCTCTTCCGCGTCATCATCCCCGCTTTTCCCGCCTTCAACATCTACTCGGCTATCGCGCGAATCACCACGGCCCTCGGCCCAGTCAGCATTGCATCCGTGGTCAACAAGATGGAGGGATGGGACGCCGAAATTATTGACGAGAACAACTACGACCGCCACGGTCCCCGCGACGCCACCGGCCGGGTGGACCACGACGCCATCCAGCGCAACCGGCCGGCCGACGTCATCGGCCTCTACGGCGGACTCAGCAGCACGATTCTCCGCCTCTACGAACTGGCCGCCCGCTTCAAGCGCCAGGGCCTGCCGATCGTCGCCGGCGGACAACACTTCATCGGCGACAACATCCCCGAGGCCCTCGATCACGGGGTTGACTTCCTCGTGCTCGGCGAGGGCGAGATGACGATCCGGGAGCTCCTCCCGGCGATCCGGGACAAGCGAGACCCCGGCTCCGTCGCCGGCATCGTGTTCCGACGCGACGGGCAGATTGTCCGGACGCCCGCCCGCGAACCGATCACCGACTTCTCCCCGCTCCCGGTCCCGGATTTCTCGTTGGTCCGCCATGCCCGCGTCTCGCTGCACCCGGTCGGCTGGGTCCGCGGCTGCGGCATGGATTGCGAGTTCTGCACCGTAAAGGGCAAAGTCCGCCGCCCGCCGCCCGAATATGCGGTGGAGCAGATCGTGGCGCAGTTCGAGCGCCGCCATGCCCGCCATTTCTTTATTGTTGACGATCTCTTCGGGCAGAACCGCGAGGAGGCCCTGCGTTTCTGCACGCTCATCCGCGACTATCAGCGGCAGGTCCGCGCGCGTTTCGACCTCACCGTTCAGATTCGCCTCGACAGGGCCCGCGACGAGCAGCTCCTGCGCGCCATGCGCGAGGCCGGAGTCAACACGGTGGCCATCGGGTTCGAGTCGCCCATTCCCGAGGAACTGGAGGCCATGAACAAGAAAGTGCGGCCCGAGCACATGGTCGAAATGACCCGGCTGTTTCGCCGAATCGGCTTTCTTGTGCACGGGATGTTCATCTTCGGCTATCCCATGCCCGATGGCGTCGCCTGGACGATGCCGGCCCGGGAACGGGTCCGCCACTTCCGCCGGTTCATCCGGCAGGCGCGGATTGATACGGTCCAGATTCTGCTCCCCGTCCCGCTGCCCGGCACGGAAATGACCGACCGGCTGACCCGCCAGGACCGGATTTATCCGCGCAGCCGGATCGGGTGGGAGTACTACGACGGCAACTTCCCGGTGTTCGAGCCCGACGCGCCCCTGACACCCGAACAGATGCAGGAGTCCTCCCGCAAGATCATGGGCCGGTTCTACCGCTTCCGGCACATGTTCGCCATCGGGTGGCACGTGCTGGTCTTCCCGACCGTCATCTTCTCGCTGCACAACATCCGTAGCGGCTGGCGCCGCTGGTACCGGACCTGGCGGAACAACCTCATGCGGTTCACCGGCTGGATCATCATCCGGAAATGGACCTCGGCCTTCAATCGGAGTCTCTTCGCCGAGAGACTCGCCATGGCCAAGCGCGACCTCGATCAGACCCGGCACAAGACGGCGACGACCGCTGTCAAGGCCGCGCCGCACTGAAGCGCGACGCCGTTCGTCGGCTCAAGGCCGGGCAGTGAAAGAACTTGGAGGCGGACGGTCCGCAAGGTCAGGGTCGCGCTCATCCCCTCTCGCCCTATGGCGGGAACGTCCGCCTCTTTAGCTTGTCGGGCAGGTACTTATCGAGGACGAAGTTCAAGCCGTGCTTGGCGAATGCCTGCTGCTCGACGCGCGCGCCCATCGCGATCATCTGCTCCAGGGCTTGCTGCCACTCCTTGTGGTGTCTCACGAACGGGTCGTTCCGGAGCGCGTCCCGCGCCCGCTTGATGTCCTGCTCCTCGAGCGGGTGCGTCGCGTCCTCCAGCTTGTAGGTGTGGATGTCGTCCGGCGTCACACCCAGGTAGTGGGCCTGCGGCACGCAGAAGTAGCGGTTGATGTGCGCGGCCTGGCCCGAGCCTGCCTTCAGCGTCCGGTAGATGTTGCAGTAGCCGTACGGATCGCCGTCGGTGAAGGCCAGCACGGGCAGGCCCTGGTCGTCCGCGAGCCTGCGAATGAACCGCCGGCAGGCGCGCGTCGGCACGCCGCTCATTGAGACGAGCACGCAGCCGGCCTTCTCGTAGTAGCGATGGTGCACGAGCCGCTGGAACAGCGACGCCGTTTCGATCACGAGGATGAACTTCGCGCCGCTCTTGAACCGGAGATATTCCACGCGGGACGGAATGCTCCATGCGCCGGTGCCGAGCTTCGTACAGTCAATTTTGATGTCCTTGCCCGTCCCGGGGTCCTGGTCAATCACCAGCACCGGCCCGCACACCTCGCCGCCGCGCTCCTCCGGAATGTAGCCGAGTTGCTCGCGGTTGATCGCCAGCATAGCCTCGATGTCGTCGAGCAGCGCGTCGCTTTCCGGCTGCTCGTTGAACCGGCACTCGCCCCAGCTTTTGCTGTTGTAGTAAATTTCGCGCTTGCCCGCGATGTCGTCCTGGTCCAGGAGGTCGTTCTTGGTCGTCGCCAGCAGCCGCATGGACTGGGCAAATGTCTTGACCGTGTTGTACGACAATGTGCGCGTGGACATCTTCCCAAGAATCTCGAAATGCCCGCGCTTCACGTCGTACTTGACGTTCGCGAGAGACCGGATCGGGAAGCGCATCGAGGGCTTGCGGCTCTTCTTCACGATGTCGGAGTGGACGTCGGCCGCCGCGGCGACGATCTTCTGCGAAGCCGCCCGTTTCGAAACCGCCTGCGGCCCGTGTTCAGTCTTTACCGCTGTTCTCGCCATGACCGACCTCGTATTGATGAGTGTTGGGTGCTGGGTGCTAGGTGCTGAGTGCTGAGTCATTCGGACGCATAGCCCGCTCGACATTTCCTCTCCGCGGCCGCCCGTAGCGCGCCAATGACACGCCCAGCGTCAGACACCTCCGCGTAGTGGCTGCTGAAGACTTCCGGGGTGATATAGCCCACGTCCAGTGCCGCGTAGAGTTGCGATCGCAGTTCGCCGCATGAGCCTTTCGCAATCGACAGGAACTGCTTGAATTCCGCGGGTCAAGTCCGTATTCTCCTGTAAAATCGGTTGAGGCATAAGGCTCCTGAATTG
>JASEHE010000063.1 GCA_030018915.1 Verrucomicrobiota bacterium
GTGTGAGATGGAGTGAAAAGTCCCTCAAAAGGGGAAGTCCGTGCAAGATTCAGGTGATAAATATCGCGCGTCAACCATGTTCGCCATGGAATACTCAAGACTCAAGCCGCGTCAGATGCCGTGAACGTTCCACAAGGAGGCGCGCATGCGAGTTCATCCGTTCCAGGCCTTGAGACCGCCAGCGGAAATCGCCGCCGAGCTGGCGTGCGTTCCGTACGACACCGTGACGACCGACGAGGCGCGCGCGCTGGCCGAGGGCAAGCCCCAGAGCTACCTGCGCGTGGTGCGTCCGGAAATTGACCTGCCCGCCGGCGCGGACCCGCATTCCGACGCGTCGCACCGGAAAGCGGCGGAAAATTTCGCCGCGTTCCGGAAGCAGGGCTGGCTCCTGCGCGAGGACAAGCCGAACTTCTACCTATGCCGGCTCAAGATGGGGCGGCGCGTCCGGCGCGGGATCATGGCATGCGTTCATATCGAGGACTACGAGCAGAACGTGATCCGCAAGCACGAGAAAACACGGCCGGACAAGGAAGACGACCGCAAGCAGCACATCCTTGCCACGAACGCCAATACCGAACCGCTGATCCTGGCCTACCGGGACCGGGCCGAGACCGACGCGCTCGCGGCCGAGGCCGAAAAAGGAGCGCCTATGCTGGACTTCGCCGCAGCGGACGGCGTCGTTCACACCGTGTGGCGCATGCCGGATTCGGCTAGGGTCGAGAAGGCGTTTCAGTCCGTGCCGACCGCCTACATCGCCGACGGGCATCACCGCGCCGCCGCGTCCGCGCGGGTCGGGGCCGAGCGGCGCGCGGCCAACCCGAAACACACGGGGGACGAGGAGTACAACCGGTTCATGGTCACGCTCTTTCCGCAAAGCCAGCTCCTGGTCATGCCGTACAATCGCTGCGTCGAGGGTCTGAACGGAAAGACGCCGGAACAGTTCCTGGCCGCGCTCAAGGGCAAGTTCAAGGTGTCGGCCCAGGCCGAGCCGGCGCCGAAGAAGCCGCGCCGGGTCAGCATGTATCTCGCCGGGAAGTGGCGCGGACTGAGTTGGAGTCCTGTGCCCGGCGCCGATCCCGTGGCGGACCTGGATGTGAGCTACCTGCAAGACAATTTGTTGAAACCGGCGCTGGGCATAGCGGACCCGCGCCGGGACAAGCGGATCGAGTTCGTGGGCGGAATTCGCGGCCCAGCGGAGTTGGCGAAGCGGGTTGATTCCGGCCGAGCCGCCGTGGCGTTTTCGATGTTCCCGGTGACGGTCGAGCAGGTAATGAACGTGTGCGATTCCGGTCGGCTCATGCCGCCGAAAAGCACATGGTTCGAGCCGAAACCGAGGTCGGGACTCCTGATTCACACGCTGTAGCGTTTCGCATTTTGGTATTGAAGGCTGGGGTGGGCGCGGCTAGGATTTCCCGAGGGTTCGTTCAACGGACATTTGGGCTTGGCAAGGAGGAATGCGGCATGACAAACAGAAAACTGCGCTGCGTGGCGGTGATGGCAGGTGTGGTTTGCGGCCTGCTGCCGGCGGCCGGCGCGTCTGCTGCTGCGGCCGCCGATTCCAAGGAAATCGAGCTCCTCAAGAAAACCAGCAGGGCGTTTTCCGGAGTGGCCATGAAAGCCGTGCCAGCCGTGGTGTTCATCACGGTCGAGAAGAACGTGGAAGCCGGCGGCATGTATCGCGGCCCCCACAACGATCCGTTCAATTTTTTTGGGGACGAATTTTTCGAGCGCTTCTTCGGCCGGCGGGATCGTTCGTGGGCGCCGCGCCAGTTCCGCCAGGTAGTGGGGCAGGGGTCAGGCTTCCTCATCTCCAGGGACGGCTACATTCTCACCAACAACCACGTGGTTGGCGACGCCGATAAGATTCGCGTGAAGACGCATGACGGCCGGGAATTCAACGCAAAGCGCGTCGGATCGGACTCGAGATCGGAAGTCGCGGTGATCAAGATCGAGGGCAATGATTTCCCATACGTGGAACTGGGCGATTCGGCGGCTCTTGAGGTGGGCGAGTGGGTGATTGCCGTCGGCACGCCGTTCGGCCTCGCCGAGACACTGACCGTTGGCGTCGTGAGCGCCAAAGGCCGCAGCAACATCGGGATCACGGAATACGAGGATTTCATCCAGACCGACGCGGCGATCAACCCGGGAAACTCGGGCGGCCCGCTGCTGAACATCGAGGGAAAGGCGATCGGCATCAACACGGCTATCTTCAGCCAGAGCGGCGGCTACATGGGCATCGGCTTCGCAATTCCCATCAACATGGCCGCTTCCATCAAGGACCAGCTCCTGAAGAGCGGCAAGGTGGTCCGCGGCCACATCGGCATCACGATTCGGGACGTGGACAAGGACATCGCGGCCCAGTTCGGCCTCGACGCGCCGAACGGGATTCTGGTGGATTCCGTGGCGCCAGGCTCGGCGGGCGAGAAGGCCGGGCTCACGCACGGCGATGTCATCCTCGAGCTCAACGGCGAGAAAGCGATCTCGTCCGCGGCATTCCGGAACATGGTGGCGTCCAATCCGCCCGGGACCAGGTTCAAGCTCAGCGTTGTGCGCGAGGGTAAGAAGAAGGATATCTTGCTGGCCACCCAGGAACTGAGTGATGCCGGTTCCGTTCCGGGCAAGGCGCAGGACTTGTTCGGGAAGTTTGGCATGGAACTGCAGAACCTGACCCCCGACTTGGCCCGCCGATTCGGCTGCCGGATGGGCGAAGGGGTCATCGTCTCGGCGGTTGACGAGGACGGCCAGGCGGCCGGCGTGGGGATCGCGCCTGGGAGCCTGGTCATGAGCGTCGGCCGCAGGAGGGTCTCGACGGTTGAGGGGTTCGTCGAAACCGTGAAAACCACTACTCGGAACGGCCGCGTGATGCTGCGCATCCGGACCGGAGACCGCGCGCAGTACGTGATCATGTCGGTAGAATGAACCTGCCCGACAAGGTCAGGAACAAGCTGCGGGACATCCCGGACAAGCCGGGCTGCTACCTCATGCGGGACCGCCGCGGCCGGATTGTCTACGTCGGCAAGGCGGCCTCGCTCCGCAAGCGGGTTCGCTCCTATTTCCGCGCGGCCTCGCTCGCGCGGGGCGACCCCAAGTTCCGCGGGCTGGTCAACAGCGTGGCGGACCTCGAATTTATCGCGCTTCGCAACGAGGCCGAGGCCATCCTGACCGAGGGGCGACTGATCAAGGATTACAAGCCGTTCTTCAACGTTCGGTTCAAGGACGATAAGCGGTTCCTCCTCCTGCGCGCCGAGCCGGAGAGAGACCCGTTCCCACGAATGAATCTGTGCCGCATCCGCCGGGACGACGGCGCGCGGCACTTCGGGCCGTACGCCTCTTCCGACGCGGCCCGAGCCACACTCGATTTCGTGGAAAAACGGATGGGCCTGCGCAAGTGCGCCCCGCGCGTTCCGGATTCCGAGACCCATGCCCACTGTATCAACGACGTTGTCCGCTACTGCTCGGCGCCCTGCATCGGCAAAGTGACACGGGAGGAATACCATCGGCGGCTGGAGGAAGCCTGCGCGTTCCTGGCCGGCGAGAGGCTCGGTTACCTGAAGGAAGTTCGGGCCGGCATGGAGCGGGCGTCGTCGTCGCTGGACTACGAGCGCGCCGCCGCGCTGCGCGACACGCTGCGTTCGCTGCACAAGACCGTCAAGGAGCGGGCGCGGGTGGGATCCACCCCGGAGACCCGGCGCGAGGAGGCGCGGACCGGCGTGGAAGAACTGAAGGCCGCGCTCAGGCTGCCCGGCGCTCCGGCCGTCATCGAGGCCTACGACGCGTCGAACATCTCCGGAACCCACGCGGTCGCCGGCATGGTGTGCTTCGTGAACGGACGGCCGCAACGCAATCGCTACCGGCGCTTCCGAATCCGAACGGTCGAGGGCAGCAACGACCCGGCCATGATCGCCGAGGTGATCCGGCGCCGATTTCTTCACGTCGCGCGGGGGGAGGAGAAGGCGCCCGACCTCGTGCTCATTGACGGCGGCGTCGCGCAGGTCCGCGCCGCGCGGCGGGATCTCGAGGCGCTCGGCCTGGCACGCGTCCCGGCCGCCGGCCTTGCCAAGCAGTACGAGCATATCTTCTGGCAGGACGGCGCGCCGCCACTCGTGTTGCCGGAATCGTCCGCCGCGCTGAAGGTGCTCAAACAACTCCGCGACGAGGCCCATCGCTTCGCGCTGCTCTACCACCGCGCCATGCGCAGCAAGCGCATCCGGGAGTCCGCGCTGGATGAGGCGCCGGGCATCAGCGACCGGAAGAAAGAAATCCTGCTCAAGCGCTTCGGATCGGTCCGCCGTCTGGCGTGGGCCGAGGAGGAGGAGATCGCGGGCGTCCCAGGGATCGGACCAGTCCTGGCGCGCGCCATCCTGGAGAAATTGAGGAAGGGAACGACGGAAGACGGAAGACGGAAGATGGAAGGCCTGCCGATCATGACGAGAGAATGCCTTCCACGGCCTTGATGTCCGCGCAGGACCCCACTGGCCGGTCCACCAGGCGCCTGTCTGCGCCACGCGCCACGAGGAGGCGCGCGCGACGGTGACTGCCACGAAGCGGGTGAGCGTGTCGGACACGGATTTGTCATCATGTCCGAATTGTATAGCCACCCCTCCGGCCTGGCGCGTCGCGCCATGATCACGCTGCGCCGGCCGCGCGCGCGCGGCGAGCGAACTTGACGGGGCGCGCGCCGAGTGGTAACGGATTCGGCATCCCGTGGCGGGAGATGCGCGACATGAAGGTTTTGATCGTCAAGACAAGCTCGCTGGGCGATCTGTTTCACGCCCTGCCGGCCGTCCACAACCTGAAGGTGAAGGCCGGCGCGGCGATCCACTGGATTGTCAGCCGCCCATACGTGGAGCTGGCGAGGCGCTTTGCCGACGTCGAGCGCGTCATCCCGTTCCCGCGCGACGTTGTCCTCTCGAATCTCGGCCCGTTTCTCAGGGAACTGCGGGCCGAGACTTACGACCTGATCCTCGACATGCAGGGCCCGCTGCGCAGCGCGATCGTGGCGCGGCTGGCCCGCGGATCGAGGCGGATTGGCCCGTCGTTTCACCGGGAAGGCTCGCGTCTTCTCTACGATGCTGTCGCCGGGCCGCGCAACAAGAACCGGCACGCGGTTGAGGAGAACATGGACTTCATTGACTGCCTCCGGATCGAGCGGATCGCGCCGGAGTTCCGGGTGAGTTTCCCAGCGAAGGCCGTGGACGCCCCGCGTCCGCGCGTAGCGCTGCTTCCCACCTCGCGCTGGCCGAGCAAGAACTGGCCGCCGCGCAGTTTCGCCGAGGTAGCCCGTCGTTTGAAGCAAGTCAAGGGCGCCTCCATCTTCCTGCTGGGCGACGCGGCCGGCGCGGCGGATTGCCGGGCGATCGAAGCGGCGTTGGACGGCGGGGCCGTGAACCTGGCGGGGCAGACCTCGCTGCTCGAGATGGGCGGCTTGCTGGAAGAGATGGATCTGCTCCTGGCGAGCGACACGGGGCCGGTGCACATGGCGGCAGCGGTGGGAACGCCGGCGTTGGTGGTATTCGGTCCGACCGATCCAGTTCGCACCGGCCCGTACGGGGCGAAGCACCGGGTAGTCACGGCGTCGGTCTCGTGCCGGCCGTGCTTTTCGCGGACCTGCCGTCGCGAGGGCATCCCCTGCCTCTCGGGAATCGCGCCCGAGCAGGTGGCCGAGATCGCGCTGGAGATGTTGAGGGAAGCTGGAAGCGGGAAACTTGACGCCTGACACCCGACACCTTCTCAATGCTGACTGCCCACGATATCACCGTTGAACCCGCCGAATCCGGCCGGCGGCTGGACCGCGTGGTGCTGGGGCGCTGCGCGTCGTCCAGCCGGGCCCTTGTGCTGGACGCGATCGGGCGCTGGCAGGTGCTGCTCAACGGTCGGCCCGCAGGCAAGGGCGCGAAGACAAAGGTGGGCGACGTGATTCGCGTGGTCGAGCTGGCCGAGGCGGCGGATGTGTGTGTCCGGCCTCAACCGGAACTCCCGCTCACCGTGATCCATGAGGATGCGGATGTCCTGGCGCTCGACAAGCCGGCGGGCCAGCCGGTGCAGCCGCTGGACTTCCGGGAGACCGGGACGCTTCTGAACGCCGCGATCGGCCGCTATCCGGAACTGCAGCGCCTCGGCGATGACCCGCTGCTCCCGGCGGTGATTCACCGGATTGATGCCGACACGAGCGGGTTGGTGCTGGCAGCCAAGAACGAGAAGGCCTATGCCAACCTGCGCGAGCAGTTCCAGGCACAGACGGCGCGCAAGATATATCTGGCCATTGTGCGCGGAGAGGCGCGCCAGGCGGGACGGATCGAGTCAATGCTGGTTCACCAGTCGCCGACAAAGGGTCACCGGATGATCGTGCTGGGCGATCGGCCGGCGCCGCGCGGGCAGAAGCCCATGCGCGCGGTGACCGAGTACGAGCCGCTGGAATGCCGGGGCGGACGAACCCTGCTGCGGGCAACGATCTTCACCGGCGTCACGCACCAAATCCGCTGCCAGCTCGCCCATGCGGGGTTCCCGATCCTGGGCGACCGAATCTACGGCGCGGACGGAGACCAGTCCGCTCGCCTCTATCTTCACGCGGCGCAGATTGCGGTTGCGCATCCCGCGAACGGCCGAGAACTGACCGTGAGGTGTGAACCGGCTGTTGGTCAAGAATCTTTGACGAGCTTTTTCTGTTGTGTTCGTGGGGAGGCAGGCTATCTTTGATGGAAGGGCTGCTACGCATGAAGGCATCCAATTTCATCTCTGTTGGAGAAAACATCCACTGCACCCGCATCTACAAGGTAGGCGGCAACTTGGTGAAAGACCTCGGCGGTGGCAGATGGGGCATCGCCTTCGAAGCCGGGAAAACCGCCGGGATGCTGCCGGTGCCCGACGCATTCACAAAGGGCGCGGACTGGGAAGCCGGGAAGGTCAAGCACTGCGCGGTCGCCATCTGGCAGGGCAACTACGGGGATAGCGCCGGCAAGACCCTTGGCGTCGAGTACCTGCAATCGGCGGCCCGGAAACAGGCGGAAAAAGGCGCCACTTACCTGGACATCAACGTGGACGAGTTCAGCGCCGACGTTCAGGAGCGCGTCCGGCTCATGAAGTGGACAGTGGACATCCTGCGGCGGGCCGTGTCTATCCCCATGAGCATTGATTCCTCGAACATCGAGACTCTCCGCGCCGGTCTCGAGGCATGCGACAAATTCCGCGGCCGGCCCATGGCCAATTCCGTGTCTCTGGAGCGGGCCCAAGCCGTGGAGATCGCCGCCCGGCACAAGGCCGTGGCGATCGCGTCCGCAGCCGGCGAGACCGGCCTGCCCGCCACGACCGCCGAGCGGCTCGCCAACCTGGATCGGCTCATGCCCCGGCTCGCCCAGGCCGGGTTCGCTCCGAAGGACATCCATATTGATCCGCTCGTGTTTCCTATTTCGGTGGACGGCAACAACGGCAAGAATTTCCTCGAAGCGGTGTCGGCGATCCGCGCCCGGTTCGGCAAGGACACGCACATCGTCGCCGGGCTGAGCAACGTGTCGTTCGGCATGCCGAACCGCAAGCTGATCAACCAGGTCTTCGCCTACATGGCTGTCGAGGCCGGCGCGGACGGCGGCATCGTGGACCCGATCCAGATCAACGTGAAGGCGCTGAACTCGCTGGACGCCAAGTCCGAGCCTTTCCGGCTCGCCCGCGCGCTTCTCATGGGCGAAGACGAGTTCGGCATGAACTTCATCGCCGCCAGCCGCGAGGGGAAAATCTGACGGCGCCCGCCGGAGCGCATTGTTCGGGGCGCGGCGCCTCACCACGTTTGCCCGCGTGTTGCGCGCAATGAGTGTGTGCGGCTTCTTCTCGAAGAGCAGGTCGGATTCCGGCTCCTTGGGCACGAATCGCTCGATTGCCTCGATGATCTTGATCTTGCCCGAGCTCTCGGCAAGTTCCTCGTTGGACAGCCCCTTGCGGAGACGGCGCACTTTGTTCTCTCGTCGCCGGCTTTGCGTCGGAACCAGCTACAGACACATCCAGCAAATCTACGGCACACTATTGTTGCCCCGCCAGCACATGAATTGGGCGCCCCAAAACTGCTGGAGTTGAGCGCGAGGAGGGCTACTGGCGGGCTTGGCGCGACACGGAGGGCGCTGCGAGGGCGCGTGAAATATCCGCTCTAGTCCGAGGTCTTCTTCCGTGTGATGCCGCTGCCGCACAGCGGCACGAGCCGGGTGGCCTCCCAATCGCCGTACTCGAAGATCATGAAGCCGCCGGTCTTGAGGTCGCGCGTTACCCGAATCTGGCCGATCAGTTCTTCGATGTCTCCGCGATTGCGCCAGGCGCTCAGTCCGATCCCCGGGTATAGGGGCGTCCGGCCGGCCCAGGCGATCTGCCGGCGCGCCATGCTCTCGAACGCGACGCGGCTGGGCGTGTAGTTCATGGGGCAGACAAAGTCGAGCCAGCCCTTCCGGCACCAGAGCGACCAGTCCTGGCCCACGGTGTCGCGGTCCGTGGGCCAGTTCGGAAACACGGCGGCCGAGACGCGAATGCCGGGCTTTGCCTTGCGCGCCTCGCGGCTGACCGATTCCACCGCGCGACTGATGACGTCGCGCCGGAAGTCCCGCCATTTGGCGGCGAGGGCATCGTCGGCGCGCGCGTCTGCCGGCCAGTTTTTCACCTTCCGGCCGATCGTTTCCTCGAAGCGCCGGCGACAGCCCGCGCAGAAGCAGGAATCCTGGCCCGGGTAGCGGATGTAGTCGAGGTGAAGACCGGCTACGTCATATTGGCGGGCCACTTCGAGCAGGGCATTGACCTCCAACGCCTGATTGTCCGGATGCGAAGGGCACAGCCAATCGTCCAGCGGCTTGCCTTCGGCGGTCATCTGCACGCGGCCTTCGCGCTTCATTTTCTCCGTGAACTCTTTTGCCGCGCGGCCGCCCATGTTCCAGCACACCTTCCAGACGTGGCATTCGATCCCGTATTTCCGGCATGCGGCGGCGCAAAGGGCGATCTGATCGCCCTTCTCGGCGACAGCGCCGGAGATGGGCAGGACCTTGCTCGGGTAGTAGGCCGTTCCGGCCCAGAGCATGTTTGGGAAGACGGCGGTGAACCCGTTGTCGGCCAGAATCTTCACGGACTGGTCCCAGGTCATGCCCTCGACGCCAAAGGCGTTGTGGCGCCAAAAGGCGCGATGTTCGGGCATGGTGGAGACGGGCTGGGTGGCGCACCAGGCCTGGAGCAGGAGGCGGCGCGCCTGCTCCGCTGCCCGAATCGTCTCCGGATAGCGCCGCTCCGCAGCCAATTCCATGACCCGGGTCCGCCACGTGGCGGCCTGGCCGAGCGCCTGGGAAACGGCAGGGTCGTGGCCCATCGAGCGACGGATGGCCTGCTCGGCTTCGCCCGGTCGGGAGAAAGCGCCGATCCGGCCGATGGCCGCGATCTCCCGATCGGCCGCTGTTTGCCACAGATCGGGCAGGAAATGCCCGACCATAGCCAGCAGCAGGGTCTGCTTGCCGCCGGGATCGTCCGAGATCACGACATGCGTCATATGGACCGCGCGGTCTGTAGCCACAATCGCCGGCTCGTTCAGGTTCCGGCCCTTGTCGTCATGCCACCAGGCTGCCACGCTGCCCCGGCCTTCGAGCGGGAAGGCCTCGACGATATTCCACGACTGTTGCCCCACGGACGCCGGAAAGCCGGCGATCCGGCAGGCCGGGTCCGGGCGGATGGAGGAAAAATGGCCCGGGTAGTTCTGCCGGACGCGCTTGCCGCGCCGGATACCGACGATTGGCTCCAGTTCTGGCGGCAGCATGTAGAAGGAAACTGCCTTTCCCCCGGCTCGCAGGAAGCGGTCGAGCAGCCCGATAACCGGGGCGGGCATCTCCGGATTGTATGGGAGGATGACCATTTGCCGGCCCTTGAGAAGCGCCTCGTTGACATCGCGGTCGCTGACCATGGAGAAGGACACGCCGGCGTTGATCAGGCACTGGCCCACGAGCTGGGTGGAACGGACCGCGGAGCCGAGGGCGTCCGAACTCGCGGATTCGTTGCGGATCGCCAGAATCGACGCCGCGCCTCCGAGGATGCCGAGGTCGGCCAGGCAGGCATAGGCGTCTCCATTGCCGGCGCGCCAGGCGGCGATGCGGACGCGGTCAATGCGGCGCCAGCCGGCAGGCCGGCCCTCGATCCACGTGTCCGACTTGTCAATGGCGACGGTGTTCCAGCCCTCGCGGCGGTCCGGCTGGAAAGCGGCGGAGTACCAGCCCTCGCCGCTGCGCAAGTAGCAGGTGAAGGCCGACACTGCGGATGGATCGGCGCAGAAGAACCGAAAGACCAACCCGCGGCAAGCGGTGAGGTCCATGTTGACGGAGCGGTCCCAGTACGCGCGCTGGGCGGAGCCGGAACCAAAGCGCCAGGGAAGCCGGATCACGTTGCGGCGGCCGGCGTTTTGAACGGACACCGCCTCGCGGGCGGCGCCGGCCGTCCAGGCGGCTCGGGCGTCGTCGTCAGTCGGATAGTGGCCGGAATCCACGACGACATAGTCGGGCTCGGGCGGTTCGGAGACGGCGTGGGCGGCCGGACAAAGTCCTGGATTGCCGAGGAGCAGGACGCCGGCCGCCAGAGCGAGAAGAGCCTTTGTCATATCCGAAGAATTAGTCTCAAATGACCGCGCGTGGCAATCCGAAAAGCGGCTGGAACGGCTTTATTCACTACCCGTCCCGCCGGAGAATGGACGACGCTCCGAGCATTGCCAGCGAAAGCGCGCCTGCCACACCTTGCAAGGTGTGGCAGGATGAGAGTTTGCCTGTTGGCGTGATCCACTGGGCATTTCTTGCGGCAGCGTTGACAATGCGCGCGGCGCCGGTCTATCATAAGACTCTGACCTTCCAAAGCCGTCTCGGAACAGGCGCTGGACGCCTTGGCTGAGAGTGGCGCTCGAATAGGTGGCCCATGAAGCGACAGGGGGCGTTCTTTGGCGGCGCGCCTGGGCCGGCGATCGTGCTGCTGCTTGTTCTATTTTTGGCAACGCCGGCGCGGAAAGCAATCGCGGCGGCCAGGCCGGCGGCGGACGGTCCGGAGGCGCCGGCCACGGATTTTCCCGACAATGCCTGGGTTGATCTCGCCCCAAAAGGTAACTACTCAGGTGCCCGCCCGCAGCGGGCGCGCACCTGAAGGAATTGGC
>JASEHE010000064.1 GCA_030018915.1 Verrucomicrobiota bacterium
CTCAGTTGCACAAATGTGCGCGGCGCGCCTTGCCGGCCCTGCCACCGCGTCACTGCCGGTTACAGACCCGCGCACAAAACCCTTGCATTTCGGGATGGGTAGTGATAGGTTGGGGCGCTTTTTTGCGGTCCTATGACGGGGCTGCGGCATGATCCGACTCCCAAAAGACTGGGGGAATGGAGAGCAACATGATGACATCTCCCTCACTGGCAGGGAAAAGAAGAGTCGCGTTTTCGATCAAGGCCGACCAGGGCGGCGAGGTCTACGTCGCAGGCTCGTTCAACGAGTGGAGCCCCAAGAAAAGCCGGTTGGCCTACAAGAGCGGCGCATACGTCACTACGCTCATGCTCCCCAAAGGCCGGCATGAGTACAAATTCGTGATTGACGGCGTCTGGTGCGTAGACCCCGAATGCCCGGAATGGACGCCGAACGGGCTGGGGTCCTTGAACAGCGTTCTGACCGTCACTTGACGCGCCTGGGCTCAACCTTTCGAAGGTCCGGTCGGCTAAGTGGTCTGGCTCGTAAATATGGTAACGTATTCTCCAATGCGGGCGCCGACCTTCGGGAGGCGCCTGCCCGCGCCCGGGCTTACTCCGCCGAAGCAGCCGCTTCGGCTGCGAAGGCTGGAAGGTCGCGGGCCACCCGCTGCAAATCGTCACAATATTTGCGAATGCGTGTGCTAAGCAGGCGGGGCATTTTGGGGCATGGTTCACGGTTGAGGAAGTTGATGGTTTTCGGCCTGAAGACAGGAAGACCGCGACCCCCTGAACTCTGAACCAGGCCAATTCTTGTCTTCTACCCTGCTCGACGAATTCCGGGAGCGGTCGCGCCGGCGGAGTTCGTGGGATGTGGTGTTTTGGCATGGTTCAGTTGAACCATGCCGGTGTTTTGTATGCGGAAGATACAAGTGTTCAGCGTTAGTCCGACGATTCCCGTGGCGCTGGAGTTCCTCGAGACCCTGGCGAAGAACCTCTGGTGGTGCTGGAACGTGGACGCCATCGAGCTTTTCCGCCGGATGGACCCGCAGGGCTGGCGGCAAAGCGGGCGCAACCCGGTGGAGTTTCTCCGCCGGCTCTCTCAGAAGCGCATGGAGGCGCTGGCCGAGGACGACGGCTTCCTGGCCCACGTCCAGCAGGTCAGTGAGCGCTTTGACCAGGAGGTTCTCCGGCTGCGCAACGGGTTGCCGGTCAAGACGCCGTCGCGCTGCATCGCATATTTCTCGCTGGAATTCGGCATCCATGAAAGCCTCAACTTCTATTCAGGCGGCCTGGGCGTGCTGGCGGGCGACCATCTCAAGGCGGCGTCCGACCTCAATCTCCCGCTCGTGGGGATCGGGCTCATGTACCGCCAGGGCTACATGCGGCAGTCCATCACCAGCGACGGCTGGCAGCAGGAGCGCTACCCGGAGAACGAGGCGCATCGCCTCCCGCTGAAGGACGTCCGCGACGCCAAGAAGCGGCGGATCACGGTCACGCTGCCCATGCCGGACGGCAAGCTGCATGCCGAGGTCTGGCAGATAGACGTGGGCTCGGCGCCGTTGTACATGCTGGACGCCAACGTTCCGGAGAACCCCCCGCACTACCGCCAGATCACGGCGCAGCTCTACCACCCGGACCGGCAGATTCGCCTGAGGCAGGAGCTGCTTTTGGGCGTCGGTGGATTCGAGGCGCTGACGGCTCTGGGCTACGATCCCGCCGTCTGCCACATCAACGAGGGCCATGCGGCGTTCATGAGCCTGGCCCGAATGGCCCACCTGCGCCGAGTCCGCGGGCTAGACAAAGAGGCGGCGTTCGAGCTGGCGCGCCGGACCAACGTGTTCACCACCCACACGGCGGTGCCCGTGGGCAACGAGTCGTTCGACATTGCCCTCGTCAAGCCGCACCTTCAAGCGCTGGAGCCCGTGCTCGATCTCAAGACCGATGAGATCATCCAGTGGGGCCGCCGGCCGGAGGCGGGCGCGAACGAGGCGCTCTGCATGACGATTGTCGGACTGCGGACCTCCTGCCACAGCAACGGCGTGAGCGCCTTGCACGGCGAAGTGGAGCGCCGGATGTGGGAGGAGCTGTGGCCGAACAAGCCGCGGGACGAAGTCCCGATCGGGCACATCACGAACGGGATTCACCTGCAATCGTGGCTCGCGCGCGACAACACTGACCTCTTTGACCGCTACCTTGGGCCGGAATGGCGCGCGAACTCGGCCAACGCGAACGTCCTGGAGGACGTCATGCAGATTCCGAACGAACAGCTCTGGCACGCCCACGAGACTGGGCGCGCGCGGCTGGTTCGGACGGCCCGCGAACTGATCGAGGAGCAACTGCGCAACTGCCACGCGCCGCAGGCGGAAATCGCCCAGGCGGGGAACGTGCTGGACTTCAGCGCGTTGACCCTCGGGTTCGCCCGGCGCTTTGCGGGCTACAAGCGGGCCACGCTGCTGCTGCGCGACCCGAAACGCTTGGAGACGCTGCTGACGAATGCGGAGCGGCCCGTGCAGATCGTGTTCGCCGGCAAGGCCCATCCGGCCGACAACCTCGGCAAGGAGTTGATCCGGCAGATCATTCGGTTCGCCCGGAACGACTCGCGGTTGCGCCAGCGCATCGTGTTCCTGGAGAACCACGACATCTTCCTGGCCCGCCTCATGGTCCAGGGCGTGGACGTGTGGCTGAACACTCCCCGCCGGCCCCAGGAGGCGAGCGGCACCTCCGGCATGAAGGCCGCCGTCAACGGCGCGCTCAACGTCAGCGTGCTGGACGGGTGGTGGTGCGAAGGCTGCTCGCCGACCTCCGGTTGGGCGATCGGGCATGGCGAGGAGTACGACGATCACGAGCGTCAGGACGCCGTCGAGTCCATGGCGCTATACAATGTCCTGGAGAGCGAGGTCGTCCCCCTCTTCTACGACCGGCCCAAGGGCGACGTGCCCATGCGGTGGACGGAAATGATGAAAGGCGCCATCCGGATGGGGCTGAGCTTTTTCACCAGCCAACGGATGGTGTCCGAGTACAACACGCGCTACTACCGGCGGGGGCTTGAGGACTACGAGCGGCTCACGGCCAACCATGGCGCGGCGCTCCGCGAGCTGGTCGAGCGCGGCAAGCGCCTGGAGGCGCTGTGGGCCGGAGTGAAGGTGGACTTCCCGACCGTCAACCGCGACGTATCGCTGCTGCACGTGGGAGATTGCTTCGAGGCGACGGCCCGCGTCCAGCCCGGCAAGCTGCGGGCCGACGAGATCGAAGTTCAGGTCTACTACGGCCCAGTCGACTCGGAGAACCGCATCGTGAAGAGCATGACGAAAACGATGAACCTGGCGGAAAGCCGGCAGGACGGCTCGTTGACCTACCGCTGCGAGATCGTCTGCGAGAGCGCCGGGCGCTACGGGTTCACCGCTCGCGCGGTTCCGCGCGGCCAGGAATGGTCGAGTCTGATGCCGGGTTTCATCACCTGGGCGAACGGCATTGCGTCCGCGGAACGAAAACCGCAAGAAGAAGAAACGCCATGAGAACAAAAAAACGGCCCGGGCCGGGAAAAGCCGAAGTCCCTCTCAATACGGAACCGGCCAAACGGAGTCCCCGCATTCTCGTGGTGACGCCGGAAATCACCTACCTTCCCGCAGGGATGGGCAACATGGCCAACTGCCTGCGCGCCAAGGCCGGCGGCCTGGCTGACGTGTCGGCCGCGCTCGTGTCCGCGCTCTTCGAGCTCGGCGCCGACGTGCACGTGGCGTTGCCCCACTACCGCCGCATGGTCAACGTGGACGTGCAACGGCTGATCCGCGACGAGCTGCGCGTATTCAAGAACGTCCTGCCCAATTCCCGGATTCACCTGGCACAGGACCGCATCTTCTACTACCGCGACCAGGTTTATGGCCAGTACCACGAGGAGGGCCTCAAGATCGCCCTGGCTTTTCAGAGGGAAGTCATCAACAACATCATTCCCAAGGTCAATCCCGATCTCATCCATTGCAATGACTGGATGACGGGGCTGATCCCGGCCATTGGCCGGCGGCTGGGGATTCCGTGCCTCCTGACGATCCACAACATCCACACCCGCGAGGTCACGCTCGAGCAAATCGAGGAGACGGGAATTGACGCGGCCGAGTTCTGGCAGCACCTCTACTACACGCGGTTCCCGTCGAGCTACGAGGCCACCCGTTCGTCCGCGCCCGTGGACATGCTGGCCAGCGGCATCTTCGCCGCGCACTTCATCAACACGGTCAGCCCGACTTTCCTCGAAGAGGTCGTCGATGGGCGCCACGGCGGTTTTGTGCCGGAACACCTGCGCTGGGAGGTGGTCAACAAGAAGAACGCCGGCTGCGCGGTCGGCATCCTCAACGCGCCTGGGCCGGTTTTTGACCCGCAGACCGACCGGTTTCTTGAGAAACGGTACACGCCAGAGAGCCGCGTCGCGGCCAAGCAGGCGAACAAGCTGCGGCTGCAGGACAAACTCGGCCTGCTCCGCGACCGGAACGCGCCGCTCTTCTACTGGCCCTCGCGGCTGGACCCGCTCCAAAAGGGCTGCCAACTGCTCGCGGAAATCCTCCAAAGCATGGTCAACGCCCACTGGAAGGAACACCTGCAGGTCGCCCTGATCGCTCACGGCGAGTTCCAGCGCCACTTCCGCGACATCGCGCGCGCGCACAACCTGCAGAAGCGGATCGCAGTCTGCGATTTCGACGAAGGCCTTTCCCACCTCGCCTACGCCGGATCGGACTTCCTGCTCATGCCCTCCCTGTACGAGCCCTGCGGCCTGCCGCAGATGATCGGGGCCATCTACGGATCGCTGCCGATCGTCCACGACACCGGCGGCCTGCACGACACCGTGTCGCCGCTCAACGTGGACGCAGGCACGGGCAACGGCTTCGTCTTCCGGCATCACGACGCCAACGGGCTGCGTTGGGCCATGGAGCAGGCGCTGGCGTTCCACCGCCTGCCGGGCAGGACGAAGGACCGCGAGATCGCGCGGATCATGAACGAGAGCACTACCCGCTTCACGCACCCCGTCACAGCGCGACAGTACATTGACCTCTATGAAAAGATGCTTGAGCGGCCGCTTGTCGAGCCTTTCTGACGATCCATACCTCCACCCCTACTTCGGGATCATTCGGCAGCGGCAGGCGCGCGCGCGGGAGATGGAACGACGGCTCACTCACGGGCGGATGAGTCTTTCCGACTTCGCCTGCGGACACGAGTACTTCGGGCTGCTCCGCCGCGGAGCGGGCTGGGTCTTCCGCGAATGGGCGCCCAACGCCCACGCCATCACTCTCATCGGTTCATTCTCCGGCTGGCGGGAGCGTCCCGAGTTCGCTCTCAAGCGCCTGGACGCGGGCGGCGTCTGGGAACTCAAGCTGCCTCCGGGCTCACTCTGTCATGGCGACCTCTATAAGCTCCGCGTCCACTGGGCGGAGGGAAGCGGTCATCGCATCCCCGCCTGGGCCCGCCGCGTCGTGCAGGACGACTGCACCAAGATTTTCAGCGCGCAGGTCTGGAACCCGCCGCCCTACGCCTGGAAACACCCCGATTTCCGGCGGACGCGCCATTTCCCGCTGATTTACGAGGCCCACCCAGGCATGGCCCAGGAGCGTGATGGGGTGGGCACCTACGTCGAGTTCCGCGACGCGATCCTCCCGCGCGTCAAGAAGGCGGGCTATAACACGATCCAGCTCATGGCCGTTATGGAGCATCCTTACTACGGTTCGTTCGGTTACCACGTCTCGAGCTTTTTCGCCGCGTCGTCCCGCTTCGGCACGCCCGAGGAATTGAAGGCCCTGATTGACACGGCCCACGGCCACGGCCTGGCCGTCATCATGGACCTCGTCCACTCGCATTCCGTCCGGAACGAAGTCGAGGGACTCTCCCGCTTCGACGGCACGCTCCACCAGTACTTCCACGACGGCGACCGCGGAAGCCACCTGGCGTGGGACTCCCGCTGCTTCGACTACGGCAAGGTCGAGGTCCTGCACTTCCTGCTTTCGAACTGCCGGTTCTGGCTCGACGAATACCGCGTGGACGGGTTCCGCTTCGATGGGATCACCAGCATGCTCTACCTCCACCACGGACTCGGCCCGGCCTTCGATTCCTACGACCGCTACTTCGACGCCTCGGTGGACGAAGACGCCGTGAGCTACCTGATCCTGGCCAATCGTGTCATTCACGCCGCGCGGCCGGACGCTCTGACGGTAGCCGAGGACGTGAGCGGCATGCCGGGCCTGGCCGCGCCAATCGAGGACGGCGGCTGCGGGTTCGACTACCGCCTGGCCATGGGCATCCCCGACTGCTGGTTCAAGCTCGTGAACGACGTGAGCGACGACCACTGGGACCTCGGCTGGCTCTGGCGAGAGTTGAACAATCGGCGAGCGGACGAGCGGACCGTCAGCTACGTCGAGTCGCACGATCAGGCGCTCGTGGGCGGCAAGACGTTCATCTTCGAGCTCATGGACGCCGAGATGTACTGGTCCATGCGGATTGGCGGCGAGAGCCTCACGGTGGACCGGGGGATCGCGTTGCACAAGATGGCGCGGCTCGTCACGCTGGCCACGGCCGGTCACGGCTACCTCAATTTCATGGGCAATGAGTTCGGACACCCCGAGTGGATAGACTTTCCGCGCGAGGGCAACAACTGGTCCTACCACTACGCCCGCCGGCAATGGCGCCTGCGGGACGACCCGTCGCTGCGCTACCGCTTCCTGGCGGACTTCGACGAGGCAATCATCCGCCTCGTCGGCATGGACTGCCTGCCCGCAGCCGGGGCGCCGCGGCTGCTGCTGAACCGCAACGACGACAAAATCCTCGTCTTTGAGCGGGGCGGACTGTTCTTCGCGTTCAACTTCCATCCGACACTGTCAGCGAACGACTACCCGATCGAGACGCCGCCGGGCGAGTATGAGTTGATCATGGACACGGACGAGAGCCGGTTCGGCGGGCACGGCCGGCTGGCTGCGGGCCAGCGCCATTTCACGACGCCGATCGTGGAGGGAAACACGCTCCGCCACTGCGTTCGCCTCTACCTGCCCTGCCGCGCGGCGCTTGTCTTGCGGCGGACGGAGCCGAAGAAAGAGGCCGCGCGCGGGAACCGGAATGGCGGGAAGCATCGCGCGAAGAAACGCTTTTCGCGTAGAATACGCAAAGAAAGACATTAAACGTTTGACGGGGGTGAGTGAATTGAAAAAAGGATCATCATGAACGCAAACAGACGCTTTACCGTGGTCGGGGCCGTACTGCTGTTCGCCGGTTGCGTGACGGCCCAGCGGATCGCGCCTGTGATCATCCCGCCGGCTCGCGTGGAGGCACAGGTCAAGCCGACCGACTACTCGATCGAAATCCTGATGCTCGACGTGAACAAACTCTCGCGCAAACTGCTCTTCAGCAACACGGACGGCAACCTCGCGGCCGTGCTGAAGGATCCGGAGACGGTGGTCACGCGCGGTCACGTGCTCTATGTAAGCCCCGGCACGAATGCCGTCATGGAGGAGCGCAAGGTGTACCGCTATCCGGTGGAATTCGACGCGCATGGGCAACCGACTAAGCATGACACCCGCACCGTGGGACCGATGATCCGGGCCGGACTGACAGCCGACAAGACCGGGACCCTGCTGGTCAGCGTAACGGTGGAGGACAACGCGCTAAAGCGCCTCGAGCCAATCCGCGCGCCAGGCAGGATCGTGTGCGAGCAGCCCGTGGTAGAGGCGCGAAAGGGGAGCGGAACGTTGCCCGTGGAACCGGGCAAATGGGCCGTGGTATCCAACGATCCGATCGTCATCGAGAGCAAAAAAGGCGTCGCGTCCGATCAGGTCTGGCGCATGATCGTCGTCAAGGCGCTCCCGCCGAAGCGGAAGTAGCCGCGCCGGACCACGCGGATTCGACAGGATGCGCCACCGGTTTCCGGAGGACGTCGGTCTATCAGCGCCGCTGTCCATGCGCAGGCCGCGCGCAAGTTGGGTTGTGGGCACAGCCCGCGCCGTGCTCTCTGGTCGCCAATCTCAGGCGCCATTCGGGTCAGTCCGCGCCGGGCCGGGCCTCGCCGATGTCGGAGCAGCCCGCCAGCAACATCACAAGTCGGTCCACCCCAAGAGCCGCCCCCCCGCATGGCGGCAGCCCCTGCTCGAGCGCCGAAAGGAACGCCTCGTCCAGCGGATAGACGGCCCGGCCGGCCGCCGCCCGGGCCCTGGCGCACGCCTCGAATCGCGCCCGCTGCTCCGCGTGGTCCGTCAGTTCGCTGAACGCGCCAGCCAGTTCCAAGCCCCCGATGTAGAGTTCCCACCGCTCGGCCGCAGGCGGCGGACCGGGCCGGCATCGGGCCAGGGCCGCCGCCCGGATCGGATAGTCCTTCAGAACCGCCGGCCGATCCCTTGGCAGGGCGGGCTCCACTTTCTCGACCAAGTCCAGCGAGAAGCGGGCGTCGTCGCAGGACGTCAGCGGATTCCACCCCGCGTGCGCCCGAAACATTTCTTCGACCGTCCGGCGCTCCCAGACCGGCATCACTTCGATCGGGGTTCCGTTATAGACAATAGCGGTCCGGCCCAGCACGGTTTCGAACACAAACCCTATGAGCGCCTTGGCGTCCACGAGCATGTCGAGGTAATCCGCGCCGCGCCGGTACCATTCCAGCAGGGCGAATTCCGGCCGGTGGAGCCGGCCGCGCTCGTTCCGGCGGAAGCAAGGGCCCATCTGGAAGATGCGGTCCAGCCCCTGAGCCAGCAGACGCTTCATGTGCAGTTCGGGGGACGTCCTGAGAAAGCGGTCGCCGGACGGTTCGGCATCAATATGCGGCTCCAGCGCCGGCGCGGGAATCCGCACGGGTGTTTCCACCTCCAGAAAATTGCGGTCCGCGAAAAAACGGCGGATCGCCTGAAGCGTCCGGCCGCGGACATCGAGGACTCGCCTGAAATCGGCAAAAACGGAGGCCATGAGATAAGCGCTGGCTACTTGCGGACGCTCACGCGGTCAACGTATTCACCGGTCCGCGTGTCAATCTTGATCGTGTCGCCCTGATTGATGAACAGCGGCACCTGAAGTTCGTAACCGCCCTCGACCTTCGCCGGTTTGAGAACGTTCGTGGCCGTGTCGCCCCGGACGCCCGGTTCTGTATAGACAATGGCCTTCTCAACGAAGTTTGGCAGCGTGACCTCGATCGGGCGGCCGTTGTGGAACAGGACATCCACGGAGATGTTTTCGACCATGAAGCGCTTGGAGTCGCCCATGACGTCCCCGGCGATCACGATTTCCTCGAAATTCTCGTCCAAGAACACGTAGTCCGCGCCGTTGCAGTAGGAGTAGTGAAGGCGCTTTTCCGTCAGTTGTGGCTGGTCCACTTTGTCGTTATTCCGGTAGGCCCTGGTCATAGTGGCGCCGGTGGCCAGATTTTTCAGTTTGCAGGTGTAGATGGCGGCGCCTTTGCCGGGTTTGACGAAGTTGAAGTCGGTAATGACGTAGGGGGCGCCATCAATCTCGATCTTCAGGCCCTTCCGCAGGTCAGACGCGGAGTACATGAGAGTCTTCTTGTGAGTTTTCGTTCTGTCTTATTGAATCAAGATGTTAGCCCGCATATTTCACACTCTCGCCGCGAAATATGCGCCATTCGGGCCGACACGTGAGTCACGTGCCACGTGACAACGTGGTCACGTGATGATGCGCCCGCCAGGCGGTCGCAAACGGGGATGAATGGGCATTCGGCGATCCAAACGCCTTCCTCATCCTGCTCCGCTGTGGTGACGAACCTCATGGACGAGACTATAACATCATGGTTCGTTCTTTGGAAGAGTCCATTGTCGTTCTCCGGTTTCTTCCTTGCCTTCAGGGTCAACCTCCGAGATTATAAACCGTGAATGCCATTTGGCGAACTCACTGACCGAACTCCGCGAGATTCGGAATCTTCTCTCTCGAGCGGGCATCAAGGCAGCCCGACCGTTCCGAAAAAGAAACCAGTCTCGTCAACCCATCTACGGCCGCGGCCAGATTGCCCGTTTTTTTTGAGCGTTCTCGGAGAAAACAGATAGCGCCCAAAGTGGCTGCTGAGCTTTGCTCAGGCCACGAAAGCGCTCACGGAAATCGCGGAACCTATCGCAGGCAAACTACCCGGCCGTTTCGTGTGGCGATGTAGATGCTCGCTCTGGCGGCAGCCATGCCGTCCCAGACCGGAAGAAAACTCAAACTGTAGCTTGCCAAGGTGCTTCCGTCGCTCTTTGAGACGATGCGCAGTTGTCCGCCTTGCGAGCCGTCAAGCGCCGCATCTTGCTCAGCCAGCGCCACCTGCGTCCGCGATTCGTTCAACGTGGCAAAGGTTTGTTCTTCATCCTCCAGATCCGACGGCCCGGCAAGGTATAGATTGTCTTTGGCCAACACCATGGCCCGGACGAAAAACGGCTGCGTGTTGGTCCAGTTGAACGGATTCGGGGTGTTGAAAAGGTTTGCCTTGCTGGTCGAGAAGAGGATGTTTTGGCTCTGTAGCACAATTTGTGGGTGAATCCGCGTGAAGAGAAGAGGCAACTAAAGGGAAGAAGCGGCTGGCCGGCGTGGAACCCGCCACGCACAAATGGCGGGGCAAACACCACGGAGGCCGGCCATGCAGGCACAGGTTAAGACGTTGATGAACCGAATGCAACCGATTCCTGGTTTTCGATATGCCTCGACAGGCCTGGTAGAAGAGCGGAGCGGACCGGCCCTGGATGTGGATATTGAAGCGCATCGTCAACGCAAGGGGATCTGTTCGATCTGCCTCAAACCCGCGCCGACGCGCGATCATCTGCCTCGTCGGGAATGGGAGGGCGTCCCGCTGGGAATGGCGAAGGTAAAGTCGGGGTGCGCGCCGCGCCGAGTGGCGTGCCCGACCGACGGGATTCGAGTCGAAGCGATGCCGTGGTCGGAAGGCAAACGGCCATGGACTCGCGGGATGATGTTGTTCCTGGCTCGATGGGCGCGGCGACTGAGTTGGCGGGACGCGTCGAGAGTCTTCGAGGTGAGTTGGGAGTCGGTGTGCCGGTCGGTGGACTGGGTC
>JASEHE010000065.1 GCA_030018915.1 Verrucomicrobiota bacterium
CCATTCGTGGAGATTATGCCCTATCAGCTTTTACAGGAAAATCCGGACTTGACCTGGAAGGCGATGCCCTGGCTGATCTGGCCACACAGCTTGATCGTCTTGATCCGGTAATGGCGCTCCTTGAGGAATTCGAACTCCGGCCTGGGCGGCATGATGGAGTCAATCTCGGCGTACACGCACGGATCGCCGGACTTGTACTCGCCCTTTTTGATGACAACCGACCACCCCAGAATCTTGGCGACTTCGATCTTGTCGGCGCCGGTAATGGGCGCGACGTCGGAAACCTTCTGAATGCTGGCCAGTTTTCGTTCCATGGGCGCTCCTCTTTCGCGAATGTCCGAATCAAGCGCGTCCGGAATGTATCCCAGAATCCGGAACTCGTCTATGCCCTGTTCTGTGCCGCCGGATTGTTGTGCCGCTCGCGAAGTGGAGCGCATGAAGCCGAGGATGGCGGTCGCGACGTAGACGCGTCCGCCACCGCGGGCTTGATGCGCGTAACGGAGCGTAAGGCCGCGAATGTCAGGGAAGATGTTGCCTTCCGTTTTTCCAGTTTTTGTTTGGCTCGCTTGGCGAAGTAGTCACTGACGATGGCGACCTCGCTGCTGCTGTTCGTATGTATGTGCGCCTTCTTCAGCGGCATGTTGCGTTCAGGCAGGACGGCGAAAACAAAGTAATGCTCTTTTGGCAACTGGGGCGCGGTCAATTGCCCGGATCCGACGATCACGGGGACTTCCGTCTGTTTCAAGAACACCAGACACTTGTCTCCATTCTTGAGGACGGGATCACGGAGACTTCCCCCGACCGCGCCTTCTCGATGGTCAAATCTTCTCTGGCCGCGAAGAAGTTCAAGAACAGTGGCGCGGCGGGGCGCCGGCCAGTTCATCGGGCCAGGTGGCGCGCGACGAACTCCCGGATCGCCACGCGGTATGACGCGCTGATTTCCAGGCCGCCGGCATTGTGATCGCCCTCCAAATCCACGAACGCCTTGGGCTCCGGCGCCGCATCGAACAACCGGCGAGCCTGGCAGTATGGAATCATTTCGTCGCCGGGGCTATGCGCTACCAGCACCGGGCATTTCATTCGCGGCATGCGCGCCAGGCTGTCGTAGCCGAACCGGCACACCACCCGGGCGGGCAGAATGGGGAACATGCCCGCCGCCATGTCGCGCGCGGACGTGAAGGTGGATTCCAGAATCAGCATGCCCGGCCGGACCTTCAGGGCCAGCCACGACCCCACGGCCCCGCCCAGCGACTGTCCGTGCACGATGATCCGTTGTGGCGGAATCTTCCGGGCTTCGACCAGGTATTTCCAGCAGGCTTCGGCGTCCCGGTAGGTCCCTTCCTCGTCCGGCGCGCCGGTGCTGTCGCCATAACCCCGGTAGTCGAAGGCCAGCACGTTCATCCCCAGATCATGAAAGGCGCGGACCAGCCCCACCCGGTTCGCGTTGTTGCCCCCGTTGCCGTGGCAGTGCAGCACGGTCAGCGCGCCCGGAGCGCCCGGCCCGGCGGGCGCGGGCACGTACCACGCCGCCAGCGTCTCCCCGTCCGCGGCGCGAATCCGCAAATCCTCGAACCGCATGCCCAACGCGGCCGGCGTGATCGCCACTAGGCGATCCGGATAGTAGACAAAGCCGGACTGGCCCACCATCGCGTACAGGGCAAACAGAACGTAGAGGACCACAACTATGCCCAGAACCGCCAGAACGCGCGACATCATGAGCTTTCTCGCTTCCTGATCTACCACAGGATCGGGACGAAGAACAAGTTCAGCTTGGCGCCGTCTTTTCCGGTTTCGCGCCGGAAAAAACTGACGATCAGTCATGGCAACATCCTGCTACGTGAAGTCCGCAAAACAAGATCGTTTCCGCGCGGCTTGCCCAGGATCTTGCCCGCCACGCGCTCGACCAGGGTCGGTTTGCCCGCCACGAACTCCCGCGCCATTTCCCGCATCCGCCGCAAGTCCAGCTTCCCCGAGCCCAACGTCGGCATGACCTCGATCCGAACGAAGTTCTCCCGCTTCGGTTTCCACAGGTTCGGCAAGTCGCTCGCCTTCGCGATCTCGAAGAGCTTCTCCGCCGTGCCCGCCTCGTCCGCGAAAAACACCACCAGTTGCTCGCCCTTCTTCTCGTCTGCGGCCGAGGTCACCCAGACCGCCTGGTTCATGGTCCCCAGCGCCTGGCAGAGCTTTTCCTCGATTGCCACGTGCGGGACCATTTCCCCGCCGATCTTGCTGTAGCGCGACAGCCGATCGAGAATGAACACGAACCCGTCCTCGTCAATCCGAGCCAGATCGCCCGTGTCGTACCAGCCGTCTTGCAGGACCTCGGCGGTCTTCTTCGGGTCGTTCAGGTAGCCCATCATGACGTTGGGCCCCTTCACCAGCAGCGCGCCCTCCTGCCCCGTTTTGAGCGTCACTCGCGTCTCGGGGTCCACCACTTTCACCGCCATTTCCGGCAGCGGATGTCCCACGCTGCCCTCCTTGGTGCCGACCTGGGTGACCCCATCCCTGGAGACGTCGGGGATGTTCACCGCCACGACCGGCGAGAGTTCCGTGGCGCCGTAGCCCTCCGCGAGGCGGATACCGAACCGCTCATGGAAGGCGTCGGCCAGCGGCTTCTTGAGCTTTTCCGCGCCGACGACCAGAGCGCGCAGGCTCCGGAAATCCTCGGGCTTGGCGCGACGCATATACGAGAGCAGGAACGTCGGGGTGGACAGAAGGATCGTCAGCCGGTGTTCCCGCGCCATCTCGGCGATCTTGGCGCCGTCCAGAGGGTTGGGATGGTAGAAGACCTCGAAGCCCGTAACGAGCGGGCACCACAAGGTGGTCGTGAACCCGAACGAATGGAACAACGGCAGAATCGCGCCCATCCGCTCCTGCCGGGTGAAGCGCAGCACGGCCTGGAACGATTCGATATTCGAGAGCACGTTGTGGTGGCTGAGCATGACGCCTTTCGGGTCGCCCGTGCTGCCGGAGGAAAAGATGACCGTCGCGAGGTCGTCGGGCCTCGGCATGGCGCCCCGCATCAACAGCCGGGTGGGCAGCAGCGCGGACTTGAGCGCCGCCTTGGCTTTGCCGCCCGGTCCGATGCGCGCGGACAGGTCCTCGAGCATGACCAGCCCATCGAACCGGCCGAGTCCCGGCAGTTTTTCCGGAAACGCCGCGGAGGAAACGATCGTCCGGATTTCGCACTGGCGGATGGCTGATCGCAGCGCTTCGCTCGACGCGGTGAAGTTCAGGTTCACCGCCACCTTGCCCAGCAGCGTGACAGCCACATTCGTCAGCGCGCCCCCGGCCGACGCCGGCAGGAGAATGCCGATCATCTTCTGCCCGCGGGTGATCCCGTCCATCTCTCCGGCCAGCGCCACGGCCGCCGTCAGTGTTTGCCCAAAAGTCAACCGCCTGCCGGTCGTGTCGACTATCGCGGGCCGGAACCAGTTCCGGCGCGCGGCGCGGACGAAGCGCGCGGGCAAGACCCGGACGCGGCGCTTTCGCAGGTTGACCGATTCCACGGACAGTTCGAGAATTCGCAGCCGGAGTTCGTCGGCGGTGACGGTGGCCGGCCGCGGCTCGCCGAACAGGATGCTGATCGGGTAAGGAATGCGGCGCGGCAGCGACGCCAGGAGCTGGCCGTGATAGTAGCTGAAGATGCTGCCCCAGCCGCCGCCGATGTGGATGGGGATGACGGGGTGGTTGGTGTCGCGGACAATCCGTTCGAAACCGGGCCGGAACCCTCGCATGTTGCCGTTGCGCGAGATGGCTCCCTCCGCGAAAATACACACCAGGCGGCCCTCGTTCAAGGACCGGCGGGCGTCGTTCAGCGCCGCAACGATCTGGCGCGGCGGATCGTTCGGGGAAATCGGGATCACATGCATGAGGCGGAGGATCGGCCTGAGCCAGTTCCGCGCGAGCGCGTCACGCGCCATCACGAAGCGAATTCGCCGCTGCGTCGTGGCCATGATCAGCAGCGGGTCCACCCAGGTGACGTGGTTGGCGACGAGCAGCGCGCCGCCCTCCGGCGGGAGATGCGCTTCGCCGCGGATGGTCAGGCGATAGAATAGCCGGATCAGCACAACGCCGACGAACCGGACAAAGAAATCGGGCAGCACGATCAGGGTTCCCACGGCCAGAACGCCGGTCAGAGCGCCGATGATCAGGAAACAACGGTTGCTCGACAGGCCAAATGTTTCCTGCAGGAGATAGATCAGCCCTGCGGAGATCGCCGCCCCAAGGAAACTGAGGAAGTTGACGCAGGCCAGCACTTCGCCCCGGCGATTCGTCGCGCTGGCGTGCTGCACGAACGCGCTGAGAGGCACCTCGAACATGCCGGCGCCCACGCCGGTCAGAAAGATCATGAGAAGCGCGCCTGGCAGCGTCAACATCGGCCATGCCAGGATCAGGGCGCCTGCCGTGAGGCCGAGCGCGCCGATCGGCACGATCCCGATCTCGATGTTTCGGCCGGATAGGCGGCCGGCCGTCATCGCTCCAAGGCCGATCCCGACGGCCGCCAACGGGAAGAGATAACCGCTCTGCTGGAACCCGATCCGCAGGCACTTGCTTCCGTAGATCATGAGGTTCTGCTGGAAAAACGCCGCCAGGAACAGGAAATACGCCAAGGCCAGCACGGCCAGCAGCAGATACCGATTGGTCCGCAGACTGCCCACCGTCTTGAAGATGTCCACGACGAACAACGGCGTGAACCGGCTATCCGCGCGCCCCGCAGCCGGCGTCCGAACTATCCGATGACTCACCAGCACCCCGAAAACGGCGATGGCCACGCAAAACACCGAAAGCGCAAGAAAGTTTTGCGCAAAGAGATTGCGCAGAAAGAAGGTCGGCCAGAATGTCCCAAGAATGATGGCCAAGTAGCTTGCCGCCGCAAGATACCCGTTTGCCCTGGAGAGCCGCTCCGGCGGCGCGATTTCGGGGATGATCCCATACTTGGACGGGCCGAAAAACGCGCTCTGCGCGCACATGGCGAACAACAACACGTAGAGCAGCCAGTCCTTGCCCAGCCACAGCCCCACCAGCCCGGCCAGCATTATGAACAGCTCCACATACTTGAGAATCAGGATGATCTGCCGCTTGCCGTATCGGTCCGCCAGCACTCCGCCCGCATGGGAAAACAGGAGAAACGGAACGACGAAAATCGCCGCCGTAATCGTCACGATCTTCGTCTCCTGAAACGCGCCGGTCTCCCCATCCTGCGCCACCACGAAGAACACGATCAGGAATCGGAAGACATTGTCGTTGAACGCGCCCAGGAACTGCGTGAGGTTCAGCCACCAAAACGACGCCGGAATTCTTGCGTTGTCCGCCGGCATAAAGAATCGCTTTCCCGCGGCTGACAGTGTCACGACGGTGTCGAAAGGTCAAGAGGTCAATGGGCGCATTTCCGGCCCTTGGGGCCTCAGAATCCGGAAGACAGACTGGCGAGGCGAAACGATGATCGAGACTGAAGCAACATACACCCTGGAGCAAGGCGGCAAGTTCTGCCCGATCGAGCACACGCCCGCGCGAGTCTGCCGCCGGAACCATGCGCAGAATTCTTCAGCGCAGAATTCTCCACTTGCATTACTGCTCAGTATAGCGTACAGTGCTGTACAGATGAAAGGAGAACGCGATGACGACATTGACATTCACCGATTTCCGGAGGCGCGCGTCGGAAGTCCTGTCGGACGTTGAGAAGGGCGAGGCATTCGTGATTGTGCGGCACGGCAAGCCGATTGCCGAGTTGAGTCCCGTCAGTCGCTCGATCTCGCGCGAACCGGCGTGGCGACGGCGAGGATTGCGGCTGGTCGCGCCAGGCGTCAGCCTGTCGAGAGCCATTCTCGATGAGCGGGAGAGAGCCTGATGTGAAGACGCTCTTCGATTCTTCGGCGTTTGCGAAACGTTACATCGAGGAGGCGGGAAGTCAGGCGGTAGACGATGTCTGCCAAAGGACCACCGCCTTGGCGCTCAGCGTTCTGTGCGCACCCGAAATCATTTCTGCGTTGAACCGTCGCGTTCGGGAAAAGCGGCTGTCGCGTCAGGACTATTTCTCGGCGAAGAGCAGACTGTCGGCGGACGTCGCGGATGCGGTGGTCATCGAACTTACGCCGGATGTCGTGTCGCGGTCAATTTTCCTCTTGGAGACCCATGACCTCCGCACACTGGATGCCATACACGTGGCGTGTGCGCTGGAATGGGGGGCGGAAGAGTTCGTCTCGGCAGACGAACGCCAAGTTAAGGCGGCGCACAAGAGCGGGTTGAAGACGACATTCATAGAAGGGTTCAGGGCCGGCCCTATTCCTTCGCCAGCACGACGCTGGAGAACACCATGAACGTGGCGCCCTGACGCCACGCGTCGCCAGGCAGGCCGGCCTTCATGGAAAGCGAGGTCAGCGTCTCCTCCTTGTTCCACTTCTGCTCCGCGGCCACCTCCGGCAGGTACACGGCGCCATGGCGCCCTTTTTCCATCCAGATTCCGTGCTCGCCGATCTTGAACTCATCCAGCGACCGGATTGCCCGCCGGGGACTCAGGAGGGACACATGAATCTCAATCGCCGGAATCTCAGCCGCCCGAATGGGATTGAACAGGAAACGGGAGTCCCGAGCCGCGTTGGATGCGCCGCGCTGGACCGATTGATACATTGGCTCGACCGCTTCCAGACAGCCCATGCATCCACGCAGATTGCGGCGGTTCCTGAATGTCACGAACGTGGCGCACTTCTCCTTCAATTTCGGGGTGATGGCATACTTCTCGAAAGCGAAGGTCCCTTTCGTTCCATTGACGACGACCCATTCCAGCGTGTCCTTTGCAATGTCGAACAGCGTCTGCTTCTCCCCGTCCGTCAAGCCCGGCGACCAGTCACTGCTCCTGTGTTCTTTCAATTTACCGACCTCCTTGGACGCGCTGGCTTTCGCGCTGACGGCGTTGCTCGACATGGTCGCCTCCGCAACGGCGCGCTTGGTCTCGTCGGCGCGGCAACCGATCCCGATCAGCATCGCGGCGATGCCAAGAATTGCCCGGTTTCCCATGCCAGCAAACTTTTCTTGACCGGCAGGCGTTTGCATGTTCAGGTTCGACCTGAGCGGCACATTCCCAGACAGACTATAATAGGCGGCTGAAACACTGCCGAAAAGGAGGAAATTATGAGAAAAAACACGTGGTTCCGAACTCTGTCCATGCTTGCCCTGGCCCTTGTGGCGGCTTTGGCCGTTCGGGCGGTCCCTAAAGATTCGGTCTCTGCGCCTCTCGACCCGGCGCCAACGACCAAGCCGAAACCCGCGTCAGTAACTCTCGTCTCTTCCGCCCAGCCGGCAGCCGTGCTGGACGTGTCCCTCCGCAATGAGGTCGTGGCGGCCGTGAACCGGGCCCTCGACTGGCTGGCCGCCCAGCAGAATCCAAACGGGTCGTGGTCCAACGAAAACTTCCCGGCCCTTACAGCCTTTGCCACGCGGGCGTTTATCCATAGCAGCCATCCCAAGAAGGCTGAGGCGGTTGGGAAGGGCATCCGGCACATCCTGTCCTGCCGACAGCCGGATGGCGGAATCTACCGGAACGTCGAGGGTGTGAAGGGCGGCGGCCTCAGCAACTACAACACCGCCATCTGCATGATGGCTCTCCACGCCGCTGGCGACAAGGCCTACACCCAGGACATCCTCAACGCCCGCAAGTTCATCGCTGGCTCCCAGATTCTGTCTGGCGACGACGTGTACAAGGGCGGGTTCGGATATGACCGCAAGACGGACCGGGCCTATACGGATCTCCTCAACACCTATTATGCCGCGGTCGCCATGAAAGAGACCGCGGACGTCGAGGACCTGCGCGGTAAAGGCGAGAAACGCGTGGACATTGACTGGGGCGAAACCGTTAAGTATGTGTCCAAGATGCAGAACCCGCCAGAGGCCGGCGCCGCCCAAAAGGGCGGGTTCTTCTACAAGCCCGGCGAATCCAAGGCTGGCGCCCTGACCAACGAGACGGGCGTCGTGGTGCTTCGTTCGTTCGGCAGTATGACCTACTCGGGCCTGCTGGCTCTGATCTACGCGAATGTCTCCAAGGATGACGCGCGGGTGCGGTCCGCCTTCGATTGGGCGGCCAAACACTGGACACTCGAAGAGAACCCGGGCATGGGCGCGCAGGGCCTGTTCTTCTTCTACAACGTGCTGACCAAGTCGCTCACCGCGTTCGGAGCCGACATGATTCCCGCCAAGGACGGCAAGTTGGTGAACTGGCGGGAGGAATTGGCCAAGAAACTGGTGGGCAGCCAAAAAATCGATCCCAAGACGGGCGCCGGCTATTGGGTGAACGCCGAGAACCGCTACTGGGAGAACGACGCCGTCCTCGTCACCGCCTACAGCGCGCTGGCCCTCGAGATGCTGCAGTAGCGCCTGTCCCATTCGCGCGCTCTTGGGCCACTTGCATCAAGAGCATGGGCGACGGCGGGCACCGGCGGCGGCGCTGAACCCCGAACCCTGTGCCCGGCCACCTCCGTGGCAAACGTCCGCTCCCCGATGATCTTTGCCACAGGCAAGGCGTCCGACGGGCAGACGCCCAGCGCCAGAGTGATCGGATAGAACGGGTAACCGAGCAGGCCTTTCAGGGACCAGTCAACATTCCAGCCCGCGACATGGTTCAGCATGCCCATTGCGTCAGTCTCCCGACTGGTCGGTGGTCAGGCGCCGGTGATTGGGAAGCCGGCGACAACGCCGCCGGGGAGGTGATATCACGCGAAATCTCTCCGCCGAAATGCGCAACCCTTCTCCACCGCGACGCCATCGGGCTGCACAACCTGCGCTCCGAACTGTTGCGCGTTTCGGCGTCAATTCTTGCCTTCTTCTCCACCGCCATTCCTGAAACTCTCCGCCACCCAGCGCGACAATTCCTCGGCGGGATTGTCCGCCAATCGCTTGGTGATCGTGAACGCCGTCCGGCCCGTGTTGCGCGACACAAGTTTCAAGCCGTACACGAGGTCGCGGAACCGATCGCGGAACAGTTCTGCCACCGTCCGGTTGCCCTCGACGCACTGTTCCGCGAGGCGCTCGGCGGCCGCTCGGTTGAACGCCAGGCTCAGCCCGTGCTCGGCCTCGAACCGCCTGGCGAACTCCGCGAGGTCCTCGACGACCCGCGCGCGCCGCGACGTTTCGCCCTGCTTCAGGGCGTCGGCCAGGACGCGAGCCGGCTCCGTCACGGCCTGTTCATCCATCGCGAACGACCGGATGCCGGCCGACGGGAGCTCGAATTTGTAGTTTCGCAGAATGCGCTCCAGGACGGTCATGAGCCCGCGAGCCCCGGTCTTCTCCTGCTCGGCCAGCCGCGCGACCGCGCGGACGGCCTCGGGCTTTATCTCGAACCGGATTCCGTATCCCTCGAAGTCCGCCGCGTACTGACGCAGAATACTCCCTTCCGAGTTGAGCAGAACTTTCTCGAGATCCTCGCTGGAGAGGCCGTCGCAAACCACGCGGATCGGCAGCCGACCGATGAACTCGGGCTCGAATCCGTAGTCCACGAAATCCCGCGTGCCGGCCAGGCGCATGTAGTCCGTATCGGTCCGCTTGCGCCCCTCCTCCGCGGCGAACCCGATGGAATGGGTCTCCACTCGCCGTTTCACCAGTTCGCCCAGCTTGTCGAATGCGCCGCTTACAATGAACAGGATGTGGCGCGTGTTGATCGCGCGTTTCTGCGGGCTCTTGCCGCGCTGTATGTCCATGATGGCCTGAATCTGCCCGATCAGGTCCGTCTGGCTGAACAGGCTCGCCTCGGTCTCCTCCATGAGCTTCAACAGATTCACTTGCACCCCGCGGCCGGACACGTCGCGGCCCGCCGCCGTCGGTTGCGAGGCGATTTTGTCGATCTCGTCCAGGTAGATGATCCCGTACTGCGCGAGGTCAACGTCGCCATCGGCCATCTTCACCAGGTCGCGCGCGAGGTCTTCCACGTCATGGCCGATGTAGCCGGTTTCCGAAAACTTGGTGGCGTCCGCCTTGACAAAGGGCGCCCCCACCAGCCGGGCTACGCAGCGGATCAGGTACGTCTTGCCCACGCCCGTGGGGCCGAGCAGGATGATGTTGTGCTTCTGATAGTCCTGCTTTTCGAACTCCGGGTCCTCCACGCAACGGCGAACGTGGTTGTAGTGATCGCAGATCGCCACCGAGAGCGCCTTCTTGGCGTCCTCCTGGCGAATGACGAACCGATCAAGATAGTCCCGGATGTCGCGCGGCTTGAGACGGAACTCCCGAACCGCTTTCAGCCGGTCGGAAGCCTCCGCGCGGGAAGGCTCGGACGCGCCGGCCGACTTCGCCTCGGATTCGGGCCGGTTGAACATGAAGACGTTGGCGCGCCGCAGCATCTCATGGAAGCGCTCCTCCATGTCCGGCGCCTCGCTCCGCGATGCGTTCTCGCTCATGAGATAATCTCCCGCCGATCAGGCGACTTGCACACGGCGGGTATAGTTCTCCACGAAGTGCTCAACGATCTCTTCCTTCGTGATGTCGGCCAGCCTGTACTCGGAGCGCCCTTCGCGGATCGTCGCTTCGACCCGGATCAGGCGAAGCCCTTTGCGCTGGCGGAAACGCAGATCAACATAGGGAACGATGTGCGCGGGGAAAATCCGGCACTGAATCCGGTACGTGAGCTCCTCCTCGGTGTTGTGGTGAACGCTCAGGGTAGCCGAGCCGACCTGGTTGCGGATCGTCACGGTCCGGCCGTGCTTCTCCATCTCCGTCTTGATCTCCTCGAACGCGGGAATGGCTACCTCCACCACGAACCGAGCGACATCGGCGCCGCTCTTCTCCTGCTTGACTTTTTCAACCTCGTGGAAAAAAACGCCGAGTTTGCCTTTCCAGTCCGCCATGCCGTGTCCTCCGAATCCCGCGATTTGAAGACAACAGCAACATCTACCACATATCTTCCCGCGCGGGCAATAGATTCTTCCTGTAACCAGCGATTCCGCAAGCTGGCGGAGAGGAGCGCAGGGAGAGCGCGGCAGGAGGCT
>JASEHE010000066.1 GCA_030018915.1 Verrucomicrobiota bacterium
TGCCCCTTTTACCTCAGCAGGCATCCCGCCGCGGGATGCCTGCTGAGTAGTTACGAGACAACAGCATCTGACGCCTAATTCCGGCAGAGGATGAGCCGCCCGTCCTTGTCGGTAGCGTACTCCGGCTTGTAGGTGATGACCGTCTCGACCATGTTGACCGGCGCGGGATCGAGAGCTGAGGCCAAACGGCCGATCTTGCCGACCACGGCGTCCACCTCGGGGACGGCGCGCAGCGCCTGTAACGGCTTGGTCATCAAACGGTTGCAGGGCCGCCTCCGCGACAACGAAATCCGAAGGTGTGTTTCCGGCTCATCAGCGCCTGATTCTCTTCCGACCTTTTGCCTTCGGAACGTTTTTCCGCGCCAAGCGCAATTCGCCACGATCCAGTAGCTCCCACTGGACCGACTCGCCCGCTTCCATCCCGATCGCCGCCGCCAAGGGCAGCGGAAAGCACACAGCGATAGCGCCGCAGCGCAAAAAGAAAGTGGAAAACACTGCTTGCTTTTGCCGCACGCGGTGGTAAAGCTGTTCCGACAAATGGCGGCGCGCCGGAACGGCCGGCGGCTCTTGGGAGTCGGCGGCGGCAAGTTCGGTCTTCGCGCAACAGGAGGAAGTGGCGCATGGTGTCAATGTCGCTCTATATCGGATTTGGCGCGTTGGCGCTTGTTTTCCTGCTGGTCGTTCTGCTCGGCCTGCAACTGCAGATCACCCGCGTGAGCCGCAAGCTGGACGAAATCCTGAACAAGCTCGACCAGAACAGGTGACCACAAAAGGGAGATGTGGAGGAGAGCGGTTCAGGATGGTCCTGCCAGGGTCGCCTGGAAACTAGAGAGCTTGGGAATGTTGGACGATGCCGAGAGAATGAAGGACACGATATGTTGGGGCGCGGCATCATATCACGAGCCGCGGGAACGGGCGGGAGCGGATTTTCTATAGCGAGGAGGATCGGGAGAGATTTCTGGAGCGGTTGGATTCGGCGCTGGAGGCGGAAAGGAAAGTGTTGAGGGACTTGTCGGACACGGACAAAGGTTTGACGACCAGTGCTTTTTGGTTTCTGGGCGCGACCCTGAGAGAATGAGAGAACCCTGAGAGAACCAGTCGGCGGCACGTCGGCATTCGGAGCAGGAGAATCGGCATGAGCCGGAAAGATTCCGCCGGACGGCCGCCGCTACGCGTGGCGGTTCTCGGTTCGGGCAAGGGCAGCAACTGCCAGTCCATCATTGAAGCTATCGAGGCGGGCCGGCTCAACGTCAGGATTGTTTGCGTGATTTCCGACGTGGAGAACGCGTTCATTCTCGAGCGCGCGCGGCGCCGCGGCATCCCAGCCTTCTATCTCAGCGCGGCCCCATTCAAGACCAAGCTGGACGGCGCGGCCGAGCTGCGATACGTCGAGACCCTGCGGGAGCATGGCGCCGAAGTCATTGCCTTGGCCGGATTCATGCGCATGATCAAGCAGGGCCTCCTGGCGGCGTTTCCCAACCGCATCCTCAACATCCACCCAGCGCTTCTGCCCGCGTTTCCCGGCATGGAAAGCTGGCGACAGGCCCTCGACTACGGCGCCAAAGTCGCCGGGTGCACCGTCCATTTCGTGGACGCCGGCATGGACACCGGGCCGATTATTGTCCAGCGCGCGGTCCCGGTGCTCGACGGCGACACGGCGGAAACCCTACACGCCCGCATCCAGACGGAGGAGCGCATCGCCTACCCCGAAGCGCTGCGGCTGCTCTCGGAAGGCAGCCTCGCCATCGAAGGCCGCCGCGTCCGGCTCGGGAATAGCCCGTATTCTTTTCCTTGTTGCTTTCAGTCGGTCGCCATATCCATATTATGATGGCGCAGTCCGACTGGAGACCGAACGAACATGCCGGACTGGTCGCCCTGTCTGTATTTGGCGTTCATCGTTATCTTAGTGGCGGCGTTCGCGGCCCTGTATTTTCTGCTCGGCAAGCGCGACCGCGATGAGACGGACCTCCGCGCGGCTCGGCGGGATGATCTGGCGCGGGAACGAGCGCTCCGCCAGGCGGCCGAGAACGAAGTCAAACTGAAGGACGAGTGGTTCCAGCAGGCTCAGAAGATGCGGGCGCTGGGCGCCATGGCCGGTGGCATCGCCCACGACTTCAACAACATCCTCACCACTATCATCGGCTACGCCGAAATGGCGCTGCGCATTGTTCCGGAGCAGGAAAGCCTGCATCAGTACATGAAAGAGGTCGTCCGCGCCGGCCATCGCGCCAAAGACCTCGTGACCCAGATTCTTTTCTTCAGCCGGGAGACCACTCCCGGGGGCATGGCCATTCGCATCACTCCCATCGTCAAGGAAGTGGCCAAGCTGCTGGGGGCGTCCGCTCCTCCCGCCAACGTGGAGATTCAAGTCATAATCAAGACCGACCACGACGTCTTGATGGCGGACCCCACCCTGATTCATCAGCTCGTCATGAACCTATGCGTCAACGCGCTGCGCGCCACGAAGGAGAACGGCGGGCTCCTCGAGCTGCGGCTCACCGACTTTATCCACACCGCCCAGCCCAAGGGCGAGTTCCCCCATCTCGTTTCCGGCCGCTACCTGCGGCTGTCCGTCAAGGACACCGGCCACGGCATCGCCACGGTCGTCATCGAGAAAATCTTCGAGCCGTTCTTCACCACCAAGGAGCGAGGCAAAGGCGCGGGCATGGGCCTGGCCGTGGTCCAAGGCATCGTCACCGCGCTAAAGGGCGCGCTGACCGTCGAGTCGCAGGTCGGCAAAGGCAGCGTGTTCCACGTGATCCTGCCCGCGATCGAGAAGGAGGAAGAGACGATCGTGGAAGCGATGCGGCCGCTGCCGATCGGCAACGGCCGCGTGTTGTTCGTGGACGATGACGAGGAGATTCTCAAAATAGTCGAGAAGATGCTCCTCACCCTCGGCTACGAGCCGATCGTGGCGCAGCACGGCGCGGCTGCTCTCGGCGTCTTTTCCCTCGACCCGAGCCGCTTCGATCTCGTCATTGCCGACATGGTCATGCCGGGGCTCGGCGGCAAGGAACTGGCCCAGGAACTCCACCGCCTGCGCGGCGACATTCCGGTCATCCTCTGCACCGGCTTCAGCGAGATTCCATCCGAGCCGGAACTCAAGGCGCTGCACATCCGCAGCCTGATCATGAAGCCCATTCTTATGCATGAGTCGGCCGAAAAAATCCGCCTCGCGATGGAACGCTGAATCAGCGGTCAAAGAGGTTGAGTGGGCCGTCTTTGTCGGCGCAAATCGGCGTCTTAGAGGCCGGGCCCCCGCGGTAGGGCGGCGGGCTGATGGTGGCCTGGCCGGAGTTGTCGCCGGAGTCTGGCGGCGAGTCGTCAGACATGGGTTGGGGTGGCGACCACATGCCGAACCCGTGCCGGCCCATAGCGTCCTCGATTTGAACGAGGCGGTATTCGCGGCGAGCGCCGAGATAGATGAAGACGGCGATCACGACGGTAAAGGGGTAGCCAGCCCACAAGGCAAGAAGGCCGCTGGCTACGGCCAGGATTTTGCCCAGGCGCGCGGCGAACCGCGTGGCTTTCAGGCGGCCCATCCGCGGCGTCAGTATCGAGCGGAGAATTCGCCCGCCATCCATGGGAAAAGCAGGTAGCAGGTTGAAGACCAGCAGCAAACGGTTCACGACGCCCAGAATGACCAGAAGATCGCGGAGGTCGGTCGGAGGCGCCCACACGGCGCCCGCGAAGCAGGCGCCGCAGAGCAGCAGGCTGACCGCCGGGCCGGCGGCCGCCATCAGGAACTCGTCGAACGGACGCCGGGGCATGTTTTCCATCTCAGCCACGCCGCCAATGCAGGTGAGGACGATCCGGCGGACGCGGCAGCGCTTGAGCCGGGCTACGTAGGCGTGCCCCAACTCGTGAAGGGCGATACTGCCGAACAGACCCACCGCGAACAGGAGGGCAAACCGACTTCTCCTTTTCCCGTATTCCATCAAAATGATCGCCAGGGTGAGGATGATGGACAAATCCAGTTTGATCGGAATGCCCCAGACGGCGGCGATCTTGAAAGACGGACCAAACATATTCTGGCCTTAGCCGGTTTACCGGATTGAAATCTAGAGCATAATGTGTAGAAATGCCATGCTGATGTCGATTCGAACAGGAATCATTGTTTGGTTGGCCACGGGATTCGGGCTCGGCTACAGTCCGGTGGCCTCCGGAACGGCGGGCGCGTTGCTCGGGCTTTGGATCGTCGCGCTCCTGCGCCCGCTGGACTGGGGTTGGCAGGCGGGCGCAATCGTGGCGCTGGCGGCGCTGGCGGCGCCGATCTGCAACGTGGCTGAGCGGTTCTTCGCGAAGAAGGACGACGGCCGGATCGTGGCTGACGAGTACCTGACGTTTCCGCTGTGCGTGATCGGCCTGCCGTGGCCGGAGCACCCGTGGCTGCTGGCCGTGGCCTTCGTGGTCAACCGGCTCATGGACATCGTGAAACCGCCTCCGGCCCGAAGGCTCCAGAAGCTGGCGGGCGGCGCGGGCATCGTGGCGGACGACGTGATCTCGTGCCTGTACGCGCTGGCGGCCAACCACCTGATCTGGCTGCTCATCAGCCGGTGGGAGAGGTAGCGGCAGACATGGTTCAACGGTTCAAAGGTTGAGCCGTTTCCGGCCTTATTTTGACAACCGTGAACTTCTGAACCGTGAACTTTGAATCCTGCCTAGCGGCATATCGGCATGGTTGAAGGTTCAGAGGCGCCGGTTTGCGGCTTGTAATCGCGAGGAACGGATGTAGACTGCTCGCGATTTTCCCGTGGCTGGCGCAAGGAACAAGGAGCAACAGCCCATGATCAGGACCGAGAACGGTAACACGGCCGAGCCCCGCGTGGCCGTGGTTGGAACCGGCTACTGGGGCAAGAACCTCGCGCGCAATTTTCACGACCTCCAAGCGCTGGACGTCGTGTGTGATTCGAACCCCAGCCGCCTGGCCGAGATGGCCCGGCAGCACGCGACCGTCCGCGCGGTCACGACTTTCGAGGAGGTCCTGCGCGACAAGGCGATCGCCGCCGTATCCATTGCCACGCCGGCCGAAACCCACGCCGCGCTGGTCCGCCAAGCGCTCGAGGCCGGGAAGGACGTGCTCGTCGAGAAGCCGCTGTGCCTGTCGGTGGCCGACGGCGAGGCGCTCGTCCGCCTGGCGAAGGAAAAGAAGCGGGCGCTCATGGTCGGGCACCTGCTCTGGTATCACCCCGCCGTCTTGAAGCTGAAGGAACTGGTGGACGGGGGCGAACTGGGGCGTATCCAATACATCTACTCGAACCGCCTGAATCTGGGCAGAATCCGGCGGGAGGAGAACATTCTGTGGTCGTTCGCGCCGCACGACATCTCCGTGATCCTTGGGTTCGTGGGCGAGATGCCCGATTCGGTCCAGTCCCAGGGCGGGAACTACCTGCACCAGAAGATCGCCGACGTGACAGTGAGTCTGCTCTCCTTTGCCAGCGGCGTGCGGGCGCACGTGTTCGTCTCATGGCTGCACCCGTTCAAGGAGCAGAAGCTGGTGGTGGTGGGCGACCGCAAGATGGCAGTGTTCGACGACGTGGCCGAGCAGAATAAGCTGACGCTCTTCCCGCACACGATCAACTGGAAGAACCGGGCCCCCGTGGCGCATAAGGCGGACGCGAATTCCGTAGCGTTCGAGATGGGGGAGCCGCTGCGCGCGGAATGCCGGCATTTCCTGGACTGCGTGAAAACGCGGAGCAAGCCGCGCACGGACGGCGAGGAAAGCCTGCGCGTATTGCGCGTGCTCCAGGAGTGCCAGAAGGGAATCTAGGGAATTGCCGATTGAGGATTGTCGATTTGAAGCGCGGAACTCGGATACGGGGAATACGAGAACTGGCCATGAAGCCTGGCGCCCAGTCAAACCGGCCCTACTTTGCGCACGAGTCGGCTTTCATTGATGAAGGCGCGCGGATCGGGGAAGGGACCTCGATCTGGCATGTGAGCCACGTGATGAAGGGCTCGGTGATCGGGAAGAATTGTCGGATCGGACAGAACGTCGTGATCGGGCCGGACGCGCGGGTCGGCGACGGCGTCAAGATCCAAAACAACGTGAGCGTCTATACCGGGGTAACGCTGGAAGACTTCGTGTTCTGCGGGCCCTCGATGGTGTTCACCAACGTGTACAATCCGCGGAGCGAAATCCCGCGGATGCGGGAGACGCGCAAGACCCTGGTGAGGCGCGGCGCGACGCTCGGCGCAAACTGCGCCGTGGTGTGCGGGGTGACGATCGGACGCTATGCGATGGTCGGCGCCGGCGCTGTCATCAAGAGCGATGTGCCGGACTACGCCATGATGGTGGGTGTGCCGGCGCGACAGGCTGGCTGGGTGAGCAGGCACGGCAACCGCATGAAGCCGGGCAAAGACGGGATCATGAAGTGCCCGGAAAGCGGCCTGCGCTATCAGGAGGTCCGGCCGGGCGTGGTGAAGTGCCTGGACTTGGACGAAGAAGCTCCCTTGCGTTGACTGCATAATTCGCGGTTCCAGGTTCCAGCCTCAGCCCCAAAGCCATGCCGGGCCTTACCGCGCGCGAGGCGCGGCGCCATTCGCGGCATGCCTTTGTGTTGAGCGCCAGGAACGCGGGTGGAAGACGGAAGGGACGATGGCTGCTTGCGGTCTACGCAGGCAGGCCTGGCGAATCGAGGCGATCAAGGTGTCCGGATGAAAGTGCTTACGGTGGTCGGCGCCCGGCCGCAGTTCGTGAAGGTGGCCATGGTATCCCGCGCGCTGGCGGTGGCAGGAATCGAGGAGGCGCTGGTTCACACGGGCCAGCACTATGACGAGACGCTTTCCCGGGTGTTCTTCGAGGAACTGGGCATCCCGGCGCCGCGTGTCAATCTGGGGGTCGGTTCCGGCACGCACGCGTTTCAGACCGGCGAGGCTATGCGGCGGCTGGAGCCGCTGTGCGTCGAGCAGCGGCCTGATCGTGTGCTGGTCTATGGCGACACCAACACCACGTTGGCCGGGGCGCTGACGGCCGCCAAGCTACACATCCCAGTGGCGCACGTCGAGGCGGGCCTGAGGAGCTTCGACCGCGGAATGTCCGAGGAGATCAACCGGATCGTGGCCGATTCCCTGTCGGCATTCCTCTTTTGCCCGACCGAGACGGCGGCCCGCAATCTGGCCGCCGAGGGAATCGTCCGTGGGGTTCACAACGTAGGCGACGTCATGATTGACGCCGCGCTTCGCTTCGGGGTCGCGGCGCGGGCGAAAAGCCGGATCTTGGACCGGCTGGGGCTTGCGGAGAAAGGGTTTGTCCTGGCGACGATACACCGCGACTTCAACACAGACGAGCGGGTCCGGCTGGCCGGCATTGTCGCGGGTCTGGTCGCATGCGGCGAGCAGGTGGTGTTTCCGGCGCATCCGCGTGTCCGCAAGCAGCTTGCGGCCTTCGGGCTCGACGTCGAAATCCGCGAATCCTCCAAGGTTCGACTCATTGATCCGGTGGGCTATCTCGACATGATCCGCCTGGAGATGGCGGCGCGGGTGATTGTGACGGACAGCGGCGGGGTGCAGAAGGAAGCGCTGTTCCATGGGGTCCCGTGCGTCACCGCGCGGCCCTCCACGGAGTGGGTCGAGACGGTGGAACTCGGCTGGAACCGGCTGGTGGAACCGGACGCCGAGACGATCCGGACTGCGGTGGCCGGGGCCAAGCCACCGGCCCGCGCGCCCCCTGTCCTCTACGGTGACGGCCACAGCGCAGAGCGGATCGCCGAGATTCTGGCATAGGCACGGCGCGGCGGAGCCGCAACCAAATGCTGAAAGCTGAAAGTCGAAGGCCGAATGCTGAAGAAAGAGCGGGATCTCCTTTGCAAACAAGGCGTTGGGACTGGGCCGCTGTCGGGGCGGCAGCCGAATCTGGCCCCGCCCTTCCAGCTTCAGCAGCAACGCGCGAGTCACACAGGCTTATGGATTTAGCGCCGCACACCCAGTTGGGACAGCGGTGCTGTGCGCCAATGATGAGGACACCCCAGCTCTGCGGCTTCTTTTCGTCGGCTTTCTCGCTGGCAGCTTTCTTCCCGTTCAATACCCCTATGCTTTCGTGACGGCGCTCGGGCACAACCTGCGCTTCCCGATCATCCATTCGCGCCCGGATTCCCCTCCCGTCTCCAGCCAACACGATTCCCTGATGTCATGTCGCGCCTCCTGATCGAATCTAGTTTTGCAGCACCACTCTGCGTTTGCCTTCAGCCACGTACCCAATCAGCCGGGCGTCGCATTGTTCCCGGCGGAGGCTCGAGAGGGCGCGGCGGGCATCCTTCTCGCGCACGATCAGCACGAACCCGATGCCCATGTTGAACACACGGTACATCTCGTCGCGGCCCACCTGGCCTCGCTCCTGAATGAAGGTGAACACCCTGGGCACGGTCCAGGCGCTACGGTCAATCACTGCGTACGCGTCATCCGGGAGGCTGCGGACCACGTTGTCCGGGAACCCGCCGCCCGTGATGTGCGCCATGCCGCGCACGATCACCCGCTTCATCACCTTGGTCACGGGCCGCAGAAAGCTGCGGTGCACGGCGAGCAGCACGTCGGCAACCGTCTTGTGCGTCCCGGGGAACTTGTCGTGAATCTTCATGCCGGCGGTCTCGAAAAAGACCTTTCGGGCGAGCGAGTAGCCGTTGGTCTGGAGCCCGCCGGACGGCAGGCCGATCAACATGTCGCCGGGCCGCGCGTCCTTTCCAACCACGATACGCTTGCGGTCCGCCACGCCGACGATGGCGCCGACGAGGTCGTACTCGCCGGGCGGGTAGAGCCCCGGCATTTCGGCGGTTTCCCCGCCCAACAGCGCGCAACCGTTTTCGCGACATGCCTTGCAAAGCCCGGAAACGATCTGCTCGAAGACGCCTTTGTCGAACTTCGAGGCGCCAACGTAGTCCATGAAGAAGAGCGGCCGGGCGCCTTGCACGAGGATGTCGTTCACGCAGTGGTTCACGATGTCCTGCCCCACAGTGTCGTGCCGGTTCGCCATGACGGCCACCTTGAGCTTGGTGCCGACGCCGTCGGTGCTGGCAACGAGGACTTTGCCCTCGCCGGGCGAGGCGAACAGGCCGCCGAACGTGCCGATCCTGCTCAACACGCCGCGGGTGGCCGTTTTGTTGATCATCTGCTTGACCCGGTCAATCCCGCTCATCTTGGCGTCAATGTCCACGCCGGCCTGGGCATACGCCGAAGAAGCGATTGGCGCGGCCGATGTCTTTGTCGCTTTGTCGTTTGTCTTCATGCTGTCGGCTTCCCTTTCGGTCAATAGTTCGGGTGTCAGGTGTCAGGAAGAACGTCATGGTGATATCTCGCGCGACAGAGGCTTTTCAGAGGACAAAGTCGGCCAATTTGCGGGACGATAGTTTCGTTGTGATAGGAGGATGTGGTCATCCGTGAGTCTGAACGGCGCTTGAGGTTGCCAGGCGAGCGCTTCAATGACCTCCCGCTGAACAGCCAACGAAAGGGATCGGCGCAATGCAACACCTGACACCTCTCCTACAACCCAACGGCCTTAAATGTCCTCGCCACATCCCTGAAATGCGCCGAGACATCGAACACCTTGTCGAGGTCGCGTCGCGTCGCTTTGCTCATGATCCGGGGATCGGCTTCGATCAGGGCGCGGAAGTCCTCGCCGAATTCCCAGGAGCGCATTGCGTGGCCCTGGACGAGGCGATAGGCCGTTTCGCGGCTGATGCCCTTGTCGGCGAGCATGAGCAGGAGCTGCTGGGAATGGACCAAGCCGCGGGTCAGGTTCAAATTGGCCATCATGCGGTTCGGATAGACCACAAGCGCGCGGACGAGCTTCTCGAACTGCGTGAGCATATGGTCGAGCGCGATGGTCGAGTCGGGCATAATGATACGCTCGACGGAGGAGTGCGAGATGTCCCGCTCGTGCCAGAGCGCGACGTTTTCCATGGCGGCGACCGCGTTCCCGCGAAGGAGCCGGGCCAGGCCGGAGAGCTTTTCGGCGGTGATCGGGTTACGCTTGTGCGGCATGGCGGACGAACCTTTCTGCTCGGTCCCGAAATACTCTTCGACTTCGCGCACTTCGGTGCGCTGGAGGTGGCGCAACTCGACGGCCCACCGCTCGACGGACGCGCCGACCAGGGCCAGGGCCGTGATGTAGTGGGCATGGCGGTCCCGCTGCAGGATTTGCGTGGAAATGGCGGCGGGTTTCAGCCCGAGCTTGCCGCAGACGTAGCGCTCGACGAACGGGTCGAGATGGGCATGTGTGCCCACGGCGCCGGAAAGCTGGCCAACCGAGACGATCTCGCGGGCGCAGCGGAGCCGGCGCAGGGCGCGGCCGAACTCGTCGTACATCAGGGCCATCTTGAGCCCGAACGTGATGGGCTCGGCGTGAATCCCGTGGGTGCGGCCCATCATGGGCGTGAACTTGTGTTTTCGGGCCTTGACCGCGGCGACCCGGCGGACCGCCTCCACGTCGGCGATCAGAAGGTCAGCCGCCTGAACCATCTGGACGGCCAGCGCGGTGTCGAGCACGTCTGAACTGGTTAGGCCGCAGTGAATGTAGCGGGCCGACGGGCCTACGCGCTCGGCGACGTTCGTGAGGAAGGCGATGACGTCATGGCGGACCTTTGCCTCGATGGCCTCGATGCGTTTGACGTCGAAGCCGGCGCGCTTTTTGATGCGCGCCAAATCCGCGGCCGGGATCAGGCCCAGCTTGCGCATGGCCTCGCAGGCCAGAATTTCGATCCTGAGCCAGATACGGAACTTGTTCTCGTCCGTCCAGATGGCGCCCATTTCCGGGCCGGTGTAACGTGGTATCATCGCGTCAGTCTCCCGATTTGTGAAACACGCCCGACATAATAGTGTCGCGAATAGGGCGCGGCAAGAACGATCCGACCCAAGAAGATGGCCCCATCCAGGTCTCTTTCGTAATGCCTCAGTGACACGGTGGCGGGGCGGGCGCGCCTTCCGCGGTTGTCTAGAAAAGCAACAGCGGATTGATCGGCTTGAGGAAGAAGTCCGG
>JASEHE010000067.1 GCA_030018915.1 Verrucomicrobiota bacterium
GGCCAATTCCTTCAGGTGCGCGCCCGCTGCGGGCGGGCACCTGAGTAGTTACCTCCCGCCACTCCCGCAAGGCCGCCTGCATCGCCCCATGCGCGGCCAGGACCTGCCCCACGACCATCACCTCCTGCCCCTCGCCCACTGGCCCGCCCTGCCATGTCGACACCAGCGTCAGCAGTTCCCCGCTCGCCCAGGCCGGCTGGCGCAACCGCAGAAACGTCGCCAAATCACACCGCGCCCCGTTCCACCGGGCGCGAAGATACCGCCCAAAACCACGGATCGGATGCCGCAAGCTTCCCCAGGTCAGCCCATGCGGGTCCCAGTCCGCCTCGTCCGGGATCCCCACCCTCGGGAACGGCACGGACCGCGCGTCTGCATCCGTGGCCGTGAAGTCGTCCGCCCGCAGCATGCTCGTCACCCAGATCGAGCGCTCGCCCAGCGCGCTGGTCAGCCGCCAGACCTGGCAAGAGCCAGGAAATGCTGAAGGCTGAAGGCTGCCCGCCGGAGGCGGGTCCGCCTCCGGCGGAAGGGCTGATGCCGGAGAAGAGGATGCTGGTTGCTGACCGAGTCCGGGGCCTTGGACGTTGGACGTTGGACGTTGGATGTTGGACGTTGAGATCCACTCTTTCGCTTCCCTTGAAACTTGAGCATTGAGCATTGAACGTTGAGCCTTCTCTTCCCCAAGCAATTCGACGGCATATCCCTTGATCCTCATGCAATCCGGCATATTGTAACCGTGCGCAAGTCGCACAAAGATGTGGTAGCCGAACATGGGAGTGTTCGGGTCCGGCGCTCCGGATGGACATACGGCAGACGCGTTCTGCGGGCCGGCCGGATAGTCTCCTCCTGGAATGGCTGCCGGAGTCAGCAGAAACGCCAGAATGTTGGGATCAATATCGCCGGCAGCCAAGGGAATCCGGCGGATTTCCCATCCCGGCACGACCGGATGGAACCCGTCGAATTCCCCGGCCTGCGGCGCAAACGCCCTATACGGCCGCGCGCTCCAGTGGGCCATGATCTGCCAAAACCCCAGCACGATGATGCAGGCGATCAGCATTGCCGCAGGCCGGCGTCGGATTGATTCGTTCATTCGTGGATTCGTTGATTGGTTCATTTCATCCAATCCCCAATCATCCGAAGATGCCCATGTTGAGCAAGCGGATGGACAAGTAGACATAGAGGATGCTCACGAGGGCGCCCGCCGTGCCGTACGTCCACACGTCGCGCTGCCAGCCCACCAGCGGCGGCGCACCCTCGGGCAGATGGGGCCGGGCGACCACGGGCAGCACTCCCAGCATCGCAAACATGAAGAACAGCGGGTACACGAACGCCCGACTCAGGAAATAGGACGACACGCAGAACCCCGCCATCGCGGCCATGCCCAGTCCGGCAAACCGCTTCAGCCACGCCTGCTCCGCGTTCGCGGGCTCGCGCAGGGCCATGCGCGTCCGCCACGCGCCCACCACGGACAATTGCAGGATTGCGTACCAGAACCAGTAGCCGACCAGTCCCATCTCCGTGTAGCACAGCACAAAGGCGTTGTGAGCCGCCCGCGCGAGAGAGACGTAGTCCGGAAACATCCGGTATCCCACGCCGAACAGCAGGTTCTCTTTGAACACCCAGTTCGCTTGCCCCCAGAAGTCCACCCGGTCACACGCTGATTCGTCCAGGTAGCCCGCCGAATACGGGCACAGCGCCAGCGCCAGCGCCATGAGCCCCCCCATGGCCGCCGGGAACCACCGCCCGGGCAGCATGAGCGCAACCATAACCGCACCCGCCGCGACCAGTGCCACGTAGCCCCCGCGCGACCGGGTGGCCAGGATTCCCATGACCAGCAGCGTGGTCACGCCGCCGCCGAACAGCAGGCCCCGGAACGACAGCCGTTTCGGGATCGCAAACGCAAACGGAATGGCCGTGGCAAGAATCTGGGCCAGGTCGTTCGGATCCTCGAAAATCCCGAAGAACAGGCTGCGCGTGTGGGCCGGCCGGTCCCCCCACTCGGGGATGTGTATGGGCGGCGCGTTCGCGAACCCGTACCCACACTTCTCCTGGAGCAACGCGTGAACCGCCATGACGCCGGACATGATCACGAATACCCACGCCGTCCACTTCAGCCGCGCCGGGCTGTCCAGCACGCAAAAGAGCAGCACTGTAAAGAAACAGAACTTGAAGACGTCCGTGATCGTCCACATTATTCCGTCAAAATAGGTGTGCGCCGCGTGCGACAAAATCGCGGCGAACCACAAGCCGGCGAGCAGCCAGATCTGCGGCAGTTCCAGCGGGAACCGAGCCCGGCCCGCCCTCACTTCCGCCAGCAGGGCCAGCAGGGCAAGATAGACGATCAAGTCGAGCAGGTTCCACCCGTACAGCCACGTGAGCCACCACTCCTGCGGCCGCCAGAACACGAACACCTCGAACAGCAATGTGAAGAAGAATGTCATCAGGCCACGTGCCGCGTATCAGGGTTCGGGGTTCAGAAACGGCAACGTAGTCTTTCCCCGCAGTCCAAAGAAAGAGGATCCCGCGAATCACGCGAGGGCAAGAAGATCGGCCCTTGTGGCGCGACCTTCCGCTCCGAACTACGAACCTTGAACCCTTTCTCACGCCTCGATCCATCCGGCACGGACACGCGCCGGCCCTGACGCTTGAAACCCGACACTTGAAACCTCAAAGGCTCCGTTCCTTCCCGAACAGTACGATCCGCAGCGTGCTCAGGATGATCTGCAGGTCCAGGGCGAGCGACTGGTTCTTGATGTAGTAGAGGTCGTATTCCAGTTTCCGCGCCGCGTCCTCCGCGGAATCGCCGTAGGGGTGGCGCACCTGCGCCCAGCCCGTCAGGCCCGGCTTGGCGTTCTGTCGCTCGCCGAAAAAGGGGACTTTCTCCTCGAGCCGGGCCGCGATCTCGGGCCGCTCGGGCCGCGGTCCCACCAGACTCATGTCGCTGCGGATCACATTCAGGAGCTGCGGGATCTCGTCCAGCCGGAACCGCCGCAGCACGCGGCCGAGCCGGACCACGCGCGGGTCGTCCGCCGCCGCCCACACGGGCCCCGTCTGCGCCTCGGCGTCCGGCCGCATGGTGCGGAACTTGACCATGCGGAACGGCCGCCCGAACTGGCCGGCGCGGGTCTGCGTGTGGAGCACGGAGCTTCCGGGCGCGCTCAGCTTGATCAGCGCCGCGATCAGCGCCGCAGCAGGCGCCACGAGCACGAGCGCCACGGCGGCCGCGACCGCGTCGAACAGCCGCTTGAGCCGCCGCACCGCCGGCAACCCGGACTCCATGCTCGCCCGCATCATGTATTCCTCGCTCAGCAGCGCGAGCGGCAGCCGCCCACTGTAGATCTCCGCCGCGCTCAGCGGCGGCAGCACCTCGATCCCGGCAAAGCGCAGCCGCTTGAGCGGCGCGTAGTAGGCCCCGGCCTCCTCGTCATTCTCGAAGCCCAGCACGACCACGTCCGCGCCCAGCCCCCGCGCCACCGCCTCCAGCTCGCCGGGCTCGGCCTCGAGCACGGGCCGCCCCTCGAGCAGGCGCCCCGCCGGAACCGGCGCATCGGCCGGGCCCGGCCCGGGCCCGGCCGGAGACACCGGATTCACCCAGGCCACGACCTTGTGCACGGGCAGGATGCTCTCGTTCTCGATCATGCGCCGCAGCTCCCGGGCCAGCCGCCCCGTGCCCAGCATCAGGGTGCGGCACTCGAAGCGCAACTGGCGGAACAGCGCCCGGTACAGCGCCATCTTCAGCAGGAGCGCCAGTGCGCTGTAGAAAGCGAGCGACAAGATCAGCACGCCACGTCCCAGCACGTGCGCAAACCACGCATAGGACGTGATGCTGAGAATCAGCACGGCGAACAGGATCGAGAACAGCCACGTCACCGCCAGGTTGAACCGCGAAAACGTGTGCTGCAGCCGGTAGTTCCCGGCCAGGTAGTTCGCCAGCAGCACGCTGCCGAACAGCAGCAGCCAGCCCTCCAGGTGCCCGAACACGTACCGCGCCACCTCCGCAGGCCCGAAGCGCAGCAGGATCCCGCCCGCGCTGCCCGCCACCAGGCTCAGCAGGTCCATCAGGATCACCGAGCTCATCTGCGCGTGCATATGGGTTCGTGTGCCTGCCATGGGGCTAGTCTAGCGACAGGAACGTCTGCCTCAGCCGGCGCCGTAGGCGGCGGGCCCGGCCCCACCACGTGAGCGCCAGGGCGGCCCGCTTCCGGCGCGGCCCCCGCTCGCCGCTGTAGTGGTAGTAGTCGTGCCCGTATCTGTACGCGCAGCTGTAGTACGCGCAGTTCGGATACTGATAGGAATAGTAGAGGCTCCCGATCCGGTGCGTCTCGATGCTGTTGATGATCAGCCCGATCATCCGCGCGTCCTTCAGCAGGTCCAGCGAGTAGCGGATGAGCGGCTTCGGCGTGTGGTTCGCCCGCGCCACGTACATCACTGCCCCCACCCCCTGCGTCGCGATGGTCGTCGCGTCCGTCACCCGCAGCACCGGCGACGTGTCAATGAAGATGTAATCGTATTCCGCCGCGACCGACGCCAGCACATCCGCCAGGCTGGTCGACTGCAACAGATCCGCGCAGTTCTCCGTGTGGCGCCCGGTCGGCGCCAGGTCCAAATTCTCGATCCGCGTGCGGCGGATGACGTCCCGCAGCGCGATCCGGCGCGCCAGCACGTCGCTCATCCCGGGCTCCCGCTCGATTTCGAGCGACCGGTGCAGCCGCCCGCGCCGCAGGTCCATGTCGAGCAGCAGCACCTTCTTGCCGATCTGCGCCACTATGATCGCCAAGTTCAGCGCGGTCAGCGTCTTGCCCTCCCGGGAATCCGCGCTGGTAATCACCAGTATCTTCTCGTTCCTCTTTTCCAGGGCCGCCAGAATCGTCGTTCGCAGAGCCCGGTACGCCTCGATCGCGCCCATCGAGTGCTCCTCCATCACGATCGGCCGAACGCTGCTCTCCAGGTCCGAGCGCGACCAGTACGGCACCCCGCCCAGGAATGGAATCCCCAGTTCCGTCTCCACGTCCTTCACGGACTGGATGCGGTTGTTGAATGCCTCCACGACCAGCGTCAGCCCCAGCCCGGCGCCCAGCCCCAGAACCAGCGCCACGAGCAGAATCTTCCGCAGGTCCGGCCACACGGGCCGCAACGGCGCCGAGACCGGCTCCACGACCCGAAAGTGCTCGGCCTTCATCTCGCTGGATACCCGCAGGTCGTGCAGCCGCCCGTACAGTGTGCGGTGATTGTCCTCGTAGCGGTCCACCACAGTGGCGATCCGCTTGAGCTCGGCTCGGCGCCGGCCGGCCAGCAGATTGCGCGCCTGCCACTTCTCCTCCGCCTCCCGCAGGGCCTTGAGCTGGATGGCGATTGCCTTGTGACGGTCCATCAGATTGTTCATCTCGATCTCGGCGGCCAGATCAATCTGCGCCTGCAGATTCTCGATCTCTATGCGCAGCGCCCGCAACTGCGGATGCTCGGGCTTCAGGTTTTCCGCCAGGCTCTTCTCCTTCTGCGCCAGGCGCGACAGCTTGACTCGCATTTCGTGCCAGCCGTGTCCGGTGTCGGCCTTCGTCGCCGCCGCCGGCTTCTCCGCCACAGCCGGCGGCAGCGGCGCCTCCGGTTCCTCGGCGGCGCCGGCCGCCCTCTTCTCGGCGAACGCCTCGGGCGCGGCCGGCAGCGGTTTCACCGCCCCCGTGTCCCGCGTCAGCGCCCCCGCGTGGCTGATCACCCCCGCGCCCGCGTCTTTCAGCAGCGGGTACTGCGACTCCAGCATCATCAACTCCGTCGCGAGCTGGCTGTGCCGTTCCATGAGCGCCATCAGGTACCGGCTTTCCAGGGAACCCCGGGCCTCCACGCGGGCGATGTCGTGCAGCCGCTGGTATTCGATCAGGTCATCCTCCGCCTTGGTGATGTCGCCTTCGAGCTTTGCGAGTTCCTGGTCGAGCAGCCGGCTGGCCGACGCCGAAGCCTCCATCTGGATGCTATGCCACTCGTTGGTGTGTTCCGCCAGCAATGCCGACAAAAACGCCATGCAGTATCCTCGATCCGGACCCCTCGTGCTGATTTCCATCGTCGCTTGCAGGGTCCGGCCCCGCCTCAGTTCCACCTCCAGCGCCTCACGCACGACCGACGTCGCGCCGTCCCGCGTTTGCGCCTGCGCCACCCGCTTCGCCGCCCGCCGTTTGATGTCTTCGTTGGTGATCAGGAACACGTGCGCCGAATAGGAATCCCACGGCGATGTGCTCGGCATAATCTGCAGATTCGGATCGCGGTACGTCAGCACCGTGCACCGGGCCTCGTGCGTCTTTGGAGTAAACAGGATGTACAGAACCCCTCCCAGCAGCCCGTAGAGAAAACACAGGACGATGATCTTCCAGTGAACCAGGGCGACCCCGATATAGACGCGAAAATCAATTCTGTTCTCGTGACCGGACGGCATAGTCTGTTCCACTCGCCTTTTCTCAAGGCGCTAACGCGTTAGAAAAGCGAAATCCGGCGCGCCGGCACGATCACTCGGTCGCCGTTTTCCAGAGGCGTGTCGTCCTCAGGTCGGCCTTCCTTCAGAATCTTTTCCGCATCCACCTTGATCTCCTGTTCCATCCCATCCTGGTCCAGCCGAAGAACCCGGATGGCTTTCTTGTTCGCATATAACGGCAATCCGCCCATCTTAAGGATCAGGTGCAGCATCGTGCATGGCTCCGTGCCCGCAAAACGGTAAACGCCACTCCGGTTCACCTCGCCCAATACCATGATGTCCTTCTCGCCAACCGCGGCAATCGGCTTCCCCTGGGCGGAAAACACGATGGCGACGTCGTTGTTGCTCAGCTTCACGTCCGGCACGCTCGGGCGCCCTTCCCCGGTCGCCAACGCTAGGACCTCGCCTTCCAGGTCCATGGCCACCGCGTTGGTCAGCCCGCCTTTCACGATTCGGACCTGCGCGCCACGGGCCGTGGCGCGAATGCCGCCGGCGAGCAGGAGGGCGTCGTTCAGCGAGATGGCGTCGCCCGCGCCGATCCGCACCGGCCCCGGATTGTTCACCGCGCCGGAAACCTGCACCTTGTCGTACGAGGCCCGCAGAATCTTCACGCTCACCGTCGCGTTCCGAAACGCCCGGCTCTCCAAGACGTCCCGGATTTTCTGCTCAGCCGCGCGCTCCGTCTTGTTGTAGAGAAAAATCGGGCCCACGTAACCCAGTTCCACGGCGCCGGTCTCTTTCACCGGGTAGCTGCCGTCCAGAGCCGGGTCCTCGGCTATGCCGATCTGCAGAACGCAGTCCGGCTGAATGGTAAGCTCGCTTTTGCGATCCCGGATTCCGGTGTCCCCGGGCGGAGGCGGGCGTGGAAGCGGGGGTAACCCATCGCTCTGCGCTTCGGGCCTGTCCCCGCCGGCAAGCGCCGCCGTGTCTTCAACGGCCGCGTCCAAGGCGGAATCCAACTCAATCGGCGGCAGCTCGCCGTCCGCCTCACTGTCCAGCCCGGCACAGCCACAGAGCAGGCATCCTGCGGCCGCCAAGCCCGCCAGCGCCGAAAGACACTGCCATCTGTATTGCCTGGTCATGGAAGGCCAGTTGTAAATGTTATGGACTAGCGGCGCCTTGCCTTTATTCGACAATAACACACTGGCGAATTCATAGCCATCAGATCGTTGAGCGTGTTCAACGGCGGTGTCCCCACGATGTCATCCTGCAACACCATGAACGATGATGCTACCAGCAAGTTTGTTGTTTGTTCAATACAATAAACGCGGGTTTTTCCGCTTGTCCAAACGATCTTTTGGGGAAGGCGGTGCGCCAGTGCGCTCGGCCTACTCCGCCAGTGTAAGATACTACGCCTTGGTAAGTGTCAGTCGATCAGGAACGCGCCAGTGCGCTCGGCACCAGCCAGCAAAAAGGAATCACCGCCTTCTTCGAGTGTCAGTCGATCAGGAACGCGCCAGTGCGCTCGGCGAAATTATTGACCTGTCAAACGCTAATGTCTGAAAGTGTCAGTCGATCAGGAACGCGCCAGTGCGCTCGGCCGCCGCCGTTCCAACGCCGTACAGAGCAAGGACTTAGGGGCACGTTACCGAGCACGGCGCGTTTCGTGGTCGGCCGACAGGGGTAAACCGACCTGACACCGATCGCAACCGTCTCTGCCAGAAGCCATTTCGCCTCACCGAGCATGACCAGGACTCCCCTTCACCACCTCCACGCTCGCACCGGCGGAATTCACTTGTCAAAGAGCAGGCACGCTCCTTGACGGCGCGCGCATCTGATCGACTCTACGGTGCCAAGCCCATCGAAGGGGGAGACACGTTCCGTAGACTTCCTTGCCCCTGTAGGGCAACGATTATTGTATGCACCGGGTACGCAAATACAAACAAAAAAATCACACCACTACCATCCCCGCGTCCGCTTGCGGCAAAGACTGTCCGATGATGGTGGCGGCCTTGCGGGCCTCCTGTTCGTTGGGACCGAGGTCCACCACCAACACCTGGTCTTCCTTCAGGTTCATCTCGGCTTCAAGGTCGGTCTGCATCCTTACGCGATCAATGTCCTTGAGCACACAGAAGAAAATCGAGAACTGCCAGTGCTCGCCGTAACCCTTCATCGTCTTGAAGACTCGTCGGAGGCGCTTGGCGTTGCGGATGTCATAGCAGACCAGACAGCATCGGCGCATGGACGAGTCCTCTTCTCATCGCGTGGTCAGGAAGGCCAAGGATGGAACTTCACCCAGGAGCCACGCGGCAATCATCCGGGCGTGCAGAACCAGCATCCGCCTGTAGCTCAAGCGATACTCAAAGACCGGATGGGTAACCTCGACATCCATCCTGCGGCCGTAAGCGTTGAAGAAGGCCTTGCGCCCGGCGTCGGTCAGCGCGCATCCGGCCGCAGTTCTCTGGAAGTGACCCTCGGTCAGCTCGCCGCGGTTGAAGGCGGCAACGGCGATGGAGTCGGCTATTATGGGCCGGAAGGGCTCCATCAAATCCAAGGCGAGCGCCGGACGGCTGGGCCTTGATACGTGGTAGGCCCCGATGGACGGCTCCAGCCGCGCGAGCCGTAGAGCCGCCACGCACTCGTGGGTGAGCATCGAGTAGGCCAGCGAGATGCACGCATTGATGGGGTCGGGGGGCGGTCGGCGCCATCGGCCGTTGACGTCAAACTCCGCCGCCAACGGCCCCTTGAACATCCCGGCGAAGCGTCGGAAGTAAATGGCGGCTGCCTGTCCTTCATGACCGCGCACAGAGTCCACCGACTCCGCACGCCTGGCCCCTTCGGCCTCCTTGATCAAGTCGGTCGCAACGTTTTCCGGCAAGACCGAATGGTTGCGCATCAGAAGCGTCCGCTGGTTCATGATCTTGGCGGATATGAGCGCCTTGGACAGTGCGACGCGGACCTCCTCCATCTCCAATTTCTTGACCTGCGCTCGACGGATGTCGGCGCTTACGGAGTCCAATGGATCAACCATGGCCACGAGCCGACCGGCCGCCGAGAGATAAGCGATGGGGATGCCCTTGTCGGCAAGGGCGTGGACGGCCTGGGTTGAAATCTGCGCCGATCCCAGCAATGACAGGCTCTCCACGTTGGCCAGGGGCGCGTCTTTCAGAAGCCAGCCGTCCTTGTCGGTAACGGTCATGGCCATGCCCTTGACGCCGACCTTCACGCCCTGAAGTTGGGCCACCACGTGGATGCCGTCGTCCCGAGGCGGCCATATCTTCCGAGGCGTCATCTCCTCGGACGGCTCCACGGCCCGCTGCCGATTCACCTCGTCTGGTAGACAGATCGGCTGAAGCGAGCAGCGGACGCAGCGGGCGTCGTTCACCAGCGGCAAGGGCCGTTGCCCGGCGGCGCACTGCTTGGCGGCCTCCAGCACGGACAGAGCTTCGGACTCCAGGACCCCGTCCACCACGATATCCATCCGCAGCTTCTCCGCCGCGTAATAGAGGACAGCCTTGGGCGCCTCGTAACCGGATTCCTTGAGCAGGATGGCTTGCAAGCCGACCTGCGCGCGGTCGGTGGGCCAGGCCTCGGGGCAGGAAAGTGGCGGCTCCTCGGCCTCGCCCGGGTCGTCTGGGGGCGGAGCCATCGCTGCCCGCCTGGGTCGGCCTTTGCGGTATTCGACGGGCACGGCGACCTTGCCGGAAATCTCGGCGATGTCCAGGGTGGCGGTAAGACCGAGCGTCTTGCTGGTGAGCGTCAATTTCCGAACGGACTTGGGCTTCGCGGCGTCCACTTCTTCATCGTCGGACGGCTCGGCGCTTGGCCGATCCACCCGCCGATGTACCGCCAATCCCTTCTCCGTGTCGGCACTTGGCAAGAAGATGCCCCCAACCTCCATGAAGTAGAATAGGCGGGGACAATAAGCATACTCGGCGACGTTGCGCACCGGCCAAAGACTCTCGTCCATGATAGCTCCCTGCCGAGAATGCGGGAGCTATCGCTCCCCTGGGTCCCCGGTGAGTCCCGCGGATTGCCGCAGGATGTTCACCACTCTTGCCTGGACGTCATTCCAGTAAGGCGTGAACTCACGCCAATCATCGTTCGCCGAAATCGGTTGCGAAGAAACATCTCGCCAAAGATTGACGTACTCCCTGGACCGCGCCCCGGCCTTGCCACGCTTCTTTCTGGTCCCATCCGTGCCCTGGGCGGCCGGTGCGTTCTTGAGGGGCTTGTCTGGGCAAACGGCGGCGCAGCCTGCGACTTTGTCCTTGGCAGGTGCGTATTCCGCGATGATCCGGACACTGAATCCGCGATCATTCCGGACACCGAAT
>JASEHE010000068.1 GCA_030018915.1 Verrucomicrobiota bacterium
AAGAGCACAGTGAAGCACTTGCTCTCTAAAACGCAAGTCAACTGCAATATCTGGGTTGAAAAACCCCACAGTTTCGTTTTATATGTGGCATATGCCCCACCACCTTCGTAATCGTCCTCGATTTTTGTTTACGAAGGCGCATTTCCGGCTGTACTTGGCGCCCTGCCGGTGATATGGTGCGGGGCTATGCGTGGGGCGATGCTGACAATTGCGGCTTGTGTCTCGCTGGCGATGGTTGCCTGCCGGACACATGACTACCGGAGGGCGGCGATTTTCGTGCCGGAAATGAAGAACCAGGCTGCCGCCGAACTGATCGCGAAGGCGCTCGACCGACTCCCCGGCATCCAAAAGAACAAGCTGATCCTGGACGTGGACCGACGGCAGGTGATCGTCGTGTACGACAGCATGGAAGTGGCGCTGAAGAACATCGAATTCGTTATTTGCGAAGCGGGATTCTCCGCCAACGATGTCCCGGCTCGGCCGGAAGCCGCCGCCGCCTTGCCGCCGGAGGTCAGAGCCCCGGTCGCCGGGGTCGGGGCGACGAACCTGCCGACCGCCGCAAACCGCTGACATGTCCGGCGCGTCCGGTCGAGACACTCATGAAGGCGTTGGTGACGCAGTTTCTCGACTATCTGCTCCTGGAACGGGGGTTGAGCGAGAACACACGCGTCGCATACGCAGGCGACCTGGAAAGCCTGTGCGGGTTCCTGCAAGGATGCGGGGTCGGCTCCTTCAACGCCGTGGAGAGAAAACACATCCTCGACTATCTCATGGCCCAGAAGAAGCTGGGTCTGAACGTCAATTCTCTCTCGCGCCGGCTGGTTGCCGTCAAGGTGTTCTTCAAGTATCTCGTGCAGGAAGGGTTGCTGGACCGGGACGTGACGGAGGTCATGGATTCTCCGAAAACCTGGAAGACGCTGCCCGGGGTCTTGTCGTTGAAGGAGGTTGAGCGGTTGCTGGAAGCTCCCATTGGCAAGGAACGGCTGTCGGTTCGGGACAGGGCCATGCTGGAACTGATGTACGCCACAGGACTGAGAGCTTCGGAATTGGCCTCGCTGAAGCTGGACGACCTCCATTTCGATTCGAGGTACCTTCGCTGCCGGGGCAAGGGCAGCAAAGTGAGGATCGTCCCGTTTGGGAGCAAGGCGCGCGCGCGCCTCGAACAGTACCTGGCGGAATCGAGGGCATTGTTTGCCAAGCAGGGAACAGGTCAGGACGTTTTTCTGACGTATCGCGGCAAGGCTTTTTCGCGCAAGGGGATATGGAAAACGATCAAGGACTACTCGCGGCGGGCGGGAATCCAGAAGAAGGTTTCGCCTCACACGTTGAGGCACTCGTTTGCCAGTCATCTGCTGGCCAACGGCGCGCCGCTGCGGGTGATCCAGGAAATGCTCGGACACGCCGACATCGGCACCACGCAGGTCTACACGCACGTGGATCAGGGGCGCTTGCGCGCCGCGCACGCGCGGTTTCATCCGCGTGCGTAGGCCGGATAAGTTCGGGAGGCTAACGCGATGTTGCTCGGGAGACGAAGCCCGTGCCGGGAGTTGGAGCAAATGATAGGATACCGCTTTCGGAAGCGCGCCTATCTGGAAATGGCGCTTATGCATCGCTCGTTCCGATTCGAGAACGAGACGATCGGCATGGACAACCAGCGGCTGGAATTCCTGGGGGATGCCGTCCTGGGCTTTGTCGCCGCGGAACATTTGTTTGCGCGGTTTCGCGAGATGGAGGAAGGCGGCTTGACGGCGCTTCGAAGCCGAATGACCAGCGGCAAGATGCTCGCGAGGCTGGCCCGCGAAATCCGGCTGGGCGAGCACATCAAGATCGGGAAGGGCGAGGAAAAGACGGGTGGACGCGCCCGGTCGTCGAATCTGGAGGACGCGCTGGAATCCATTATTGGCGCGGCCTATCTGGACGGGGGAATGAAGGCCGCGCGGAAAATTTTCGACCGACTTTTTGTGCCTCATACGGCCGGCCTGAATGAAGATGTCTGGGCAGGCAATCCGAAGGGCGAGTTGCAGGAGTATGCGCAGCGTGTGTGGAGGAGGAGTCCCCAGTACCGGATTGCGACGCGGGAGGGTCCGCCTCACGCCGTGGTGTTCACTGCGGAGGTGACGGTGACCGAGCGGCTGAGAGGACTGGGGAAAGGCCGGAACAAACAGGAGGCAGAGGTCGAGGCGGCCAAGCATCTGCTCGACCACATGTCCGAGCGCGACCGGGGCCGGAACCGGTAGAGTGGCATTCCCGGCCCCGGCATTGGAGGCGTGGCGTTCGATGTTTGACAACCCATGGGGCTTTCCGTAGATTTTTCCCGCAGTCGGATGGGCCGTTAGCTCAGTTGGCAGAGCAGTACACTTTTAATGTACGGGTCGCTGGTTCGAATCCGGCACGGCTCACCTCCCTCCGCACCCCGCCAGTTCTCTCGAACTGGCTGGCACGGAAGCGGATATTTCCACGTCCTCTCGGATGTGTGACATATCCGGGTCAGACGGCAGGACGGGTTCATTATGAACTACACGTTCTTGTCGAAGTTCGTCACCACGATCGACTACCATGGCATCCTCGGGTGTCCCTTCTTATCGAACTTCGTCGTGACGATCAACTACCGCGACAAGCAACCGGCGGCTGACGCCGGTCGAGGCGCCGAACGGCGCATCGAAGAATGGGCCCGCGTCCAAGCCGTGATGGCGGGTCAAATTAGCGGAGTTGAATGCGATTGCCGTTTTCGTGTTGCGCCGCCTTTTCGTTCCGTTGTACTCTCTCGTTGTCCGGACGTCGGGAACCGACAACCGAAAACCGCAACCGGCGCAACCCGCAACCTCGGCAGGAATCGCCTTCGGAATGAGCCTTCAGCGGCGAATCAGGCAGGTGTTCGAGTCGCTCTTCTTCTGTCTGGGCTTCCTCCTGGTTGGGTTCCTGCCACGCCCCGGGATTCTCGTTCTGGCCCGACGGCTGGGCGACGCAGCGTACCGGCTGGCTCGTAAGAACCGGAAACTGGCGCTGGCCAACTTGGACGCGGCCTTCGGCGCCGAACGCGGCGCCGAAGACAAGGCGCGTATCGCGCGAGAGAGCTTCCGGATCTTTTCCCTTGACGCGCTGGACTTCTTCTGGTTCGCGCTGTTCCCAGCCAGGCGACTGCGGCGCTGGGTGACATTCGACGATTCCGCGAACGCGATATTCGGACCGGCCCCGATGGTCGGGGTGACGGGGCATATCGGGAACTGGGAGGTCATGGGACAGGCGGTGGCGTTGAGGGGACAGCGCTTGCTCAGCGTGGCGGCGCCATTGGGAAATCCGCTGGTGAACCGAATGATCAACTGGGTTCGCCGGCGAACCGGCCAGGAGATCGCCGACAGGGAAGGGGCAATGCGCAGGCTCCTGCGGCATATTCGCGGCGGCGGCATGGTGGCGCTGGTGATTGACCAGAATGTTCTGCCGGAGGAAGGCGGCGAGTTCGTGGAATTCTTCGGGTTGCCGGTTCCGATTTCCAAGGCTGCGGCGGCGCTCATGGCGCGCGGCAAGGCCGGCATTTTGTTCTGCTACTGCCTGGCGGACGAATCAGGAGGGTATCGGGTCCGATGCTTGCCGGCGCTCGCTGCGTCCGAAGAGGCGCGGCAGCCCGGCGCTGTCACCCAGCATCTCGCGGACATGATCGAGACGGCGGTCAGGGAGCGCCCTGGGCAGTGGTTGTGGATGTACCGGCGCTGGAAGTTCGTTCCAAATGGTCTGCCGTTGGAACGATACCCCTACTACGCAAAACGCGTTCCGGCAAGGAGTCAACAATGACATCGGCCCAGCCCGGATATTTCACGCGGGATAGGCGCTTTCAAAAGTCCGGAAATGGCCCCGACGAAGAGGAACAAAGGAGAAGAACATGAAATTGGGAATTCTTGGCGGGAGCGGGTTGTGCCAAATGGAAGAACTTGAGCAGATTCGGCGCCGGACGGTGAAAACGCCGTTCGGGCGCCCATCCGACGCGTTCGTGTGCGGCAGGGTGGGGGGGCATGACGTGGTGTTTCTGCCTCGACATGGGCAAGGGCACCGGCTGCTTCCCTCGGAGATTAACCACCGGGCGAATATCCACGGATTCAAGCAACTGGGTGTCGAGCGCGTGCTTTCGGTGAGCGCGGTGGGCAGCCTTCAGGAGAGCCGCCGGCCGCGCGACGTGGTTCTGGCGGATCAGTACTTCGACCGCGCGAAAAGGTCGCTGGACCATACGTTCTTCGGCGGCGGCATGGTGGCGCACATCGCGTTCGCGGAGCCGACCTGCGCGGAGTTCCGCGGCCTGGTGGCCGCCGCCGCGCGGGCGGTTGTGAAGCGGCGGCGCGGCCGATCCGGCGTCCGGGTATTCGAGGATGGAACGTACGTGAACATGGAAGGTCCGGCGTTCTCGACCCGGGCGGAGTCGCGGGCGTATCGGAAACTCGGGTTCGACGTGGTCGGCATGACCAGTCTGGCCGAGGCCAAGTTGTGCCGCGAAGCGGAACTCTGTTACCAGACCATGGCCATGATCACCGACTATGACTGCTGGCGCGAGACGGACAGCCCGGTTTCGGTGGAAATGATCATGGGACACCTGCTGTCGAACACGGAGTTGGCCAAGGCCGTCATCATGGAACTGATTCCGATGAGCGCCGCGCTGCGGCGGTGTGGGTGCGGGAGCGCGCTGAAGAACGCCATCCTGACGGACCGGAAAGCGATTCCGCCAAGAACCGCGTGGAAGCTGCGGTGGATTGTCGGGAAGTATCTTGGCGGGTGAGGTGCGGGCATCATGAACGGAACACGCCTTCTCGAGCGCAAGGCAGCAGGCTGGTTGAGCCTGCCGCGTTCGTTCGGTTCGGCGGTTCTGGACCTGCTCTATCCGCGCGTCTGCGCCGGGTGCGGAGCGGCGGTGGTGGAGAGGCGCGGCCACTTCTGCTGGGATTGCCTGGCCGCGGTCGAGGTCATCAAGCGGCCGTTCTGCTCGCTCTGCGGAGACCCGGTGGACGGCGCCGTGGAACACGAGTATGTCTGCGCCTTCTGCCGGGCGCGGAAGACCTGGTTCGACCGGGCGCGCTCGGCGGCCCGGTACCGGGGTCGGCTGAAGGGCGCCCTGCGCGCTTTCAAATACGATGCCTGCGCGTTTCTGGCCGTGGATTTCACGAACCTGCTGCTGGCCTGCGTGAGAACGCACTATGCGAACGTCCGGTTTGACGACGTCGTGGGCGTGCCTCTGCATCCCCGGAAGGAGCGCGAGCGGACGTTCAACCAGTCGAAACTGCTGGCGCGCATGCTGGCAAGCCGCCTGAAGATCGGCTTCTCGCCGCGGCTGCTGCGGCGAGTCCGTTACGCCCAGTCGCAGACCGGGCTCAAGACCTCCCAGCGCAGGCAAAACGTGCGGGGCGCCTTCGAAGTCCATGAGACCGACTGGGCCATGGGCCGAACGCTGCTGCTTGTGGACGATGTGATGACCACAGGCGCCACTGCGAACGAATGCGCGAAGGTTCTGAAAAAGGCCGGAACGGCAGGGGTATACGTCGCTACGGTTGCAAGGGGGTAGCGCCCCCCACGCGCGCTACCATGATGAAAAACAAGACAAGGGAATCGGAAGTTCAACGGGCACTGGAGCGACTGTACAAACGGCGGCGGTTCGGAATTCGGCCGGGATTGGACGTGGAGCAGGAGATTCTGAAACGGCTCGGCAATCCGGAGCGATGCTGTCCCGTGATTCACGTTGCGGGCACGAACGGCAAGGGGTCCGTCTGCGCGCTCTTGGAATCCATGCTGCGGGCGGCCGGATATCGCGTTGGCCTCTACACCTCGCCCCATTTGGCGCGGTTTCACGAGCGCATCCGCGTCGGCAACCGGGAAATTTCCGGCGAGGCCCTGGCGCGCGTGGTCGCCGAGGTCGAGCAGGCGTGCGACGAGATACACGGGCATCTCGGATGGACGCCCACGTTTTTCGAGTCGGCGACGGCAATGGCTTTCCTGCATTTTCAGCGGGAGCAGGCGGACGTGGCCGTGATCGAGGTGGGAATGGGCGGGCGGTTGGATGCGACCAACGTGGTGATGCCGCTGATCTCGGTGATCACCCGGGTCAGCCTGGAGCACACGGCCTACCTAGGTGCGACCATCGAGGCGATCGCGGGCGAGAAATGTGGCATCGTCAAACCGGGCCGGCCGGTGGTCGCGGGGCCGACGTGCAAGGAGGCGTGGCCGGTCATACGCCGAATCGCGCGGGAGCGAGGCTGCCGGCTGATCGAGGCCGAACAGGACGTGAATGTGGCGGTGAGATCGCCTGAAGGACCGTTTCAAACCGTCAGCGTGGAGACTCCCGGCGCATCGTATGGGACGCTGCGGTTTCCCCTGATCGGTCTCTATCAGATCGAGAACCTGGCCACGGCGGTGGCGACCGCGGAAGTTCTCCGCCAGAGCGGCGAAATCCGCCTGTCGGAACGAGATGTGGCAACTGGTGTGGCAACGGTGGCGTGGCCGGGCCGATTCCAGGCGCTCCAGGCCGATCCGCCGTTGGTTTTGGACGGGGCGCACAACCCAGGCGCGGCGGAGGCATTGGCACGGAGCGTGAAGCGCCTGTACAAAGGCAAATCGGTCAGCCTGGTGACGGGCATGTGCCGGGACAAGGACGGGCCGGGGTTTCTGAAAGCGTTTGCTGGGCTGGCCAGGCGCTTGTGGGCCGTTCCCCTGGAAACCGAACCCGAACGTTCCATGCGGCCGTCTGATTTGTGCGCCATCGGGCGGGGGCTTGGCCTGGAGGCATCGGAAAGCGTCCTGACTGATGCCGTGGCGAAAGCGGAGGCATGGGCCCACGAATGCGGTGGTGTTGGGCTGATCACTGGGTCGCTCTTTCTGGTGGGAGAAGTGTTGGCTTTGAAGCAGAGGATTCGGCATTGAAGCGATGGCATCCGCGTGATACAAGGCAAGCTCGATTCGCCGGGGTGGCGAAACCGGCAGACGCACCAGACTCAAAATCTGGCGAGGGGTAACCCTTATGGGGGTTCGACTCCCCCCCCCGGCACCAAGCAAAAGCCCGCAAACACTCGCGTCTCAGCCAATGAAATCAGGCATTCCGTGAGGATCGCCCGGTTTCCCGCCTTGCCGTTTTCTGGCGGGCGAAGAGGATTCCGCGATATGAGCAGCCGCGCAATCACCACGACGGTGGCTTGTGAAATGGGCCATCCTTATCCATCAGCACAGGAGGAAACTGACTAGAGCGGATTAAATAAAACTATAGCCGCACGAGGCGAACCAATTTCTGGCGTCGGAGGCTGTAACCCGAGACAGGGCACGGGCGATCGCCGCCCCCAGCGCCTCTTCGGCACGGGCCTTTTCGGTCTGCGGGAATGTCTTCACCTTGCTCCACATGCCCTCGATGGGGTTGAAGTCCGGGGAGCACGGCGGCAGGAAGCAGGCCGTAGCGCCGGCTTGTTCAATCAGGCGCAGGGCGATGGCGCCTTTGTGTGGGGAGAGGTTGTCGAGCACGACGAGGTCTCCAGGCCTTAGCGTCGGCCGCAAGACGAACTCAATGTAAGCCGCAAGCACGTCGGTGTCGGTCGCCCCGTCGACCGTCATACAGGCCGTCGTCCCGTCCACTCGGATCGAAGAAATCATCGTCGTCGTTCCCCAGTGCCCGGCCGGGGTGTGGTCACACACCCGTTCGCCTCGTGGGGATCGTCCCCGCAAACGGGTCATATCGGTTTTGGCCCCGGATTCATCCAGGAAAACCAGCGCATGAGGATCCCACGAGCCGCAGCGACGCAACCAACGCTTGCTTGCTTGGGCTATGTCCGGGCGCTGTTGCTCACTGGCGCGGAGTGTCTTTTTTTATATGTGAGGTCCATCCGTGCCAATGCGTAGTGAATGGCGGGCAGCGCGCAGCTTAGCCCTAAGGCGCTGCGCAGTTCCGCCAGGGTCAGGCCGGGTTGCTTGCCCAGCCACTGTCGCATCTGCCGTCGATGCGTCTCCAGAATCAAGGGCTTGCGCCCTGAAAACTGATGGCGTGGCCGAAGATCGCCCGCGCGTTTTCGCTGTTGGAGTAGCTTCTTGACCATCCCCAACGAGACCCGAAACCGATCCGCCACCGCCTTCCGGGTCCCTTCGCCCACATCGTATGCAGCCACTACCCGTTGCCGCAAATCCAGGGACAATGTCTTCATGCTCTGACACTACCACACGCCACAGAAAATGGCTGCAGTATTATTTAATATGCTCTAGCCGAACAAGTCGTGCTCGGGCAACCCCCCCAATCCCAGGCCCCTCCCCGTTTTTCGCTGTCTTTTCCGACGAGTCCGATATAGCATGTCGCCGCTCAGTCCGAATCGCAGCCAACCAGCGCCGAAAGGATCGTGCCATGGCCACTCGACTCACGCCGAAAGACCGGGCCCGTTTTCTGCGCCGCGCGCTCAAGGCCGCCAACTGGTACGTCAACACCCAGCTCGGCGACTACCGGCCCAACTGGAACGCGGATCGCGGCCGCTTCCTCTACTACTACTTCATGCCGGACGGCCGGCACGTGCCAGGGATCAACTGGACTCAGGGCCGCGCCCTGTTCGTCCTCTCCGAGGCCTACCGCCTCACCGGCAAGCTGAAGTATCGCGCGGCGGCGGAACTCGGCGCCGCCTACATCGCCGCCCTCCAGGTCATGGATCCGCGTTTCAAGAAGACCGCCGGCGCCATCAAGGAGACGACTCCACAGGTCAACTGGGGCGGCGTGCTCGACGGGGCCCAGGCCGCCTCCGGCCTGCTCATGCTCGAGAAGGTCACCCGCGATCCGCGCCATCTCCGGCGCGGCCAGGCATTCTGCGACTACCTGCTCCGCAACTTCTCGCCCCGCAAAGGCCTGCCTTGGCTCGCCAGTTTCGAACCTGCGGAGAAAATCGAATACAACCCGAAAGGCTACTGCATGGCCCAGTGCGCGGCCATCCCGCTCTGGCACCTCTACTGCCGCACCGGCGAGCGCCGCTACCTGCCACCGCTTCTCTGGGCGGCCGACTTCATCCTCGCCTGCCAGCGGGACGACGGCGCGATCTATTACCTCAAGGACCCACACGCTTTCCCCAAGCCCCGAATGAACCACCACGAGGGGCGCGGCAAGGGCGACGATATCCACGTCCTCCGCAACGACGACGCCATCATGGTCGTCGCGCTGGCCGCCTACCAGGAAACGCGCAAACGCAAGTACCTCGACGCCGCGGTCCGCTACGCCGACTGGATCGTCAACAACGGCCCGCTGGATCGTCCGCTCTGCGCCTTCCCCGTCCAGGCCAACAACGTCCTGGACATCGGCCGCGTGGCCGGCAAGGACTACTCGGCATGGGTCCTCGACAATCTAAAGGACCACCTGCTCGACCTGCAGGTCCTGAAATCCAGCGATCCGAAGGCCCACGGCGGATTCCGGGGCGAGGACGAGGAGAACGAGGGCGGAATCTTCGGCGGGACGTCGTTCGACTACGTTACCAACCGCATGACCTGCTACTCGGCCGGCGCGCTTTTCCGTCTGTCCGGCAAGGGCACGGGCGCCGGCTTCTCGGTGTTCGGTCTGAGATGAACGTGATCCCACACAGCTCGCGACATTCCGCGCGCGTGGTCTTAACCGCCGCGTTGGACGTCAGTTGATCAAGGATCTCCACGCGACGCGGCAGTCCCGCCTGCCCGAATCTTGACGGCAAACGTCCCGAAAATCCGCTGTTCCGGCTCCAGCGCCTCATCGTGGCGTCGGGCCGTATTGCCGTCGCCGGATCGGCCCACGGCCGGCGCCTGGTAAAGGCTGTCGGTTTCCGCCGGGGCCCGCGCTCGCGGCCTTCCGCTTTTCTCCCCACAATAAACGCCCTCTTCGTTCGTCTATCGGGATAAAGCGACTCGATGCGAGTCGCTGGAAAAGGAGGATCGTATGAAGCGGTTCACAGGCGTAACGTGGGCGGTAACGACGGTTGCGGCGGCACTGATCACGGCGTCGGGAATGGCGCGCGCCGAGGACGACACGGGCCAGGGCAAAGGCGCGCGCGGCGAACACTGCGGGGAGTTCCGCCAGGAGATCAAGTCGCACTTCCAGCAGCAGCGCCAGGAAAACCAGGAGTTCCGCAAAACCCTCAAAACCGCCTGAGTTAAAAGGGGATGATGGGTCGCAACCTTCCCAACACCAACTGATACAGATTACTGATTATTGACTACTCTCGTCCTCTGGGCCTAGCGGCATATCCAGGGTGATTCAGCTTGTCATGAGGCGCGTCAATAGCGCCTTGAGGCTCAGCAACCGCCATGAAAAACAGAAGGTTTCGACTGCGCCTTTGTCGCAAGTTTTGTCGATCCGCCTTCGCCGGGCTACGGCGAGACACGCCAGCCTTCGCCAGTAGGTTTTGGCGAGGCGCAGCAAGGCTCACGACAAAGCTTGGGTTGCGGGCAGCAGCCCGTCCTGCCTGTTTCTTCGCCTGTCTGACCGTCCTTCTGGCTGCAGCTTGCTCGCCGAAGGCCATGGCTGCCGGCTACTTTTGGGATGGCGGGGGAACCAATGAGACATGGGGCACGGCGGATAATTGGGACCCGGATGAGACGCCTGCCTTCGATAACGCCGCGGACATTTGCTTCCACAAAATGTGGGCGCGCACGCTTGGCCCTGCCATATTGTGCGCGGTAATAGGTGGAGTTTGACGGGCGACGTGCACGTTTCGTCAGGGCGTCGAGGGGCTGGAGGCT
>JASEHE010000069.1 GCA_030018915.1 Verrucomicrobiota bacterium
ACCACCAGGAGGTTACACCACTATCCGCTCTTACAGGAAGAATAAGACATCACCCGGCCGCATCGCAGTGGCCGGCCTGGCCGACTCGGCGCCCAAACCGTCGCCCAGGGACCGCAAGCTCGCCAACGCGGTCCCGATTAATGCGCGATGGTACAAGGCCAAGACCGGCGTGGCGCCGCTGGCCGGCGAGAAGAACTTCACGATCGCGGAGCGCACCGGCCTGCGGCCGTGCCTCGACGTCAACGGCGCGCATTCCGGCTACGGCGGCGCCGGCGCCAAGACGATCATTCCCGGCTCCGCCACAGCCAAGATCAGCGTCAGGCTCGTCGCCGGCCAGGACCCCCGGCGCTGCCTGAAGGCCCTGATCGCGCATCTTCGGAAGAACGCGCCGCCCGGATTCCGCATGGAAATTCGGGAACAAGGCGCGGGCTCGTCGGGCATCCGGCTGGACCCGGATTCCCCGCTCGCCGCCAGGGCCAAGGCCGTGCTGGACCGGCTGACCCGGCGCCAGGCCGTCTATCTGTGGGCGGGCGGTTCGATCCCCATTGTGGCCGGCCTGATCAAGGCATCCGGCGCCGAACCGCTGCTGGTCGGGTTCGGCAGCGAGGCTGACAACATCCACGCGCCGAACGAGTCCTTCTCGCTCGAGCAGTTCCGGCTTGGTTTCCTCTACACCGCCGGGCTGCTCGGCGGCCCGTGACCTGGCGGACGATGACGACGAACATCCGGCGCTTTCCCGGCTATTTCAGCCGCGCCGCCGGCAGGCGTTTGAGCTGTTGGGTCCGAGGATCAACTTCGATTTCAACAGACTCCAAGGCGGTCACACCGAGAAAGGGCTCGGCATCATCAGCCCCGAAGATGATGGTCGTGCCCACGAGATCCCCCATGAATTCGGGTTCGACCGCGGCGATGTCCATCAGCGCGCGTCTCGTGCCTCTCAATACGTCCAGAAGGCGAGGCCGATGATGAAGGCGCCGAGGAAGAGGCCGGCTCCGCCCCAGACGCGGCAAAGCGACTCGGTCTTCAGCAGGCGCGCCACCGTTGTTCGAAACAGGTAGGGATTGAGCACGAGGGCTATGCCTGCCGCCGCCAGCGCGTAGGCTACCACGACAACCACCAATCGCAACGGCGATGGGTGCAGGAACGCTGCGTCCAGAATCGGCGCAGGCGCCAGGAGCAGCAGCCCGCCGAATGCCCGCGCGGCCAGCAGTTCGTCCATGAAGATCACGATCAGAAAGAAGACCACGGGCGCCGCGAGCGCCACCCATTGCTTGTACGGATCGATCCATGGAAACGGCGTGACGTACATGAGCCACCCGGCCCACACCAGGTCCACCGCCGTGAGAATCCAGGCAAGCCGGCGGTTGCGGGGAAACTTCCGCATCCAGCCCAGCGCCTGGCCAGGGGCCAACAGCAACGGCGCGAACAGCGCCGCCACCGCCCCGCCGAGAATCATCCCTGTGGCCGAAAGCTGAAGCATGTGGCCAGTTCGCGTTGCCCTTTCACGCCACACTACCGTGGCGCGATTCCGGTTTTGCCGCGCCGCCCGCCACAACGCCGAACAACGTCTGAGCCCAGGCCTGCCGGATTTCCACGTTCACTAGGCTGCCGGGCGCCAAGCCGGGAACCGGCTCGAACACGACGACCTTGTTCGTTCGCGTTCGGCCCGTCCACCGGCGCTCGTTGCGCGGGCTCACGCCTTCCACAAGCGCCTCGAGCTGCCGGCCGACCAGCGCCCGATGAATCGCCAAGTTCCGCCGGTTCTGGTCATCCAGCAGCGTCTGGTTCCGCCGCCGCTTTTCGGCGGCCGGCGCGTCGTCGGCTTCTTCCGCTGCCGGGGTTCCAGGCCGCGGAGAATACTTGAAGATGAAGGCGTTGTCGAACCCGATTTCGTCCATGAATCGCCGGGTTTGCTCGAACTCCTCGGCCGTCTCCGTCGGATAGCCCACGATGATGTCCGTGGTGACTGCAATTCCGGGCACGGCCGCCCGCAGGCGGCGGATCGCCTGGCGATAGTCCTCGGCCGAATACCCGCGCCGCATGCCGGCGAGAATCCGGTCGCAGCCGGACTGAAGAGGCAGATGCAGGTGCTCGCACACGGCCGGGAGTTCCGCCATGGCCCTGGCCAACTCCGGCGCGCAGCCCGATGGATGCCCGGAGGCGAACCGGATTCGTTCGATGCCGGCGACCGCGTTCACGGCCTCCAGCAGCCGCGGCAGCGGCTCCGTGTACCCGCGCGCGGACGGACAGCCGTCGGGACACACGGCGTTGGCCCGGCCATAGGACATCACGCTCTGCCCAAGCAGTGTGACCTCCCTCACTCCCGCCGCGGCCAGGGCGCGGACTTCCTCCACGACGTTCGACACTGTCCGGCTCCACTCGCGGCCGCGCACCTGCGGCACTACGCAGTAGGAGCACGCCCGGTTGCACCCAAGCAGGATGTTCACAAAGGCGGAAATACCGGGCCGGAAATGCCTGCGGCGCTTGTCCCGGCCCGGCCGGTCCTCCGCCGTGTCGCTGGCCGGCCCTCTTCCGGCGGCGGCCCGTTCCAGAACAAAGGGCAGAGCGGCCAGCCGATGCGTGCCCACCGCGAAATCGAGTCCGGGGACCTCCTCCAGAATGGCGGGCCCAAGGCGTTGCGCCATGCAGCCCATGGCCCCAACCAGACGCCCTCTTCTCCCTGTTTTGCCGGCGATCAGGAGGCCCAGTTTGCCGCGCGCCTTGTCCTCCGCCTTGCCGCGCACGCTGCACGTGTTCACGATCACCACGTCGGCTTCGCGCTCGGCATCGGCAGGCGCATGCCCGTGACGCTCGAGCAGCGCGGCCGCCGCGTTGGAATCGCGCTCGTTCATCTGACAACCGTAGGTCTTGATGTGGAACTTCATCACATCGGTTCGCAGGGGATTACCGACCCCCGCCGGATCACTTCTCATCCGGCGGCCGGGGTTCGGTTTCCTCCGACGTTTTGGAAGAAGTCGGCCGGGTCTCCGGCGACGGATTCCTCTTCTTGTCTTGGTCCTTCCCGTCGTCTTTCTTCTTCAGGCCGATTTTTTTCAGCAGGTCCATCGTCGAGCTGAAGGCAGTCCAGCGTGGATCGGACACGTCTCCCTCGAGGCGGAACTCGAACAGCTTTCCGAACACCCACATGATGGGGTCGGTCAAGTAGCTCAGAATGCTCTGGTGCCGCAGGAGCCTCACCTGCGCCCGGAAGTCCAAGGTGTTGTCGAAGTGATAGTCGCCATATCCATTCAGCCGGATCACGTTGCCCTCGATGCAGATATTCTCCGTGCTGATCTTCTTCTCGGCGATCTTGAACTCGCTCTTTACGTCGGTCTGATTCACGACGAAATCGAGACCGGGGATATAGTCGGTGAGGGTTTTCGTCAGCTCGCCGAAGATCGGTAGAAGCAGCACCTTGCCTTCCTTCACTCGGATCGCGCCTTTGCCATTGATTGTGCCGGTGTTGGTTTCGCCGAGCAGGCCGTTCATATTCAGAGAGACGGAGAGGCGGCCTGCATATTCCCGTGCCTGTCGGTCGTTCTTCTCGACGTCCTTCATAAACCGTTCGAAGCCGGCATGGCTGACCCGGCCGGCGACCTCGAAGCTCGCATCGCCCAGCGGATCGGGCGAGAGAACGAACACGGCCCGGCCGGACAGGTCGCCGCCGTAGAACCGGCCGCGGATGTCGTTCAAGGCGTTCGTGAGGCCGTCCACGTTCAGGTCAAAGCCATATTCCTCAACCTTGAGCCGGTTCCAGCCGAGGTCCCGGCCAGTGATCCGCAGGTTCAGGCGCGTCTTCGCGAGGTCTTCGTAGTTAGCGACGCCATGGCCGGCTACGTTCACCTGCCCATCGAACCGGAAGTCGTCCAGGACCCCGTTGGTCAGAATCCCGATCATCCGGGTCATGGCCCGCGGGTCGAGCGTGGACACGCCCTCGAACTCGACAGTGGACCGGTTCGCGTCAACGGTGAGACAGGCGGAGGCCGTGCCTTCCTTTCGAACAACGAAAAGCGGCCTCACGGCGACCGTGAAGTTGGTCTTGGAGATATTAACCAGCACGACGCCGTCCGCCCGGAGCAGGTCCACGCCTTTGTATTTGCCGTCCTGGAACCAGAACCTGGTTTCGACCGTCAGCGGCAAGTCGGGATGGATGTAGTTGCTGAACTTCACCTCGCACCGCGGCGGCTCGTGTCCGAACTCGTAATCGCCCGCCAGCGCCGCGGTCTTCGGCATTCGGAACTCTTCGAGCAGCGGCAGCAGGACGCGCGGATCGAGGCGCGTTTCCATCGCGCCATCGAGGAGGGCCTGGTCGAGGTGGTACGTCACCGTTCCCCCGCGGACCTCGCCTTTCTTGCCGCCGCCTGCCAGGGTAGCCGCGATATCGTTGACGCGGACCGTCCGTTCTTCCAGCGCGATTTCGCAGCGCGACCGCTCCACGGCAAGCCCGCCGAACCGCGCGTTCTCCAGCTCCAGATAGAACCGCGTTCCCGGAAGCGGCGCGGGCGGCGCCGCCGTAGCGGGCGTCTTCATTTCAGGCGCGCGCATCAAATCGGCGCGGAAAACGCCGTCCCGGATGACGACCCGACGCATCAGTGGCGCCTTCTCCTTGAGCGGCGCCAGCGGGTCGAGCGCAATCGTGACCTGACCGGCTTCCAGGGCCGGAGGCCCGATGACCTGCTTCCGGTAAAGCCGGACGTTCTTGACCACCACACCGTGGATAGGATGGAGCTTGACGGCATCGGCCTCGATCGCGAAGCCCTCGAGCTTGATGGCCCGGACCAATTCGTCGGACAACCACTCCGGACAGCCGAAGGCGCCCAGATAGACAACGAGCGCCAGGACGAGCAGGAAAAAAAGCGCAAGCAATTTGAACAAGCGCGCGCGGATGGAGGCTGTTGTGGGCTTGTCAGTCTTCACGCGTGTTCACCGGCCGATGATGCGGCAAACCTTTCTACGGGTGGAACCCGGCGACGGCCTTGGCCGGCGACGGCGCTGCCGGTCCGGGCGCCTGGAACGCCACGATGTCTCGGGTCAGGCGGTCCACCACGCCGTTCTCCAACACGAACACCACGTCCTGTCCTTGGATCACGACGAACCGGCCCTGCGCCCCGGCGGGCCATCCGATCAGTACCGACTTCTGAAGCCCTTCAACCCCACTCAGTCCCAGCGTCAACTGAGCGCCCGGTGGGGCCAGACCATAGGCCGCCAGGTCCTTCGGATTGTGAACCTCGACCCGGCATGCCCGCAGGTTGGACACAAGAAAGAGGATATCGTCGAGGACCTCGTTCTTCACCGATCCGCCAGCCGGCTGAACCGCCTCCCAGGCGCCCTTCTCGTCCAGGACCACGATCTGCTCGGTCTTGCCTCGAATGAGCGAGAGGCGCTTCACGCTGCGTGACACAAGCGCCAGCATGCCACGGTCCCGGTAAAGCAGCGGATTCGCCGGGTCCGGCCCCAGGCTCGTCACGGTCGCGGCTGCCGTCTCGTAGACCGCGCCGCCTTCCCCAAACTTCAACGGGTCTCGCTCGAACCGGCAATAGATTCGCGTCGAATCGCTATTGGCCTGTCCGATGCACAGCCGGTTGTCCAGACTGGTCGGCGCCGCGACAACGACGCCTGCGGGCGTCTCAGCCGGCAAGGCGCCTGCCGGCGCCTCGGGAAACCGATCGAGCGCCTGGACAACGCAGGCCGGGGTTGCCAACCCCAGCGTTGCGAGGTTTGTCTCTGATCCGTCGGCAAACGCCTGGATCGTGAGGGCCGTGATACGCCGCGCCAGCTCGCCGACCGCCATCTCGTCCGCCGGCCATTCCACGGGCTCCGTGATCGTCCATTCCTTCTTCGGCGGGCGACGAAGCACGAGCTTGCGTTCCCCTTTCTCCAGGCAAATGTGCTGGACGTCCGCCGCGTCCATCGGAAACAGGCGCCGATCTCGCAGGTCGTTTACCGCGACCGAAAACGTGTCCAGGATATTCCGGCTCACCAGGTAGATTGATGGAACGTCCCGCGGCTTGGCGTAGACGCTCTTGCCATTGTCGCCGGCCGTTTTGCCCAGGAGCAGTTCGCGGCTCATCTCGCTGCCTTCCGTCCAGACCGTGATGCGCATGGCTTCGTCCGGCGTCAGACTGTAGGAGCCACCGGCCCCGATCGGCTCAGACAGCGGAACTGCGGGCGGCCGGAGCGTCTCGCCTGCCGGCTCTGGAGGCGCCGGAGCGTCCCATACGAATTTCTCCACTTTGAGGCAATAGAGGGCGTCCAGCATCCGCGCGATCCGGCCGCTGTCCGCGCGGCCCGAGAATGACTGCTGAATCAGCCAGTCCCCGCCCTTGCGCGCTAGTTGAATGAACCCGGCGCCCGGCCACTGGATTTCCAACCGCGTCGTCCGCGCGCTCTCGCCGGGCAGCGCCAGGCGGGACCGGAAGCTCTCCATGTCTTGCGGCAAAAACGGGTGGAACCCCGGCCCGGCCGCCAGAACATTCTGGCCGGGATCGAGCTTGACAAATACGAGGTTCCCGAACGGAGCATCGTGCCCAACCAGGACCTGCCGCGTCCGGACGCTGTCACCAACGACCACCCGCGCGCGCGGGTGGTCCAGCCCGAAATCCGCGAGGGTCAGGGCCCGCTTCTTCCTCTGGTCCGGAGTGATGACCTCCTTGATTCGCATGGCCTGCAGGGCGCTCAGGACCCGTTCGACCTTGCCCTCGTCCGCGCGAACGCGAAGAGGCCGCCTGATGTGCCACGCGTTGTCCTCCCGAACGCAGTCGAGCCGGTTGCTGCCGGTCGCCATCGCGAGGCGGGCCACCTGGTCCCACGCCAACTCGTGGAGCACGGGCTGGTCAATCGGCTGCGGCGGACGCCCGCGCTTGACCCGCTCCACGATCGCCAGAATCCCGCCAACAACGCAGACCGCCAGGAGCAGCCGAAATGTGGTTTTTGTCTTCATGTCAATTGCGCCGGCGCCACCAGACCAGGACGCCGGCCAGAGCCGCCAGCAGCGGCCCGGCCGCCACGATCAGAAGAAACGCCAGCTTCTGCTGAAAGCGGTTCATGCCCGGCGCCAGTCTATCCGGCGACTGCGGCCCGATCGCCATCAGCGCCTCCCGTTCGACCAGCCAGTTGGCCGCGTTCAGGAAGAAATCCGTGTTCCCGCTCCCGCCGCCGTCCAGAGCGCCGTTGGACACGAAATCGGCGTTGCCGACAACCACCAGGCGCGTCGGCTTTATCTCCACTTCGATACCGCTGAACGCGCCCTTCTCCACGGCCACGGCCAGCCCGATCGGCCCAGGCCGGTCCACCTCCTGATCGAACTTCGCCGGGTTCTGATTCAGGTCTTTCTCAGCCCAGCCCTTGTCGCTGCTGAACGCCAGGGTGAACACGCGCGACTTGTCGGCCTGCGCGTCTCCAGCGTCCTCGTGCCCGGGCGCGGCCTCCACCGAGCGTGGCAGGTATAACGTGAGGTCCAGGTTCCTCAGGCGCCGGGTGATCGGATGCTGCCCGTATCGCTTCACGAATATCTCCTGGCCGGTCAGCGTCCCCGCGGGATCGAACACGACGTCGGTGTCGAGCTTGACGCCCCAGGACGCCAGCAGGTTCTCCAGCCCAGTGACGGCGCCGGCATTGAGCAGAAGTAGCAGCCGCCCGTTTTTGTCGAGATAGGACGCGATTCGATCGGTCTCAGCCTGCGCCATCTTGCGGGTCGGCCCGGCGATCACCAGCAGCGAGCAGTCCTCGGGAATGTCCCCCAGATCGGCGATGCGGAACTTTTTGACCGGCATATTGTCCCGCTGGAGGGCCCGAGCCAGACTTGAGAATCCCATCGGCTTGCTGAAATCGTCAATCTCACGTTCTCCGTGCCCGGAGAGGAAATAGACCGTCGGCCGCCTGGTCTGGGTGACGCTGAGAATAGCCGACGAAAAGGCCTGCTCGCCCAGGTAGCTGATCTCGCTGACCAGCCCGCCGCTCTTCCGGCTCAGCAGTTTCTGCAAGTCCACGCTTTGCTGCTTGTCTATGATATCCTTGACCCCGAGATACTTGCAGCGGCCCTCCGAATCGAAGACCAGGACGTTCGGCTCGGCCACCTTGTACTGCTGCTGAAGCAGGCGCGTCCGGGCCAGATCTCGGTTCGGATCGAGAATCTGTATCTTGAGGTTCTTCTGCCCCAGCGCCGCGCACTCATACTCGTATTCCTTCAGCAGCGCGCGGACATAGGCGAAATACTCGTGGTTCTGGTCGAAGAAGGCGACTACCCGCACTTCGCGGTCCAGCGTGGCAAGCAGGCTTCGGGTCTTCTCCGACAGGGCGTAGGAGCGGTCCCCGCCCAAGTTGCGCCGCATTGGCCCGAGGCGGTAGAAGAGGTGGTTCACCATCAGCAGGAGCGCAACGGCCAGGAGCACGGCGGCGACCACGTTCAATCCCGCGGCCATCCGCCAGCGCCGCGGACTCCACGGCGATTCGATCGCCGGTTGATCGTTTTCGCCCATGACACGCGGCCTGCCCGGCGACCGGCGGCGCGAGCCCCGGTTCCGGCGTGGCCTTTACCTCCATTTTCGCGATTCCAGCGCGCGCGCGGCCAAAAACAGCGCGAACAGCGTGCCCGACACATACAATGCGACCGTCCGAATGTCCACGGACCCGCGCGAGAAATCCTCCAGGTGATGCTCCAGCAGCAGGTAGTCCACCAGCCGATCCGAGCCGAACGGCAAGAGCTTAACGAGGTAGCCGCTCAGCAACGGGAGGATGATTCCGCAGAAACAGGTGATCGCCGCAATGATCTGGTTGCGGGTGGTCATCGAGAACAGCAGCCCGATCGCCACGCAAAGCAAGGAGAGCAGCAGGAGGATCAGCGCTGCGCCGGCCAGTCCGCCAAGGTTCAGCGCGCGCAGGCCGGGGCTCAGCGCGTAGAGCGCGATCGTGGACGCCGCTGTCGGCGCGATGACCGCCAGCAGGAACGAGAGCGCGCCCGCATACTTGCCCAGCACCACTTGCCACTCGGTCACCGGCGCCGTCATGAGCGTTTCGATCGTGCCGGAGCGCCGTTCTTCGGCAAAGAGGCGCATCGTGATCACGGTGATCAGGATCGGCAGCCACAGCGCGACCGACATGCACCACAGCAGCGGCAGCGAGGCCACCTCGCCTGTGTGCCGTTCCACCGCGTTCCAGAACGTCCAGTTCGCGAGAAGCAGGAACATGACCATCGTCACGTAGGCGATTGGCGAAAGAAAACACGCGGTCCATTCCCGCTTCCAAAGTGTCTGGAAATTACCCGCCATCTTTCTTAGCCTTTCCGCCGGCGCCCGCGTTCGGCCGATCCGCCGTTACGGCAAAGAACACATCCTCCAGGTGCGTCCGCTCCACGGTCAGTTCCCGCAGGCTCCAGTTGCGCGCGGCCGCCACGCCGAACAAATTCTCCCGGATGTCCGCGCCATGTTCGCACTCGCACGAAAACCGGCCCCACGGCTCGTCGGCCTCGCAGGACACGTTGATCACGCCCGGAAACGTCCGCAGAACCTCCGCGATCGCATCGAAGGGACCCTTCAGTTCCGCCACCACGCGGGCGCCGCCTTTCAGGCGCGCCGCCAGGTTCTCCCGCGTGTCTGACGCCACGATCCGGCCCTTATCCATGATCAGCACGCGCTGGCAGATCATCTCCACCTCCGGCAGGATGTGGCTGGAGAGCAGCACCGTGTGCCGCTGCGCAAGGCTTTTAATCAGACTGCGGATGTTTCGAATCTGGTTCGGATCGAGACCAACCGTCGGCTCGTCCAAGATGAGCAGTTCAGGCTCGTGGATCAGGCTGTCGGCCAGGCCAAGCCGCTGCACGTAGCCGCGGGACAGGTGGCCGACCACGCCGCGCGTCATCCCTGTGAGCCCGCAAGTCTCCACCACGTCCGCGACTCGCGCCCGCAGCTTCGGCCCGCGCAGCCCCTTCAGGCGGCCCCGGTACCGCAGGTACTCGCTCACCCGCATCTCGGGATAGATCGGGTAGTTTTCCGGCAGGTACCCGATCCGCCGGCGAACCTCCAACGAGTCCCTGAGCGCGTCCCGGCCGCCCACCGTCACCACGCCCGCAGTCGCCGTGAGGAACCCGGTGAGGATCCGCATGGTGGTGGTCTTGCCCGCGCCGTTGGGCCCCAAAAAGCCCACGATCTCCCCCGCTTTGACCTCGAAGGAGATGTTGTCAATAGCCGTGACGCAGCCGAACCGTTTTGAGAGGCCGACAACGGAAATCATAATTTGAGGTGTTGCAGATACGGCTTCGCCATACGGAAAAAGCTTCTTTGTCTTTGTGCCTTGAACCAGCGATAGACGGCCTTGCGCTTGTTGGCTTGAGAGCTCACCATATGCGCGAGTGAGCGAGTTGTCAACCTGCAGTTTGTCTGCTCTCCATGCCTCGCTCGTCCTTAGTCCCTTCGTGACTGTCCGTTCATCCAGCAAAAAGCCTATGCTGGATGTCGCCGGATGTCAATCGACTCCTTGACGGCAATGGGGTGCAAGACAGGAAAGTTACATTTTTATGGAAAAGGCTTGTATCTCTCTTTTTTGCATATAGTATTGTATAAGTAATATACACAACAAAGGAGGCTGGCTAT
>JASEHE010000006.1 GCA_030018915.1 Verrucomicrobiota bacterium
CGCGCCGGAAGATTTCTCAATCGCCATGCTGTGGCTCGTTCACGATCTCCACCTGCTCAAACACGCGGAGGACTGGACGTTCGAGGTTGGCGAGTGCGTCAAGAAGTCGCTGGCGCGCCGGCTTCGTCATCGGCGTCGGCAAGCGCGCGGAGCCAGACGGCGGTGTAGCGGTCGTTCTCATTGTAGTAGATCATTCCTGCAAGGCAGGACCCCGGGCCGATCTCCGTGCCGGTCTCCGGGGCCCTGCGAATCGTCTCTCTCTAAGCAACGACGGTAGCTCCAATCAGGGTTCGCACCTTAGAGAATTTGCCGTCTTTTTCGACGGCGAATAATGACCACCCGGCCATCGCCTCGACCGATTCCGGCATGGTCTCCGGCGTCGCCGCCAGGAATGCCTGCTCGAGCCCGGCGCGCTCCAGAACCTCGTTGACCGCGCCCCGGTTGTCGCCATCGAGGATCTCTGCACCATCGAGAATGAGGATGCCGGTCCCTGACCGCTTGGCGAGCGCCGCCGCGAAGGCAAGGTTAAGCCGGTAATCCTCGGAGGCCGACAAAAGCGCCGCCGGCGAGCCGTCGATCCAGATGGCAAAGCCGTTCTCCATGCCGATCGCCACCACGCCGAGTCCGACCGCCTGGGCGTATTCGTTGACCTCGGCCACGAATTGATCCCCACCGCCCTCCATGAGCTTCGCGCGCACCAGCCCTTTGGGGCCGATCCGGTCGATCAGGTCCTCCAGATTGGACAGCCGCGCTTCAATCTCCCCCTTCTGCTTAATGGCCCGGTTGCGCTCGTCTACCGCCCCGGCGAGCGCGCGCTGGCGACCGACGAACTCCTCGCCTTTCACGATCTCCGCGTCGATCTCCGCAGTATTGGCGAGCTTCGGAGCTGGCTGAGCCAGCGCGGCCTCGACATCGTTGATGGCTTTGCGGGCATCGGCATGGCGCTCCTTCAGGCGTTCTTGCGCTCGGGCATGTTCGCGAATCGACTCGATCTGGCCTTTAAACTCCAGGATCTTCTTACCTCGCCCTTGGTCGTAGGCCAATTCTTCGAGTCGGGCCTGCTTGGGCTTGAGTTCGGCCACGATCTTCGTCCCCTCGTCCTTAAGCGTCTTGGTCACACCATCGATATCGGTCTTGGAGAGAATCCGCACGCAGGTCGGGCACTTGCCCTTGAGGCCGGAGAATGTCTTGAACTGTTGACGAGCCTGCTCCAGTCGGCCGGAGAGTTGGTCGATCTCGGAGCGCAGAGCATTGTACTCGGCATCGCGTCCGTTTTCGGCTTCCTCTAGCTTCTTGATCTCCTTCTCAATGGCGGCCGGGTCCCCTTTCGGCGGCCCTCCGAGATCGCTGTTGAGCACTTCTTGGGCCTGTATGAGCCTCTGCTTGAGGACGTTCACGCGCGCGTCGTAGTCGGCCTTCTGCTTGACGATCGCATCGCGGTCTCGGCGCAAATCACGCAGCGCCTCCTCGGCATCGCGAATATTGACCGAGGCGGTTTCAGCCGCGCTCGCGGGCAGGTCTGGGACGATGACGGCTGCGATCTGGCGCTTGAGTTCAGGACGCAGCGCCCGGAGTTCCTTTTCGGCGCGGTCGATCGCCTCGACCGAATCGAGCGGCCCGGTCGTGGCGTCGAATTGGCTGGCGGCAGGCCCGAGAAGCTGGCGGATATCGGCGTCCGAAACCGCCGAGCCGGCCACCGATAAGACGATCTGCTTCTGTGTGGCCGGCGGGAGTCGGGTGAAACTGGCCGTCTGAACCAAGGTGCGGGCCAGAACCGGATCGATTCCGTATTTCTGACCGATTTGAGCTTGAACCTTCGCTTTGGGCCCCTCGCCCAGGCCACGCACGATCGCGCCTTTGGTCGTCATCAGGCTGACCCCGAATGCCTTCGGGGCCTGTTCCGGATCAGCGAAGAGCGTCTTGCGCGTAACAAGGTGCTCGGCACCCGAACCGCGATCGTCGACGCCTCGCGTGACACCCGTAAGGGCATAGCCGATAGCATCCAAGATGCTGCTCTTGCCTGCGCCGTTTTTGCCGAGGAAGCAGCAGAACTTCTCAAGTCCGACGACCTCGGTGTTGAGATGCGACCGGAATCCTCGTAACTGAATCTTTGTGATCTTCATGATGTCGGTCTCCTTACTGCTTCTCGTTATCCTCATCTTCGCCGTCATCCCCGGCTTGCCGAAGGATGAAGCGAGTAGACGGTCGGTCCCGCGTGATGGCATCGATGCGCCCGTGGAGCGCCTCATTCTTGCGAACCTCTCGCGCCAGTAGTTTTGAATCTCCCTTGAGAAACCTTAGGGGTTCGAGCCCCACCTCCCGGAGCACGCGGCAGAGCTCCTCCGTATCCCAAGACAACTTATGCTGCACCGAATAATCCGCAAGCATTCCGGCTGCTTCGACGGGCCCATTGACATCGACGTAGTGCTTGAGCGCATCCGTGATCGTGTCGCGTTCCTGGTTCAGGAATACGAGACGCTCTACTAGGCGCTCAGCCTCGTCCTGCCGCTCTGGCTGCACTATCTTGCCGTTTGTGGCGCGGACCTTGGCCGGACAAGTCGCGAAAGCTGGACAGTTCTGGCAGGCGAGAAAACTAGGCGTCGCCGGCCATTCGTTCTTGGCGCGCATAGCCTCGATCTCATCTGAAGCCCGCGTTATCTCCTCGCCCATTCCTGCTACCGCACCCGGCTCGAAGTCGGTCGGAAACAGCGCCCGCTTACGCGGGTAGTAGAGCTGCGCCACGATCTTGACCGCCTCAGGCAGGAGCTTTGTTACCACGAAGGCATAGCGACGCATCTGCGGCGTATTGGCATCCTTGTCGATTTTGCGTCCGGTTTTCAGGTCCCAAACGATCGCCACCAGGTCTTGTGTCAGTTCAAGCCGGTCGATCTTGGCCCGGAAGAAAACGTCTTTCGCGAGCCACTTGACCGGCTTCCAGTGCTCATTGAAAGCGATCGACTGCTCGCTGGAGACCACTTGTCGCGGGTCGATGACGCATTCCTCGCGAATCGCATAGACGAGACCAAGCATGTCCTCATAGAGCGATTCGGGCAGCATCGCCCAGTCCGCGTTCTGCCGTCGGTTCACCCAGGCCGTTTGAGCGATCGATTCGGCCATGGCGAAGTCGGAGCGCTGGCCGGTCTTGACCAGGTGCTTGAAGTATTGGTCGGTGATTTCATGAACGAAAGAGCCCAGCGCCATCGGCAAGGATGGCTCACCCTTGATCTTATCGATGCGCTCGGTCTTGAAGCGCAACGGACAGGATTCGAAGAGTTCGAGTGCGGAGTGGGAGAGCGCTAGCCTTCCCATGGGGCTTCCCCAAGTACGTCAATCTCAAATTGATCCTCGATAAAGCGAAGGTCATTTTCATCAATGTCGAAGATGATCCAGCATTTGCCATCGCAGAAAATCTCGTAGTTCTTCACAATCTACCCCCAAGGTCGCTTCTTCGGCGCAGTCGCTGCGCCCACCGACTGCGGCACCGGCCTGGCCGGCACCAATGGCGCTACGGATTTGCCTGGCTCTATCGGTGATCCCTGATCGTCGAAACCACCTCCTTCCTGTTCTTGAGCATCCCCGACCTCAAGCGGGTCGGATTCCAACTCCTCCTGCCTGGGTGGTTGTTGCTGACCTAGGCGAGCTCGCGCTGCGGTGGCCGGATCACCATTGACCTTGGGCGGCTCCTTGCCTTTGCCGAGTTGCGCGTCGAGAGCCGCGCCGCCATTCGGGTAGAGATCGTCCGGCACATCCTTCGGGTCCGGCTTCGGCATCGCCGACTCGGCGACTGGGCCCTCAATTAATTTTGGATTGCGTCGGAGTGCCATCAGAGACTGAAGCGACCCTTCGTATTTCACGGTCAGGATATGGATGGTTTTTTTCTTGCCCTCTACCTGAACATCCATCGGCTCAAGCCGCAACTTGAGGGGGATCATCGACACCCGCCCGGCCACCGCGCGGATCGACTCGATGTAACTGTTGATGTTGCGCGTACCATTGTCGGAAGAAGTCACGATTTGATAGACCCCGAAGCCCGGCACTTTGGGCAGGAATATCAGGAGGCGTGCGACCGGCTTGCAGAAGCCGCTCTTGAAGAAACCACACTCTTCGAACGGACAGGGCAGTTCGAAAAGCGAACCAACTTCAACGTCCTCGCCGGTCTGCTTGAGATATGCCTCGCCATCAGGATCATAGGGCTGGCCTTTCGGAATCTTGGTGAACTGTCCATCGGAGATTCCGAGCCGAACCCGCCTCGCCTCGTGGCCGTCGTCAGAGGCGCAGAAGAGCCCACTCTTGCGATAAGCTTTGAGTTTCTGTTCGAAGAAGAGTTCAACGCGCTCGGTGGGAAACATCACGTCCAATTCTTTCGGGTTGTTCCCGTAGACTTCCTTCACGCCGGGGGCGTCGTCGAGACGAAAATAATCGAGCGCCCTCGGGTACTCTCGACCACTGGCGTTCTTGACCTTCTCGCCAAGCCTAATCACGCCAATGCGCGGGAGGCGCACTCTGTCACCGAAGCCTGGGATGGGCATGTTAATTCTCCGTTCTCTCTATCGCCGCCTCGGCCTTGCGCGAGACCAGGCATTTTTTGACGAGCTTCCGGTCATTCTTCGCGTAGAACATATAGACGCTGCCGGCCATCGTGTGGGCCTCGACGAATTGATCCTTCTCTTTGAGCTTCAAGAAAGCCGTATCGAGCTCGGTCTCGCGGAATTCGACGTTCGCCTTGGCCTGGGCGAGTTCGTCGAGTGCCTCGCCGAGTTGCGTCGCGCGCTCGATGATCAGGCCATTCGTGGCACGCTTAAAAATGCGGCCTTCGAGATCGAGCTGATCGGGATTCTCTTCCCCTTCTAGGGGAAGATGCGGCACATCTGTGGTGCTGAGCCTAGGCATGGTGATCCTCCTGGTGGATGGTGCTGCCGAAATGATGGATGGGCTGGGAGGCGGAACAATGGGCCTCCTCCATGTCGCTCAGCAAGACCTTGAGGCGACGTGCGGGGCGTTCTCGGCGCTTTCCACACTTCCCCGCCGTTCTTCCTGTCTGGCCGACTCTTGCCTTCCAAGTCCTCGCTGGAGAGAGCTGAAGCGCTCGCAGTTCGCGGGTTCACCCCGCGAGCCCCCAGGGCTGTGCCGGCTAGTCCAACCGCGTTACCGCGGACGGGTTTTGCTTCGCCGGTCTTGTCGCCGGTCTTGTCCCCGGGCTGCGCCAGGCCGTAGGCAGAGCCCTTCTCCAACGAACGACAGCCCATCCAAATTGGCACGGCAACCCCGGAGGGTAATGCCTTCACGGACGCCGCTCGCACGCGCCGCCCGGGAACGGGGTCGCAAAGCCTGGCCAGGGAGGATTCGAACCTCCAACGGGGCGGTTAACAGCCGCCTGCTCTACCTGTTGAGCTACCGGCCAAGAGGAAAGGACACCCCTCGACTGCCCTCGCCTTTGGGCGCAGCCGAACCGCGCATTTCGCGTAGCCGACCTACGGTAGATGCAGGGAGGACGGATGCAAGCGAAGCTGAGAGGTGCCCTAAAATCGGACACCTGAAAAGAAAAACCGCCCTCCGTTCGATCGGTCATGACTGCGCCCAAGAGGGAATATAGCAGACATGCCGCCGCGTGTCAAGGGATTTTTTCGAGCCCTACTTGATCGCGCCCTTAAAGACTTCATCGGAGGAATACACGGCTTCCTCGATCACGTCGGCGATGATATCGGCTGCGGCGCCCGGAAACACGCGCCTAAGCGCCTCGACGACGCACGCCTTTTTGTCGGCGCCCTGCCCGCGGTCTGGAATCAAATATTCGACGAGTTCGACATTGGCCAACGTGGCCTTGCGGAGCTTCTCCTTGAGGATCGGATCATCCACCTTCTTATCGAGGATGCTCTGGATCGCGCCGGCGGTTTGTCTCTTGACGAGAGCGCCCATAGCGCTTCGCAAGCGTGGCCAGAAGACTTTGAGCAGCACGCCACCCAAGGCACCTCCGACGAACAGGGCGGGCTTGCTTGCGAATATCTTAGCCAGCAGGGCTTCGATCATTTTGCCTCCGGATCATCTTTGGGTCGTCTGCGAAACTTGCTCCAGATCGCTTGAGCCCTGCCGAAGCGAAAGCGCAAGAGGGGTACCCAGACACGCTGGATACCCTCACGTTGTAGTAGCTTCTTCAGCAACTCAAGCACTCTGTCGCGCCTTCGTTCGCATCTCAAAATAGATCACTTGGGAAAGACCGCCAAAAAAGCTCTGAATTCCTTCAAGGCCAAGAGCAGCCCAATGAACATGCCAAAGGCAGATAGAACGCCCATCGTTATCGTTCCGAGACGGCCGGTAGCACGACGCTCCGCCTTGACTCCATGCGCCTCATCAGATTCGATATGAGCGTTGAGTTTCGACGAGAGGCCATCAAGCCTTTTCTCGTGAGTCTCAGTCCGTTCGTCGATGCGGATTAGAAGCTCGCGATCGCTCATATCCTCGCGCTTTTTATCACTCATGGTGCCAGAACCTCGGCGCGAATGTCGCCAGTAATCGTACCGGCGCTTGGAGTGATCGTAAGTTTCGTAAGTTGTGCTGATCCGCTATATTCGCCACCGCCGGCGCATTCTCCGGCTGTTGCCACACTGGCACCGCTCCAAATGGTGTAGGTTGATGTTATTCGCTGGTCTCGGCGATTTGGATACACTATCATCGTCACGGCACCGTAGTTTCCAGAGCCGAGACCTCCGCCAGAATTGAACAGACGGATCGCCACCGCACCCGTCCCATAAGATGCAAACCCAACACCGTCGGTATAAACGCCATAGCATGCGTATTTATAATTTGCGCCTGTATCATCGTTGAAAGTCATGTCCAAAACCGCATTTGCACTATTCTGAATATAGTTGATCGTGAGTCGAATAGGAAAGCTCGAACTCAAATTCGTAAAAGCTACTGACGTAGCGGCGCTGACAGTCTTTGTTGAGACAATAGACCACCCACCGAGAATAATGCCATCGAAGCGCGCGGCCGTCGTGAATGCGCCGCCATTGATTGTCAAGGTTGAGACGAAGGTCGCAGGACTTGCATGGTACTCAGAGGCCGTGAATGTGGATACCCCATTAAATTTACTTGTGCCGCCCCAAGTATTGACGCCAGTCCATGAGTTGTCGCCAGCGAGTGTCGGCAGATCCCTGACGTCGGCGTTCGTTTTCCGCATCGCGTCGGCCAATGCTCGATTATTCTGATTAACCGCGGCTGCATCGCGAATGTCGCGCGTCTCGGTCAATGTGTAAGGAGGGTTCTGGGACCACGCCGGGAGCGTAAAAGCCAGCGCTAGGAGTACTGGGCTCACTGGGCCTCTATTTCTCGGAAGATGGGCCGAAGTTGTCTCGGTGCCGATTTGACCTGAATGAGAGCTTTTTTGCCGCGCATTTTGAGGATATGATTCTGCACGGCTTCCACTGAGACTTGGATCAAATCTTCGAAACGCCTTTCTTTCTTAGCTTTCAGGTTGTTTAGTCGAAGCTCGGCGATGATGTTCTGATATTCTTTCATGTCCTTTCTTTCGCGCGCTTTCGCAAGCCTCTCTACGAACCGCTGCGTCCGAACTTCAGTCCGCGCTTCAAATCGTCGTTTCGCATCTCGTTTCTCATACGCACGTGACCATTCCCATGCCTGATAACCGATTGCCTTGCCTAATATCTGCCCGCTCGTGATCTCCTCTTTGGGCACAACCACTTCGCCGGATGGATAGGCAACGCCTTCCTGGGCGATACGAGATGCGTGCATGATGTTCGAAATGGCCCGTGGCATGAGGTTCTCGAACGCCCGGCCGGGCTCGCCTTGCGCGAAAAGGCTTCCCGCCTTGATTGCTCTGCCAACGATCGCGCCGGGGGCTCCGAGCGCCGCCCCGCCAAGAGCCTCGATCCAATGCTGTCCCACTCGTGGCGACGGCACGAACTCACCAAGGCCCAGCGAACGGCGCGTGTCGAGTCCAAGGGCCGAGGCCGGCAGGCCGCCTAGGATCGTATCGGCGATCCATTCTTTGTCCTTAAACTTTTTGCGAATCCACATCGGCACGTCCATCCCGCCGAATTGCCAGGCGCCCCATAGCGCCAGGCCGGCACCCGGGGCTCCCTCAAGGCCGGCCAGGCCAAACATGCCAGCCGCTTGCCGCCAGAGCACCTTGGGATCAAATTCCTTTGTGAAATACTGCCGCATGATCCGATCGACGGAATGGAAGCTATATCCGTGGAATGTGTAAAGGAGCTTGGTCAGGCTCTTGAGCCGCCCAGTATCCGAAATGAACGCTGGTAGATTGGCCGGGCCGAAAGCATACTGTGTCCGGTGGATGAACTCGCGCGCGAAGTTGATTGCGGCTTTGCCCCTGAGTCCTTGGCGCTCTGCTATATCGAGCGCGACCAGGCCGGTTTGTAATCTATTGAACTGCTCCGAGACGTGTCCGTAGAGACCGAGAATCTTGTCGGTTTTATGGCGCAGAGGAAGTTTGCGCTCCTGGAGCATTTCTTCGGTCCATTGACCCGAGAGCACACCTTCCTGCTCAAGGCGCTTGAGCGCGGCTTTCTTGAGCGGGGAGAATCCGGTCAAGTCGTAGGAGCCCTTCCGAAACGACTTTGCCATGATGGCTGCGGCGTCCTTATAGGCCCGGCCCATGACGATTTCGGGCTGCACACCTTTGAGAAAGCGGGCCGATTCGTTCCAGGTATTCTGGATGGTTTGGGTCGCGTTATTGAGAAGGAAGGAAGTCTTGAAGGCCAGCTCCCAGTTGTAGAGGAAATGCCGCAACCTCGAATGCTCCGCTTCGCCGGAATCCTCGAAGGTACTGATATAGCGGTTAACATCATCCCACAATATCCGCGATTTGGTTGGGTTGATCTTTGAATCGCGCACCTTGCGCGCGGCACCGAGAGCCTCATATTTTGAGAGCTGCTTGGAGGCTGAGAAGATGAAAGTCTCAATTGACTCGGCCAGGTTTTCCGGCGTATGCGGATAACCAGGAATCCAGTTGCGGTGCATGAGATCGCGCAGCCGGAGAGTTTCCGCCTTGGCAAGAAGTTTCTGGATTTCCGGATTGTTCCGATCAACCTTTGCCGTGTTGACCAGCATGTCTAATTGATAACCGGAAAGTTTATTGCCGTATGCCTTCCAGAAATTTTCTGGGAGTTCCGTGCGTGGATATTTTTCCACGTCGGTATAACCCAAGCCGGCGAGAAGATTCGCTTCGCGCCTCGCCTCCATCTCGCTCTTGTAAAAATTGAACCAAATCTTCGTCTCGTCGGCGGCACTCCTAGCGAATACGACGTAATCGCCGAATCGCATGACAGGAAAATAGTGGCCCAGCTTAAGCATATCTTCCTTGATTTCTCTGTCGATCCTGAGTTTCTCCTGGGCATTCACCTCATAATAATGCCTGCGCTGGCGGACAAGTTCGATGTGAAGATCAGTCGCGTAACGCACAGCACTGACCATGTTTTTGTAAGCGCTGATTTCATCAGGACTCAGGTGATATGGATAGCGTGCGAGTTCGTCGGCAGTCGCGTAATTCTCGGCCTGCGGATTGTCCAAGTCGCGGATAACCCGCGTCACGCGCTGCCTGGAAGTCTCGGGAAGTTTATAGAAAGACTCCAGATCGGCCTTGCGTAAGCCGATAGTCTCCCGGCGAGCACTGGCATAACTATAGCCCTGCAAGTGATTGTAGACCTGGGCGAAGATCGGATCGCGCTGCGCCTTGGAGAGCGGCGTTGCGATGAGGTTATGGAGACGCTGTCCTTCCTCCTTGATCATATCGAGCCAACCGCGGCGGGTCTCCTTAACGGCCGGATCGAGATCGACACCCTTAAAATGGCTCCACAATTTGCGGCCCATATCGGCTACGCTGCGGTCGCCGAAATCGGCCTTGAGGATTGGATTATCGACCGTGCTGAAAAATGGTCTAACCACCTCCGCGACTTTCGGATTACGTTCGAGATTCTCCATCCAGAGCTTCGTGAATGTCGGCGCGACCCGCTCGGCGAGTTGATAGTCGACGATTTTGGCGACGAACCAATCCGCGAGCAGTTCGGCGTGAGAGCCACGATATGTCGTCCAGTGCCTATCTTTCGAGAAGGAGCCTGCTTCGGGATAGTAGGGCCGGACGTGCTGGGCGAGTTCTTTGAGTTCTCCACGGACGATACGTTCGAGATCTGGATCGGCACGCTTGCCGAGTTTTTGGATGAGTCCAAAAGGATCATCCTTGGCCTTGAAGCGCGTCCCGAGCGCGTAATCTATCGCATGCCCGGTCTCATGGATGGCCGTGCCGATATTGTGCCAGTCCTGAGTAATCATCATCTCGCCTGTCGCCGGATCGAAATGGCCTTTTCCCCCTTTGCCCTCGTATTCCAGGAACGTGACGTTTTCTGGAATATTCAGCTTCGCACGAAGTTCGCGCATGCGCTCCCACCACGCCATAGTGTCGATGCGCTTGAGCATTGTCGTCGCGAAGGAGCGGCGCTTATCATCGGCGCTCTGGATCGGCGGCTCGCGAGGCGGAAGTTGCTGCTCGCGGCCGGTCAATAGATCGCCGAGGCGAGGGGGAGGCGGCTCCATGTCGGCCAGCGGGCCTTCCGTTTCCGGAATCTCGCGACGCTCCCAGAGTCCAGCTTCGCGCGCTTCTCCCGCGAGCGGCGGCTCAGCCGTGAAGATATCATCGCCATGGAATTTCGTGTAAGGCGTCAGGACCGAGACCGGCTTGCCTTTGACCCTGCCAATGAGTTCGGCATTCTTGTTGATGTGCCATTCCACGTCAGGATGGCGATTCACGATCGAGATGAAGCGGAGCTGGTCATATATGACGTAGCGGCCGTCGGCCGTCTCGAATACGGCCAGCGGGGGTCGCCCCGATCCATTGGTCAGCGAAGGGTCGATCGGTACCGGAGAGACGCCTTCGATGGATGATTCCTGCGCGGCGTAATACAGCAGTTTCGCAGATTTGGCTTCAGCATCGGCTTTGGCGACTACTTTTTCCAGTTCAGCGCGCGATATTGCCCTGTCGAGTTTCTTGATCTTGCCGCCCGTCGCCTCGCCCTGGATGATGACCCGGCCATCCGTGATCCAGCCGCCGCCATCGACCGTGACGAGCGGGTCCATACGCTCTTTGCGCGCCGCCGTGTAAATGAGCTTCTGGAGCGATACTTTCTGCTTGCCCAGCAGAGCCCTTTCGGGAAGCTGCTTGAGGCGCGCGCGCAAGTCATCAAGGGCTTCTTTGGTCGCCTTGACCTTAATGCCGCCGTCGATTTTAATCTCCACGACAGGAGCGCCTTCTTTGATGCGTTCGTAGGATTTCTCGGGCTTGGCCTTGGCTAGGTGCGCCTCGACCTCGGCTAGCGCTGCGACCTTGCGCTGTTTGGTGATGACCTCGGCGGTCATCGTTGGGGCGGGCACCAGAGGAACCTGAATCGCGGGCCTAGGCAGGGCTGGGGCTGCGGGCTCTCCGGTGGGCGGAATTGCTGCGGGAACCTGTCTGGCCACGCCCTCAATCTCCCGGCGCATCGCGTCGGCCGGCTCTTCGCCAGCGGCATCCATTACCTCCGACCAGGAACCCTCATAGGTGCTCTTGGTGGATGCGAGCTGTTCTTTGACCTTCTGGAGCTTCTTGCCTTTGATCTTGCCGGTGGCGAGTGCGGCCTCAAGTTCCTGGATGGCCTGCCAACGGCCGATCTGTTCGGCTCTGGTGGCAGCCAAGAGGGCGGCCAGCTCATCGCCCTCGTAGGCTGATTCAGCCCTAGCGCCGGATGGCACTTCGGTGGGAGGTATTTTAGGGGCCACAGCGGGGCCAGGGATGGCGCCGGGTGCGCTCGGAGGCGGCGCGGCGGGTTCAGGCTCCGGGCCGCCTTCAGGCGGCTCCTGGGGCATTTCTGGGCGTTTTAGACCCGCCAGCTTCTTGTATTCGGCATTGAGCTTGGAAAGTTCAGTCTTAAACCGTCGCCTTTGGTTGATTTCGCCAGCCGTAGCCTTGCCCTCACGAGCCTGAATAGCCTGGTCGATCCTGAGAAGCGCCTGGTTGATCTCATTGAGTCGGCGGTCTAGTACGGTCTTGCGGCCCATGGCAGCCGGGGGCACCGCGGGGCGCTCTTTCCCGGGGATTCCGGGAGCAACAGCCTTCGGTGGGGCCAATTCTGGCCCTTTCGGGGCCAATTTAGGCGTGATAGCTGGCTTGGCGGGCTCTGGGCCCAAAGAAAGCTGCTCCGGCTTGAGATAATAGCGCTCGCCGTCAGGAGCTTCCACGACGTAGCGCTTGCTCGCTGGATTCCAGCCTACGGCGCGGACCTGGACATTCTTGCCGGCAGGCCCCCTGATCGTCTTGATCGCTTGGCCAAGCTTCAGCTTGAGGGGATTGCGGTCAGGCGGTTCTGGGGCCAGCGCTGCCGGCGAAATTGGCACTTCTGGGACCATCACCCCGGGGCCCATGGCTAATTCGCGCATGGCCGTGTCTCGGGCAGCCTGAACCTGTTCTGGAGTGAGCTTTACTTCCCCCGCACCAGCCACATGACCCTCTTCGACTGGATAAATGCCTTTCGGCTTCAGGAGTCCTTGGATGCGCGCGAAACTGACCTTGGCCGCCTCGGCCAGGCTCATCCTACCATCAGCGACCTGGCTGCGTATCTCTGGGGGGACCAAACCCGGCATTTCCGGTGAGATTATGTCCCCACGGCCGCCGACACCGGGATTTCTAATTCGTGAGCGCAACTCATTGAGTTCCAACTTTATCCTCGCCCGGATAGACGGCGCCATGCGTCCCCAGGCCGCAGAGACAGCCTCAGATGCCCCATGGATGCCGACGCCAAGGGCCGCGCCAGCGAGCATGCCTTCCTGAACATCCTCAGCCTTGACCTGACCATGGACTGCCATTTCGTTCAAAGTGGCAAAGACTCCGCCCACGGCGGCGCCTTCTACTCCAGAAACCGTCAGGGCCGTGAGGAGACGCGGCGCCGCGGTGCCGAACATGGCCCCGGCGCCTGCGAGTCCGAGACCCGCCGCCATGCGGACTGGCGCTCCAACAGCCAAGCCGAGAGGCAAGTCTCCAATGATGGGCCCGGCGATTGATGCCGCAGTCTCGAGACCGCCCTCCGGAACGAATTCAGGCTTGACGGCTTCAGCGGCGCGAGCAAAAGCCGGACCGAGACCCTGCGGTAGATTAGCCAGGCCCACGAAGCCGCCGCGCCAGCCTCTACCCGGAGTCCCTAGTATCTGCGAAATGCGCTGGAAGAGGCCGGTCATCTCCGCGTCAGTCGGACCGCGCTTGGTCGGGTCTTGAGGAAGTTTCGGCTCTGGTTCAACGCCAGTCAGAGTTGGCACCTCCATCGGGGTGGGCTCGACGGCCGCTTTTCTCGGATTGAGCGAAGCCGGATCGGTCCAGATTTCGGCTGGCATCTGGAAATTCGTCAGCCGATTGCGGAGATCGGCGAATGGAATATCACGCTCTTTCGCGGCTCGGAATATTTCCGGGAGTGCGGCGCGCATCTCCGAGCGCACTTGGTCAAGCGTGTAGCCGGAGTCGAGCGCGAACTTGACGAGCGAGTCCCAACTTGTACCCGAGGAGCGGGCGGCGACCGGCATAGCCTATTGCTCCTCTTCTTCAATATCCGGGAGAGGTTGTTCCTGCTCTTCTTGAACTGGCGCGAGTGGGCTGGGTGCTGCTCCAAGGATTGCTTCCATGATGGCCTCGCGCAGGCTGGGCTGCTGATTCTGGACGGCCTGATTTTTCAATCGGCGGAGATTGGCATTAAAAAGTTCATCAAGGCTGGGAATATCCTGGGGCAATGCAGTGATGTCTCTTTTGAGTATAGCGAGCTGGGCATTGGCCGCCTTCTGCGCCTCGAGTCGTAAGCGCTCTTCCAAGCCAAGACCCGCAGCGACTTTGCCCCCCTTGCCGTAGAATCTAGTCCAATAGGCTCTGCCGCGCATGGCAGCGTTCCAATCGCGCAACGGAATCGTCTGGTTCTCCAACTCCGACCAGTCCGCATATGGCTTGAGTTGCTCGATCAGCCGCCTCGTCAAGACGATGTCGCCAGCCTCCTTCGGCTTGGCTGGAGGAGCAATCACTTCCAATTCCGGGGCCCCTGATCTTGGACGATAGCCAAACTGCGCGCCGAGCTGAGACAAAAGCACATCGGGCGGTGGCCCAACATCACGAGCTCCGGCCGGATAAATGTCCGTCGCTGGCTTGCTCATCCCGGGAATCTGCATCCCAGTGAACGGATCGAGAACGGGAAGCATTGTCGTCTGTGGAATTTCGGCCGGAGCAGCGATGGGACGCAGCATACCACGCGACGCAAGCGCCCGAGTAAGCGCAGCCATCATAGAATCGGCCTGACGCTCGGAAAGTGAGGCTTGAAGCTGTTCGGCGAGTTCCTTCTTGTGGCCGAACTCTCGCTCTTCGGCGCGCTCCTTGGCCTTGCCGGCACCGTGCTCGCGTGCGATGCGACCGATGCCCGAAAGCGCCGCTACGAGCGGATCGGCACGACTCGCGTCGATCTGCGCGGCGAGGCGGTACAGGTCATCCGGTAACCGCGGCCGACCGATGAAGGCCATCTAAGCGAGCCATCCACTAGACTTGCCGTAAGCCTGTCCGATGCCAAGACCGGCTTCCCAGAGAGCCGCCTGCTGGCCCGCCAGATGTCGCCGGCCTTCGGCCGCGCGCATTTCGCCAAGACCCTGCTGGAACATCTGTATGTCGCGCTGGGCGGTCATCTCCTCGCCCATCGCCTGGGCGATCATCTGCATCATGGCGCGCTGCGCCGCCACGTCGCCCGACCGTGCGCGGGAGAGAAGCTGGGCGAACATCTGGCTGTTCTGGAGCGCGATCCCGGAGAGCATTTGGGCGATGTTGCCTTGAATCTGCGCGCCCTGCTGGCCCAGAGCCTGCGCCTCGATCGAACCCCCTGTCAGGCCGCGTCTGGCCATCATGCCCATGAGGTCGGCTTGCTGGCGCTGGCCCGCGGCCTCCATGCCGGCGATCTGCGGGGCGACCATCTGGCCGCGCTGCGAAAGGATATTCTGCAATTCGGGCATAAACTGCGACTCGGTAGCCGTTTGCTGCGAGAGCATCCTGATGATATTCTCGTAGGAAGGCGCGGTACCGCCGATTTGTGGAAAAGTGAAAGGCTGGATAGTCTGCGCGTAATCGTGAGCGGCCATGCCTCAATCCTCCCGGAGCGGCCGGTACTGAAGGGCTCCGCGATAGAACTTCCAATGCTGTGTACCCGTATTGAGAATGTCGAGACTAATATATCTGCCCGAGACCTGGCCGTCAAGCGGAGCAGGCACGTCGCCGTAGACGATGCCGGTGTCCTCATTGAGATAGACGAGCGAAAGCGGGACCGCCGTCACCTTGTCAACATAGGCGGCGATCGTCATACTGACGCTGTCGCTAGCATCGCGCAAGGGCGAAAATTCGAGTTTGGCGCCGAGGAGCTCCTTGCGCCTGAGCCAATTTCCAGCGTCAAAGTCCTTCGTCCTAATTCGGCTCGTGAAAGCCGCTCCGGCGTCGTCGTAGCCCGCATAGAGCGAATAGGTCTGGCCGTTATCAGCTCCGTCGCCGATGATAAGACGCTGCGCTGGAGTGAAAGTGAGTGCCGACATGGCTGGCATATTGTTCCAAAGCGCCCAGCGATCCCGATAATCGAGCACAAGAGCATGGCTATTGTCGGCTCCGGAGGCGGTTGAAGTCGTGTAAAACAGGTGGTACTTATGATCGACGATTGCCGAGGCGGTCTCTGGGCGCGAGGCGCCCTCGTTCCAGTTGAAGCTACAATCCTGTAGCGAGATTCCGGAAATCGCTTGTGTTGCCGATTGGAAATCGAAGAAAGCGCGATAGGCCACAAAAGTCGCCGTGCCGATCGAAATGACGGAATTGTTGACCTGGCTGTTCCAGGTGGCCGTCGTCCGCGTGACAGCATTACAGGTTGTGCCAGTGGCGACAAAGAGTGAAAGAGTCGCATTTGTTGGGATCGTGAGGCTACACTGGAAAAGGCCCCAGGAAGTGATCGGGGTTCCGGGATTGCGGCACTGGCTAATGAAGTAGCCGGTCGTCGCCGCCGATAGATTAACTACAGTGATCGAAGCGACTGAGATAGTCTCAGGTGGCCCGGGCCTGATCGAGTGTTTGAAATACTGTCGCTGCGGCGAAGTGATAGGGACACCTAACGACTGAGAAACCATCGTGGAATAGGTGCCGCCCGCCGTAGTCGCTGACTGCGTAAAGAAGGTCATTGAAGAAATCGAGCTACTCGTGACCGAGACACCATAGTCGCGCCAGGTCGGCGTCGAAAGGCCGGTGTTGTATTCCACGGACTGCTGTAGTTCATAGAATGTCGGAAAACGAAAAGAATCATGCTGTGTCTTGGAATCTCCAATCTCGACTTTGATATGCCGTCCGGGAAGATTACCTGTCTCCGTGACCGACGAGACCAAAATTCCGTCAAGGAATACGGCAGTAAAACCATTTGCGGCACGACTGACGCGAAGCGAGTGATAGTTTCCATTTGTCAGCAAGGATACTTGAGTTGTCTTGCAGACGGGATTGAGTACGTCAACGGAGACACAAAACTCTACCCGCGAAGTGTCATTAATGTCCTGGCTGAGGTTTACCTGAATTGTTTGAAGTGTTGTAGTATCGAGCGAGACCTTTACGACGCTCCACAAAGTATTGAGCGTGGATGTTGACCGAACGATCCAAGACCATGTTCCCGTTGATGCCACGGCAGAAGTAGCCGCTGAAGCGACGGAGACAAGAGGGGCGCTAGATCTCGAATTCACAAGTTCATTTGATACTATCGCAACAGAGCCGGCCGATGCGGTCCATGTGACGTTGCCAGTCAGATCCCCGTCGTCGAAATTATCGAGATAGTTGGCAATCGCAACCGCAGTCGTATCGACATCGACCATCTCCCAGGTGTCATTGTTGAGGCCGCCGGTCGTCACGGCCCAAGTTGTCGGCACGACGTTATTGACGGAGATCGTGGCACTCAGCGGAGCGCCCGGACCAGATACCGTGAGATTGCCGGCCTCGAAGTCAGCCTGCCGCGTGTCAGTCGCGCTCACCGAATTGCCGGCCGCGCCCACGATCGTCTGGAGGATATCGTAGATGGGTTCAGAGACCCGCCAGTCGATGGAAGTCCCGCGCAGGCGCTCGACTCCACGCCGTGAGAGCCAGACAAGAGAACCGTCATACTCCTGGACGGAAGTACTCTCAAGACAACCAACCTCGCGCGAGAGTTCGCGCACTTGGAAGTCGTTATTGTCGAAGCCGTAGAGGCCGAAGAGGCGATTGGACGTGCCGATGATATAGGTGTCGCCGTAAGTGCCCATGAGACATGTGATCTTCTCGCCGTCATTGACGCCAGTGATCGGCTGGATGAATGGGCTCGTTGACTGAGAGGCGGTCGTCCAATCCGCCCCGTCGAGATAGCCAGAGGCATAAAGGCGGCTTTGATTGCTGGCGACATCAGCAACCAAGACGCGATTTCGGAAGTTGCCGATGAGCCCGCCCAGCGGACCCGCTGATACGCCCATCGTCGATGCCACGACACCGTCCCAGTAGAAAAGCCCATCGATTTTGTTAACGCACCACAATTTTCCTAGAACCTGCGTGCAGGCTGTCTTTTCTGTGGGCGAAATGGTCCCTGTCAGCGCCGTGAAATTGCCCGAGTTCGTCGCCCGCCAGACCTTATCTGAAGAAATGGCGACGACGTAGTGTGTGCCGTCTGGTGCACTGAACTGGTAAAGCCTACGGATCGCGGTCGGGGTAGAAAGCGCTGTGCCGTTGAAGTTGGCATAGCCCGGCCGTCGTTGAATCCCCAAGTCCCTGTCGTAGGTGACATTGAGTGCCTCCTGCAAGCAGCCATCGGCGATCACATGCGAAGCATAGCGGGTGACAAGACCACATTCGGATGGACCCAGAGGAATGCTGGCAGCTTCAGGTGGCGCTGGTATCTCGACGGCCCGAGCCGAGCTGGCTGCGAGCGCCAGGGCGAAGAGAACTTGGAGCATCTAGGGGACCGTGCGGTTAAGCGGCATCCCAGGCGTCAGGCCCGGACGGTAGCTCGGCCGGTCGTTGATCTCCCTCCGAAAACGATCGAGACCGTCCTTGAAGAGTCCGAGATAGAGGCCGGCGAGGTCCGCTCGGCCGTCGATAGCCGCCATGTGCCCAGCGGCGTAGTAGGCGAGGAAATGATGATGAGGATTAAATTCAGCCGTGCCGCCGAACGGCTCGTCGGTCGTCGCCTTCATGTTGGTCGTCTGAGCCCAATATTCGTATCGGACCGTTCCGGTCGATTGGCCCGTGTCGGGCCAGGGATAAAAAGCGATCTTGGTCCGGCTCGAAAAGTTGATGTAGTAGGATGTCGGCTGCCCCTTGGCTTCGATCCAGTTCCAGCCCACCTTGCCGGCGAGAGCCTCGGGAGTCGTCTCTCCAAGCTCGCGATATTTCCAGGTGACGCGAGCGATCTGAAGAAAGTCGGACGGTAGAGCATAATAAGTCGTCCCAGCCGAGGTTTCAAAGAGCGAACTCTTGCGGATAGCCTTAACGTCCAGATTGGCGACGCGCTGGGCCTCATTGAGCCAGCCGTCAATGGTGGCGGTCGAGAAGCGCAGGCGGTTGCCATTGTCTAGAGCGAGGGCACGCGACTCAGTGCGGAGGTCCGCGAGCGTGAGCGCGTCAGCCGCGCTCGGCAACCACAGAACCAAGATGAGAAGAACGCCGTTCATCGCCGGTCTCCCACGCAGGGGTAATCGCGTTCGCACATCGCGGCCTCCCCTGGATTGCGGCGGTGGCAATCTTCATGGAGTAGGCAACCCAGGAAGCTCCGGCCAATCGCGATGACCGGCTTGCGCCCGTACCACGCGGGACGGCCGGAGTAGCAGGCCCGCGGATAGTAGTTGACCGGCCCGCCACTGTCCGTCTTTCCCTTGATCCAAACATGCGGGGACTGGACGCTCCGGCTGGCCCGCCTGCAATGTCGTCCCACCGCTGCGTCATCGCAGGCGATGACATGGAAGTCGGGATAGGTCGTTCGAGTGCAGTCCGCGCGGTGGAAGGCCGAGAACCCGCAGCCCAGGAGAGCGGCCAGAGTGATAATGGAAGCGATGAAGAACGCGACAATTCGCGCCATGCGCTCGTTCACGGGATGCGCTCCACGGTCTTCGCCCGCTCCGCGAGCCGCTTGAATTCGGCGAGCTGCTCCGGGGTCAAATTGATGACCTCGATCCGAGACGTAGGCCCCGTCTTCGCCAAGTTGATTTTCTCAACACGTAGGCAGGGCGAGGCGCACCCGGTCAAGGATAGAAACAAGGCGAGCCAGACAGAGCAGGCGGACCGTATACCACCTGCATCCTTCACGGCGCACTTGTATCCGGTATTGCCTGCGGAATCAGCGTCGAATGATTGCCACAGCAAGCCGTGCGCTCGGCATCGCCCTCGATTCCATTTGCGGCGTCGGGCATATGGGTAGGCTCCGGTCATAAGAAGAAGAACGGCAAGTAAAATTAGTTGCACGTGTTCGCCACCGCCGCCGCGACTTGGTACCAGTCCGTCCCATCACTGCACACTCGCACCACATCACATGGCGTGAGTGCTACGTCAGCGCCTGCTGCCGTGTTGAAGTTGGCGTTCGTGTCGAGGGTGATCGTATCTACGGTGTCGATATTAGTCACGTCCATGCAGCATCCGCGATTCGCCGCTGCGGGGGCGGTGAATGTGTTTGTGGTGTCCGTGGTAACATTCCCGCCAGCGTTGATAGTTTTGATTCCGCCGCAGGCATCTGCCGTGATCGTGGCGCCCGCCGCGATAGTTTGTGCCGCGCCGTTGTAGACAATAAGGCTTCCTTGTACTAGGGTGTCTGAGGCGTTGCTCCCTACAACGATGGCGGGACTTGTGCCGTCAACAGTCAACGTCCCACTGCTCATGTGAAGCTTAGTACCTGGGTTCCCCCCCGAAGTGCCGGCCCCGATACCAAGACTACCGCTGACTAGTGCCAGGTGAGTGGTAGCGCCTGAGTCATTACTGAATACCACGCTGGAATTAGCCTTTATTGACAAGCTATGAGCTTTGGTGCCCGGTTGGTGCGCTCCCGCTGCCGTGACGTGTTCTAATTCTGTAGATACTGTAGTATCGCCATTGGTAAGGGCCAGGTTGGCATTGTTTCCGACCGCCCCCTTTAGTCGCAGATACGCGAAAGCCGAAGCTGTAGGTTGGATCGTAACGGAACCGCCCGTCACCGTCATTGTAGTTTCAACCCCCAATCCTCCGCTTGCGACATTTTTCCCACCAATATTGCTTACGGTTAATGAACTTCCGGCAATGGTGACTTGCGTTGAAATGGTCACGCCTAGTTGCGCCCGAATATCGAAGAGATTAGAACCGCCATCGTTCGTCGTAACGGTAAGGGTAGAACGATGAACTACGAGCCCTGATGTCCCGCCGATGGTAGCGTCTTTAAGTACGCAAGATGCCGTTCGGCAGAATAAATATGAGGAAGCGGGCGTGGCGTACCCAAATTCCAAATCAACGCCCAAATAACTATCTATCGTATCGGCATTCACTCCAAACACTTGCAAATGTCCGGCCCGACTGCCCGCTGCCCCGGTTCCAATACCGAGAGTATTGACTCCAACTCTTGAAATTCCGGCGTCTCTTGTTCCTGCACCATCGGCGCTAGTAGTGAAAGCGAGTCTATCAGACGTGCCCATGTTGAACGAATTGCCGTCAGAGTACATGCTGCGCCCAGTTGATCCCGCCGACAAGGCATTCGCTTCTGTGTCATACCACGAGATTCCAGCATAGTTCGTCAGATAGCGGGCCATGACGCCGTTACTGGGCGAGCTTCCGGCTCTAAGCGCGAGCGTTCCACCGGCTCCTCCGGTAACGCTCAGATTACCGCCCACAGTCAACCTATCGGCCGCTCCGATCGTGGTGCCCACGGCGAGCGTTTGAACGCGGTGACTCGTGTCCATGAGCTTGTCGGTGTCCACAGAATCTAGGGCAAGCTTCGCCGTTTGGACGGCCGCGTTGAGGAGTTTGTTCGCCGTGACCGCGCCCGAAGCGAGTTTTTCTGTCCCGACGGCTCCAGTGTCGATCTTGTCGGAGTCCACAGCAAACGAATCGATCTTCGCTCGGGTCACGGCATTCCCGGCGATCTTTTCAGTACCCACAGCCCCGGTGGCGATCTTGTTCGACTCGACCGCGAAGCTGATGAGTTTGGCGCTGGTAATGGCGTCGGCTGCGACCTTTTCCGTGTTGACCGCGCCGGTGGCGATTTTGTCGGAATCTACGGAGAAATTGCCGACGCCACCAGACGCCAAGATCGCGCCGCCGAGGTTTGCGTATGCGGACTGCGGGCCAGCGGCCCACAGGAGAAGAATGAGCCACAAGCCCATGAGTCCTCCGGTCAGTAGAGTTGCGTTAAGACGAGCCTCGCGCCGGCCGCGGCATCCGAAACGCACCATATCTGGAATGTCTGGTCTATTGCCAGCGTCCAGCCTAGTCTCGGCCCGATCCGGCGACCGTAGTTGATGTTTCCAGCCGTAGAACTTACGCTGGCCGTGAAGGCGCAGAAGGCGGTATTGGTCGAATCATCGTTGAATATTTCTAGAACGAATCGCTTGACGACACCGTCGAGACCGGAGAGGGCCCGCGTACTGACATCGAGTTGGACGGCCGTCGTGTTGACCAGGACGTTTCGGACAGATCCCGTGCCCTTGGCGGTCTCATAGACATGGGTTTGCGCGCTCGCCAAAGACGGGACCATGTCGAGAACGGCGAGCAGCACTAACAACTTGACCATGCGATTACTCGCAGTTTCCACAGCCATCGACATGAATGCTGGCTGAGTTCGAGCAGACGCCGAAGCCGCCAGTATTGCCGCCGCGGATGCAGATGATCTTTCCACTGTCAGGTCCCACTGAGCCCCACATGAGTTTAGAGGTCTGGATTGCGTCGCGGAGAATTTTCTGAGTGTTGACCGAACCAGATGCCAGCCTATCGGTTTCCACAGCACCCACGGCCAAGTGGCCTTTTTGTACGGCGAGAGTCTGAATCTTTTCCGAGTTAACAGCGTTTCCGGCCAATTTCTCCGAATCCACGGAGAGTACGGCAAGTTTAGCGGACTGGATCGCCAAATTGGCAATGTCAGCATTGGCCACCGATGCATCGGTCAGACCGCCAGCCGTGATGTGCAACGCCTTCCAAAGGAGCGATGACGTGCCCAGGTCGGCGTCATTGGTCGTCGTGGGAATGACTCCGCCGGTCGAGTCGATGCAGGCTTCCGCGCCGGACGGTCCAGCGCACCATATATCGCCGTTGTTGGCGGGCGAGGTAATCCTGGCGAAACTAATGTCCGAGACCGCGGCACCCCAAGTCAAGAGGCAAATCGCCAGGAGGAGGCAGATCCTCGTTTTCTGCGTCCGGCTCAAAATCCAGTTCATCCAGTCCTCCTAGTATCTCCTGATGCGGCCGCCGGTCCTGACGACTGGCCGGAAGCGCTCTAGGTTCGGTAGATCGGCGTTATCCGGGTCGAGCCGTCTGGCGAGTTCCTTGTAACGATGGGCCCGGCGTTGGAATTCGGAATTGCCGACTTCCATCGCAATCGACTTCTCGCAAGCGCGCATGTACTCCTGCTGCAACTCGTGGTCGTCGCCCTTCGGGTAGCGGCCCATCTCGCGCGAGGTGAGCATGTGCTTACGGAAGAAGTCCTCATGTTCCCGCATCTCCTTGCAGGCGGATTGGCGTTTGGCGCCTATGAACTTGTGGGCCTGCGGGGACATCGCATCCAGGGCTCGCTGACGCCGCTTGATGCGAACCTCGATCGCCGAGGTGTCGATATCCTTGATGTGCCCGGGCGACAGATGCGCGTCCGAGTTGTCATCATCGGAGACTCGGATACGACCATGAACGGCATTCAGATACCGAGTTTCGCCGGCGATCTCGCCACGCAGGCGCTTTTCTTCCTCTATCGTCAGAAGCGTGAGTGGACGCTTGCGCGGTCCACTCCGCGTGTTCGCCTTCGCGGTGAGTTTCATGAGAGATACTCGGTGCCGTCTGTCGCCTTAACTCGCGTTGTGGCCATAGACGAACGGCCAATTCACGGCGGATACATTGGATGACATATATCCGGCGTGCTTCGAGACGAGAGTATCCATCTCTCCCGCGAAGAAGAACTCCACGGGGTTCCAGTCGTACCATCGGAGGAAGCGCTTCATCTGGCGCTGGTTGATCATGAACCAGTTGGTCTGATCCGTCAACCAGTTGTGCCACACGGCGAGCTTGTACTTGCCTTCGTGGAAGTTTGGGTTGTTGATCGCCGTATCGACCTTCCCCTTGGACTTGATCAGCTCGTAAGCCTGCTCCTCCAGATTAGTCGGCACAAGGAGCATGTCCGGGAAAGTCGCCGCCTGGATGTTGTCGCGGTTGGTCTTGAACTGGATCATGAGCCGCCGCGTCGCCTCGACATTGGCTGGCGAGAAGGCGGAAGTCCCGGAATTGCTCTGGTTCGAGCCGCCGACATCAGAAGTGTGCGCCGTGTTGCACAAGGACAGCGTGTCCGCCACCGTCGTCGTGCTAAAGGCACCGTTAAAAATGCTGGAGCCCAGACTCTCCCGCTTGGCCCGGAAGCGTCGCGCGAGTCCCTGGACCTGTTCGCGCACGATGCCGTACATATCGTTGCGTCGAAGCTTCTTGGTCACCTTAACGCCGAGAGCATACTCGACTTCCTCGGTCGATTTGCGGTAAGACTGCTTGGACTCGTCGTAGGAGATCTCGCCGTCGAATACCGCAACGTCGCCCAGGTCGCCGATCAGGGCCTCATAGACAATCGCCTGATCTGGCGTTTTCTGATCGAAGAAAGCACCGATCATGCTCGAGAAGTCGCCGTACTCGACCGCGAACCAATCCGACAGGTCCTTTTGGACGAAGAACGTGTAGTTGCCCTGGTTCAGCATGCTCGTCTCCTCCCTGATGCCGGCCCTGGGGCGGCGAAATCATCCGCCCCGGGACCCTTCTTCAGCGATCTAGTCTAAAGGGTTGTACGATGTGTCTACCGGTATGAGAACCTGCCTGAATTTCACATCTCCGCCGGTGCCGACGTTGAGATTGTGATGCACGGCCGGGTCGAGTTCGATCCAGCCTTCGTCTCCAGCCCGGCGGAATTCATTCTTAAGCACGCGCCATGGCAGTGAGCCAGCTGCGGCGGTAGATTTGATCTTGTCGGCCGCAGTGTTGAGCGCCACCGTCTGATGGAACTTGCGGCGCATGATGAGGACGCGCGAAGTGTTGTCAAGGGTAGTCGTCGAGGCTGACTTGATGGTAGCAGTGCCGGAAGCCGAGGCCGTCTGATAGAGGACGAGACCGGAGGCGGTACCCGAGCGCACATAGATCCATGAACCGTCGATATCGTCCTCGATGCTTGTAATCGTCAGGACGGTTGAAGTGGCCGAGGCGACGGCCACATCGTTGCTGGTGTCGTTAGCCATCTCCGCGCCGACTTCGCAGCCTGGCAGGAAGGGCTCTACGCCACGCACGGAGCCGCCGGTTCCGCGGCCGCCGGCCTGCTCGGTCTGCTTGATCGTGCCGGCGTCCGGATCGGCGTCGGTGGTCGCCAGCGCGTTGTGCAGCTCGGCCAGGAGACCAATGGAGTCGGCCGCGGCTCCAGAGGCTACGATCGCCACCGAACGATTGTTCTCGTCGGTCACGCCCGGCATGATGACTGCACCCTGATTGATATTGGTGAGATTGCCATCGATAGGCAGGTACAGGAGGCGAGAGGGCCGGTTTCTGACGATCTGCATTGAGACCTCCAACATTAGCGCGATCTGTCGCGCCGAGCCGACGTATCGGCTCTTAGAGTCCTAGATGCAGATCAGGAAGGATCGAGATGCGTAAGAGTCGCTGAATTGTAACGATACGATACCGCGTTGTCAAGCACAAGATCACGCGAGATAATTTTTCGAGCCGCACAGAGGGCAAGCAGCGCCCGCTGGAACGACCCGATTTCCATGCGTCTCCGAGAGCGACGCGCCAGCCAGGGTCGTGCCTGTCGTTGTCGTCTTAGTTACGGCCGCCAGACCGCCATCACCGGAATAGGTGCCGCCGCGAGCGGTCTTGGCCGCATCGACGAGAAAACCGCATTGCCTGCATGGCACCATGCGCTTAGATGATCCGCGCCCCTGCCCCTGGCCGGAGCGGGCGCTGTTGCGGCGCAGCCGCCCGCTGCCGGCCGTAGGACTCGGGAGAAACTTCTCGCCGTCACCCTGGAACTCGGGTTCTCTCACCTAGCCCCTGTTGAACTTGGGCGCCGGCTCTTTCGGGAACTGGACGCCGTTCGGATCGTTCTTGTGCTGGATTCGCTTGCGCGTCTCCGCTGATAGACTGTCCTCGTCGACGCCTACGATGAATCCCCATTTGCCGTCCGGTGACTTGTACTCCGCGCCAGACTTGATCGCCTCCTCCGGCATTTCCGGCTCAGGATCGGGCCCGCCGGGAGTCGGCGATGGATTCGGATTCACCTTGCCTCCTTTGCCGGGCGTGCGCCCTGGAGTGCCGCTAGCTTCGGCGATTTTCCCGCGCGCGTAAGTCTTGGCGTGATTGATTTCCGCTTTGAGCCTGTCCGGATCGGCGCGCGTCTCGAGCGGTAGTCGGTCTAGATAGGTTTTCATGTGCGCCCGGAGATTGTGAACCTTCGGATCGACCGTCTGTGCGTCGTCGATCGCATCGCGTACGTTCACGCGACTGGCAAGGTCCAGATTCTGATTCCGCAGTTCGTAACCCTCCACCTCGCGCAGTATCTCGTCGAAAGGCCTACCGAGCTGCTGTTCGATGTTATCGCGCTGATCCTTCGTGCAGGATCGCAGGGAAGCCGCCGTGACTTTGGCAGGTTGGGGCAATGAGACAGGAGTCTGTTGCGTTCTGAGCCGCGCGTTCTCGGATTCGAGTTCCGCGATACGCTTGGCATCCGCGACGGCCGGGTTCTCTGAGCCATCTCCGTCGTTTCCTTCCGGCGCTTCGGGATCGGGCTGTGCTTCCTCGCTTTCTGGCTCCGTCTCTTCTTCTGGCGCGGTCGGCTTGGCTGGTTTGCCCTTGAGTGTTTTCATGCGATTACCCTCCCTCGGTGTCTCTCGGTGTTGGTGGCCGACGCCTTGGCATGCAGGCTGTCGAGTTTCTGCTTGAGATTAACGATCTCATCATTGAGCGCGGCGATCTTGTCGTCCGCGTGTTCAACGTTGGCGACGATGCCGCGATAGGCCCTAGCTGCGGCGGCGCGGCGCTTTAAGCGCACGACCTCGCGCTGCGGGTTGAAGTCTGCCGGCTCCTCGCCGTCCAGATCATGGGCGTTCATCGCTTCCTGGGTTTTGGCGCTGTCCTCAATGTCCTCGCGCAGCGCTTTCCAGCCGGGATGCTCGGCCAGTTCCTTCACCCGGGCAAGGCGCTTGGCGCGTTTGGTGCGAAATTCTATCGACTCCTCAAGTCTGACGGCGAAGAGCTTTTCATCAGTGGTCAGCATTGTTGGTCTCCTAACGACGCCTGCCGTTTGCCATCGGGCCGCCCATACCCGGAGGCGGGACCATGTTGCCCGCCGCCTGCGGCGGACCTCCGGTTGGCATTCCCGGCCCCGGCTGGCCGGGGCCTCCCATTCCAAGCGCGCCCTGGCCCGCACCAATGGCCGAGACGAGTTGTTCGAGATTGACCGGCTGGCCGCCCATCATGGCTGTCACGCCGTCGGGCTGCATCTGGACTTGGAAGCGCTCCGGGCGCTCGATGCGGCTGGCAGCGACAAAATCGTTCCAGAGCTCGACGACCGCCATTGGCTTCATCTGCATCACGAATGGAAAGCGTTGTAGAGCAACCGCGATAGCTGTGATGCGCTGCATCTCCACTTCCGGCGAGATGGCTGGCTTGATCGGCTTGAGGGCGGCCTTGATCTTTGGGTCGGCGAATACGGCCGTCGGCACAGTTCGCTCCTGCTCGCCTTCGTAGCCAGCGGTGATGGCAATAGATGACCCGATATTCTGGAAATAAAGCGCGCGCAAGAGATCGGTCGCAGCCGGCACGGACCGTTGCCACTCGCCGACCATGTCCTCGGTGCGGATATCGGAGCGCTGGAGCAGCATCGCGGTCTTGGCGGCCGGGGCGTGAGGATCTTGCGGGGCCTCCTGGCCGGACTGTCCCTGCGAGACGCCCAAGATGAAGTCGAGCATACGCTGCAACAAGCCCTCCTCATCGAGTGAAGTATTCGTGCGAGAGGTGTCTTGGATGGCGAGTTGCCGCGGTGCCATCTCCGCGCGCATGTAGTTGTCTGGCAAATAGAGTACGCGCCCAGGGACGAAGTAGGCATATTCGGCGCCGAGATCGACGCGCTCCTTGAGCGTCTCCGGAAACAACAGCGTTACCGAATCTGTTAACCGTCGCTGGTTGGAGCGGTGGCGGTGGAGCGCATTGATTTCCCGGAAGAGCTTCTCCGAGTCCTCGAGCAGCGAGGCGCCTAGGAAGCGACCGTCTGGCCGGCGCACGAGCCGAAAGGGGACGATGCAGGGCACATTCCTGCGGACCGCGTATGCCTCCCAGCGTAGTGATTTGTCCTTCTCCATGTCCCAGATGACGACATAGCGCTCGGGGATGGAGTCGCCGTCGATGTCCTCCGACACGATCAGATAGGCGAGTTGATATGCCGCCTCCTCGGGCGAGACGTTGATGCCTTCCAGCGCTGCGCGGCTGCGGTCCCAGTCGTCTAGCATCGCTCCTGCGGAGGCCCGCCGCTTTACTTCCTCCGCCGGACCCTTGTCATAGTAGCCGAGTTTGGTCAGCATCTCGAAACGCTGCGGCGTTTCGGTGTATTGATAGCCGTAGAGGCGCATCTTTTCGAATGCCTGAGCGTAAAGTGGCGCCCAAAGGAACTTGGCGAGCGGGAACGTCGTGAATTCGGGACCGTTTTGGGCGAGAAAGTCGATCTCAAACTCGACGTTAATCTCATTGCCTTCGATGAGTTCGGCGAGGATCGCCTCATGCTCCGCCTCGGTGATGCCGGCCGCTTCTGGAGTCTCGTAGTCAGCGCGAAACTCGTCGGGGCTCGCGTAAATGCGGTAGTCGCAGCCGTGTTCGATGCGTCGCGCCCACTGGCCATGAATGAGGGCCACGCGGTCGCGAAAGGCGGGGACGATTGTGTCCTTGAGGCACTCGTTGAAGTTGCAGTCGTATTCCGCAGTCCAGTTGAGGGCAGTCTCAGCCTGATTGAGGTCCTCGCGCTTGACTCCCGGCATCGGCACGGCGACATAGGTCCTCGCCGGATCGGAAAAAATACTTTTAATGATAGAGGCGCGCATGGCTCGCAGATAAGCCGTCGCGAGACGAATGTCGATGCTCGAGGACGCCTCCGGCCCGAACGGGAAATCGACGTATTCCTCAGCGCCGTCCAGGAAATCGGCCAGAGCTTTCATCTTGGTCCGCATGGAGGACGTCGCGCGAATATTCTCCTCGATCATCTTGCCAATCTTCTGATCAAGGCGCTCGCGTTTGGCCTGCTGCATATTTACCTTGCGAGCGACGTAAGCCTGCTCAACGGCGGCGACGGCCATGGCGGATTGGGTTTCGGCGTCCGGAGGTGGCTTGAGCCGGAAATACACGGACTACTCCATGTCCTCGATGCCGCGCAACTCAAGACTCATGCGCGGAGATTCGCCATCCGAAAACTCGATCGAGCGGACCTTGACCTTCATCCACACAGTCTTGGTTTGCCCAACACGCGAAAGCCCCTTGATCTGATGGCGCAGATTCGCCGTCGGATACCATTTGCGCGACGATTTCGGCATGGCGGCATATCTGGCCTTTGAGGATTCGCCAAGATCCTTGAACCGCGGAGAGCGCTCTGGCTTAGCGCGGAAAGAATGCTCACGCACGTCGCCGCCTCTTCTTCCTGCGACGCCGCGATAGACCAGCCTCTGAAAGACCGATGGCGATGGCCTGCTTGCGGCTCGTCACCTTCGGGCCATGTTTCGAGCCGGACCGAAGAGTGCCACGCTTGAATTCCCCCATCACGACTCCGACCTTCTCCTTGCCGGCTCGGAAGCGAGCGTGCGCCATGGCCTAATACCGAGCGACCTGCTTCTTCTTGCGCCGCCGGCTGCCGCCATATCTCACGACCATGCCCTTGCGCTTGCCCTTCTTGCCCTTGGTCCCGGTACTGGCGGCCGAGAGCGGATTGCCGCGAGGATTGCCCGCTCCGTAACGTGGCGCGCTGCCCTTGGGGCCGCGGCCAGCGCCGGGCGCAACCTGAATCTGGCCGCCGCCGGAAGGTTCCTCCGGTCGCGAGATGAAACGCGCGTGGTTTCTATGCTTCATCCCTTCGGTCCGCCCTTGCCCTTGTGCGGCGTCTGAATGGACTTACCGCCCTTGACTTCGCAGTCCGCTCCGAGGCCGGAGCCCTTGATGTCGCCGTCAATCGGCCCGCCTACGACTTGTTCAGCGGAGGTATAACTCAATCCCTCCTTACCGACCGGCGTATTCTTCGATCCTTTGGGTCCAGACATCATTCCTCCTTGGCCTTCGGCTCCTTCGATTCAGGATGCACGGCGAGGAGCTCGTCGAGACAACGGTCGAGTAGAATCTCGGCCTTGGAGTTGGCGCTGAGTTTCGTTGGCGAAGATGACGACAACACGGCCAACGCGGCGATCACTCCGGAGACCGATGAATCTTCACTGACAGAGATAGAGACATTCTTGTCGGCCATGGTCTACTTTCTCCTGCTTCCGGGCGCCTCATGGCGCTCGAGGATGTAGGCGAAGTTCGATTTGAGCGGCTCGCCCAAGCGCAGGCCGATTTCGTTGGCGATGAGGATCAAGTCCGAGCGAAGCTGCTTGATTTCGTCGTGAAGCCCCATCGTCTTTGGTGCCGCATTGGCGATCTCGGCAACGGCAGGCGCGGGCCCTGGCTCGGAAGCATTCGGAGCGACGGCGGATTTGGGCCTCTTCTCAGCGACGGCGAATTTGGGCATTGGATCTCCTATGGCCTGATCTTGTCGGCATGGCGCATGGCGATCTTCTGGAGCGCATCGCGCGATTTCGCATTGGCCGCAAGCGTGTCTTGTGGCAACAGGGAATTAAGCAGCCCGGCGAGCTGCGAGAGGCCGCCTTCAAGATACTCGATACGTCGTTGATGCGCCACGTCCCGGTCGTTGTTGCTGGCGATGAGTTCGTGCAGCTCCTCGATGACGGTTTGTGGCGCGGGTCTGCTGGTGAGCGTCGGCGGAGTGCTCGCTGATGTCTTGGCTGGCCGAGGCTGAATGTTCGGTTGAGCGCGCAATCTAGCCCTTGCATCCTCAGCCGGCGTCTTTTTCGGTTTTGAAGCGGTGCGGGTCATTTCGGGATGAGAAGTTTGCGCGCCTTGGCCAGACTCTCTCGCAGCCGAACCGGCAGGCTGCGCTGCTGCTCGGCTCTCTTGGCCGCCATGAAACTCGCATACCACGTTTTCACGATGTCCTGAGCCTGGACGAGGAGCCCCAGGGCTTCAATCGGTTTCATCTTGAAGAGTTTCATCTCGACGACGAGAGTGCCAGCCTTATCGACGAATCCGATTTGCCAGGTTTTCTCAGACTGCGCTTGGTCGATTGGCGCCGACGGCTTTTGCTCAGCCTCCGGCGATGCCGATTCGCCAAGGTTCGAGCCGCCGACGGCGCGGTGATCGACGATTTTGATCTCTTCGGCGGCGCCGTTGAGGAATTTCTGGTCAAACGTCACGCGAGGACCGCCTGGATGGCATCGGTCGGGATCAGCGCGTACTCGTCGCCGTCCCACTTGATGAAGCGCGAATCGTCCACATTGGTGTAGGAGCTGACGTGGACGCGATCGCCGGCATGGACGTCCTGGGCATCGTCGCCTAACTTCGGGTTGATAGCCAGCACCTCCGCCTCGAAGGTATGATTCGGCTTGCGCCAGAGTTTCGGGTTGATGATCTTGCCGATCATCTCCGCCTCTGGTATGCGCTTAACGAGGGCGCGGCCCTCGGTCGGCCGGATGCGGTTGGGATCGATGGCGTTGAGCATGTAGTATCCTCGATGTCGATTAAACGACGCCTCCAGAAGCGCCGGACGGTTTGGGCGAAAGGTGCTTGTGACCGCGGTGATCCTCGATCGACTTGCGGCCTCGATTCACCGTGACGATTCCTTCCTCGGGGACGAAAGTTCGACGCATCGCGTAACAGGCGGCCATGAGCGTCGTGATCGTGTCATCGTAGCAGCCGGTCGTGGCTTCGAGTTTACCGTCTTGCGTCACCACGAAGGTTTTGAGTTCGGCCAAAGTGTACTTGCTCGCGACTTTTATGTCAAGCTCCCGAAGCATCCTCTGGGCGTCGGAGACCATCGTCGCCTTGAGCGGCTCGGTCGTCTTGAAGCCCGTCTCTTGAGCCGTTGGCTTGCCCGGATCGCGCATGAGGTTTGGATAGGCGAGCGCTCCGCGCAACGCGACTTCGACGGCATTGCCGGGATATTTGTTCTCGACGAAGATGAGCGCCCAGTTGTAGTAGGCCCCGATCCGATAGGCGAGCTGCTCGGCGAAGGCATCGGTCGGGCGATAGCCGACCCACTGAGCGACCTGCCGGCCGGAACGCAAGTCCCACACATCGGCCACCGAGCGATCCAGACCCGGCGTGCCAGTCGAGGCGTCGATCGTGACGAGATAAGTCCCCGTCACAGCCGGCGTCTCCCAGACGACGAGTTTGCCGAACATCTCGGCCATCTTGTGCGGTTTGCCGCCGTTGTCGTCGGGCACGAACCGATATTCCCCGGCCACGTCGTCAAGACGCCCGACCCACTTGGGCGTCGGCGCGTTGTCCTCGTGGATTTTGACCGCCTCCCAGTCGAAGACCATGCGGCCGCTCGCCAGGAATGCCTCGTCGGGATAGGCGGGATACTCCTGCGGGAAGAGTTTGGGATCGACCATGTTTCGGAGCTTGTCGCGCCACCAGGCGAGTTGCCCCCAGTCGAGATTGAACTGCCGCTGATACTTCTTCTCCCATTCGGTGAGTTCTACCGGCTGAGCGCCCGCGATCCGGTAGCCCGGGTCCTTCCACCAGGCGTGAAAATGCGGCTTGATGTTGGACTCGCCGTTTTCGGCCGCCTTCCAGATTTCGTGGTAGGGCGTGCCCGCCCCGTTGGCGGTGCTCTCCAGCACGAAATAAGAGTTGTTGATCAGGGCCTCCTGCACGCCGCTGACGACATCGAGTTTCTCGTAGAAAGCCGGTTCCGACAGATGGCCGTGCGTGATATCATCGCCGCGGCCGAAAGCGCGCGCGCCGGCCGTGCCGATGTAGAGCCAGGAGCCGGTGTCGGAAAAAAGCAGCGTATCGCCGCGCCGGCGCCAGTTGATCTTGACGGCGGCGTTGTCGAGCATATAGATGGCGCGCTGCAACAAGCGCTCGGTGGACTCGGCTTCGTGGCTGACGATGACGGCACGCCGGTTTTCCTGGGTGATGCAGGCGTGCAGCCATAGCGCGATGATAAGGCTCGAAAATCCCATCTTGCGCGCCTTCAGGATGATGTCGCGGCGCGAGCGCTCAGCGAGATACTTGCGCTGGGCGCCGTTGACGCGAAAAGGAACTTTCTTGGAATCCTTGTCGAGGATGAAAAAAAACGATTCGATGAAGAAGGTCGGATCATCGACCAAGAGTCGGGCCGTCTCCAGTTCGTGCGGAGAAAGGCTAGGATCTCTGGGGCTCGTGGGCGAAAGCACGGTGGCGGTCCCAGGCGTTTAAGACGTGATCGGTCATGTACTGGCGCATCTGCGGCGTGATCGGATGGGCGATGTCGGCATAGGAACCGTCGTCTTTCTGGCGGGAAGGCATGCAGAGCATGAGGCGCTCTGGGTCGCGACGGGATTTGATGAGCTTGAGACTCGTCACGACGAAGACGTTGTCAAAGACGACTGTCACGTAGCTTAGGAATTCATTGCGAGCTTCGCCGTGAAAACTCACTTCGGTGATGGTCACGCGGTCGATTCTGATGGCGTAACGTCGAGGGCGCGGCGCTTGCGCTCCTCGTGGACGGCCGCGACGAGTTGGGCGAGGGTCATAGGGGATTCGTCCTTGACGCTTTGCTGAAGCAGACCTCGCAACTTCAGATTCATCTCCGCGGCGCGCAGGCGATACTCATGATCGGGGGTGTGAATCGGAATCTTCTTCTTGGCGTCGTCGGGATCGGCTGTGGTGCCGACGATCCTCACGGCCCCGAGGGCTTCGGCGATCGCGCGGCATGAAGCCTCCACCGTCGCGCCGGCCTGGTCGAGGCATTCATCGACGTATTCGCGGACATCGGTGCGAGAGAGAAGGCGCCGCGCCTCGGAGAGAGACAGGCCGGCCGCGTCGGCGTGCGTCTTAAGCCCCTTGCGGGGGTCGGCCATGTAATTGTCCGCGAGCAGTTTGACATGGACCGGCATGGTCCTCATGAATTTCGGCGTGATTGGATCTTCGAGAGCCGGATCGGATGCCGGCGCCGGCATCATCACCTGGGGCGCAATCTTGAGTTGCTTGATCTTCTCAGGGCTCGGGTCCGGGAAGATGGAGTCATTGCCGCGTCGGCGAGCCATTAACTCCGCCCTCGGATCTGGCCATAGATGAGCATGCTGCCAATCACTATTCCAGTCACGGCTATGCCGACTAAGACGATGGCGCCGAAGTGAACGAGGAGGAATCTGGCCACTGCACCGATCGCCAGCGCCGCGGCGAACATCAAAGACCCCTAGCCCTCATGCCTCTGACGTGCTCGTTATAGTCGTCGAGGAGGGAATCCTGACGTTTCATGCGCGAGGTGTCCTGGAACTTAGGATCAACCACAGCGTACCATCCGCAGATACAGGCGAGGCGGCCCAGTATGAGCGTGCGGATGGCATGAGTCTTATCCGAGCGGCCATCACCGGAGGGTTCTTTCATGAGCGAGCATATCGCGCAAAAGTTTACTCGGTGCAGCCACGCCTGTCAAACACGCCGCGCATCTTGCGCCGACTGCGCCGCCGACGCATTTCCCGCACCTGAGCCGACGGCGTCCTGACCGGTTTGGCGAAGAGCATGCAGGCAAGGGCCTCGATCGTCAACCCCGGCGGCAGCGGGCGCATGGGTCTGATCTTGAGCCGGCCATCCTCGGCCAGCCTGCCCTCGCGCTTCCACTCGCGAAGTTTCGCACGCCACCACAAACACGTATCCTCCAGCGCCGTAAGCCGATTGGCTCGCGGCATCGCCCATCAGTTGAAATTGAGGCGGCGGTGAAGGTATAACACGATGCCATCATCGACGACCACCCGGGCTGGCATGCACCAACAGATGAGTTTGCCGCCCCTGTGGCGTAAATTGCCCTGGGCCTCGCCGCCCAGATGATTGCGTTTGGCGGCAACAAATAGCGGGCCCTGCTGGAGCGGCGAGGCGAGCCGAGACAATCTCACGCGAGAAGTTTACTCGCTAGGGACGCCGCTGTCAAACATCGGCGACAGGATCAGCGGCGCGCAGGAGGCCCTGCGGACTTCAGGCGCCCAAAGCCATCCGGCACGATTTTGCGCCCGCGGCACCACGCGCAGGTTCGCATCACCTCCCGCGGCTCAAGACCCGAGCCCTGGCAGCGCGGGCAGATCACGCCGCCGCCCAAAGCTGGTGCACTGGATCGGACTCGGCCAGTGGACACACGATCCATCCGCCATGCCGGCGCCACTTCACTGGCAGCGCCGGCGGCGTAGGCCGCTCGGCCGGTAAGGGGTTGTGGCGGGTTCGGCCTCCCGACCCCCAAGACCCCCGGTTGGGTCCCAGTGGTCCCAGACTCCGGATATCCCCGTCGCCCGCGCGCGCGTAACGCCCATAACGGGAGACTGAGACCACTGAGGCCCAAGCCCGTCAAAGCATCTCCTCCTGGGTTTCTTGATTTTTGAGGGAGATGCCCTTGAATCCCTTTCGGCTGCCCTGCGACCGCGGCGGCACTTCCTGCCGCTCCAACTGCTCGATGAGCACGCGTGCCCACCCCTGCCGCGCCCACGGCCCGCACATGTTCAGTCTCACCCGCCCGCTTCTACCCGCCATATCTCGCCTCCCACTCCTGCTCTAGCCGGACCCATTTGCCGTCTGAGAGCTGTTTGACCATCCCCTCGACCGAGCGCGCCAGGTCGCTTTCATCGCGCACCCGCTCGACCCAGTAGCGCTCCCCCTCGGCGTCGGAGGGATCGCACATCTGCACCAGGGCCCGCAGGCGGGCCAGAGCCGCAGCGAAGTTGCGTGGGCCCGGAGCTCCCGCCACTGGCCGCACGCAGCGCTCCGCCCGGAAGCGCCGGAGGCACAGGCGGCCCAACTCAAGGGCGAAGCGCCGGCGGTCCTCGTTGCCGGTCGCGTCCCAGCGCTTGCGACCTGCCCGGGGCCCGTAGAAGTTCGCCGCGCAGTCCAGGAGCGCGGCGAGGAGAGCCCAGCGCGCGGCGCCCTCATGGCTAGCCGGGTAGTGCCCGGCGCCGCCCTCATCCCTAGCCGGCTCGGCCGCCTGACTGAGGTCGCCAAGGGCTGGCAGCGGCAGCCGGGGGTCGCACCACCAGCCGCGGTCGGTTTTGCGCCAGGGCCGCCAGGGCCGATCCGGCGCCGGGTCATGCGGGGGGGGTAGGGGCCGGATCATCGCTTCCACCAGTCCGGATCATCCCAGTCATCCGGGGGGGTGGCCTGGGTAACCGGGGGGGTGGCCCCCCCCGGGGGTGGGGGGGTGGCCGGGGGTACGCCGTTTACAGTGGCCGGTAGGGGTGTGGTAGTTGGTGGAGGGCCGTATATACTCTCGCGCGCGACGCGCGCGCGGTCTCCCACCTCTCCCATATCTCCCAGATCTCCCGCGCGCGCGTTCGAGACCCCTAGGAGCGGGCTCCTAGGTGACTGGAGCGGGCTCCTAGGTGACTGGAGCGGGCTCCTAGGTGACTGGAGCGGGCTCCTGCTGGAGCGGGCTCCT
>JASEHE010000070.1 GCA_030018915.1 Verrucomicrobiota bacterium
CCACAAGCCCTTAGCCTTGTGAAAAATTCGGCAGTTCAACTGCCGGATATAGGTTAATATGAGGCAACGCCCTCGTCCGTCCCGTTTCTGTTTGCGCGGATGCGTGGTTTGATGTACCTTGCGCTCTCATTGCGTTTCACTGCGCCCGTATCTGTTCGCGATCGCCACAACATTAATCCGTGGAAAGGAATGAAGCCATGAAAAAAAGACGCGCGGGACTGTTTGCGGCGGGGTTGTGCGCGTTTTTCTGCGGCGCGTCGAGTCTGTTCGCGGCGGAGGGGGCCGGCGTTCAGGCCATCTCGCCGGCCTGGTGGATCGCTCCGATCGGCTCGCTCTTCGGGCTGTTCTTCGCCTGGGTCTGTTATCGCCTGATGCTCAAGGCTCCGAAAGGCAACGAGCGCATGGAGGAAATTGCCGGCTATGTGCGGGAAGGCGCCATGGCGTATCTGAAGCAGCAGTATTCCCGCGTCGGAATGGTGTTCGTGATTCTGGTTCTCATCTTCACGGGCCTCGCCATCCTCGGCGTTCAAAACCCGTTCGTGCCCGTGGCGTTTCTCACGGGCGGCTTCTTTTCCGGTCTGTGCGGCTTTCTCGGCATGAAGACGGCCACGCAGGCGTCGAGCCGAACCGCGCAGGGCGCGAGCGAAGGCCTCAACTGCGGCCTTCAGGTTGCGTTCCGGTCCGGCGCCGTGATGGGGCTGGTCGTGGTGGGATTCGGCCTCCTGGACATCTCGCTCTGGTTCCTCATTCTGGACAAATTCGTGTACACGCCCGAGCACATGGCCAATGGCTGGCTTTTCCTTGTTCCCAGGGGATTCGACCCCGCCCACCGGCTGGCTGAAATCACAACGACCATGCTGACCTTCGGCATGGGCGCCTCGACGCAGGCCCTGTTCGCGCGCGTAGGCGGCGGCATCTACACGAAGGCGGCGGACGTGGGCGCGGACCTGGTCGGCAAGGTTGAGGCCGGCATTCCGGAGGACGATCCCCGCAACCCGGCCACGATTGCGGACAACGTCGGCGACAACGTGGGCGACGTTGCCGGAATGGGCGCCGACCTCTACGAGTCCTATTGCGGCGCCATCCTTTCCGCAGCGGCGCTCGGCGCGGCGATTCCCGGTCTGGTCGGCGCGGCGCAGGCCAATGCCGTCATGGCACCGATGATTATCGCTGGCATCGGCATTATGTTGTCGGTTGCGGGCATTTTCGCGGTTCGTTGCAAGGAAGACGCGAATATGCTGACGCTGCTCAAGGCCCTGCGCGTGGGCACCTGGGGCAGCACGGGCCTCATCATCATAGCGGCGGCGATCCTCGCCTGGCTCGACGTCATCTCCTGGGGCGTTTTCGGCGCGTCCTGCGCCGGGTTGATGGCGGGCGCGATCATCGGGTACTCAACCGAGTACTACACATCCGACAGTTACAGGCCAACCCAGGCTATCGCCAAGCAGTCGGCGACTGGTCCGGCAACGGTGATCATCGAGGGGTTGGCCGTCGGCATGTCCTCGGCCGGGATTCCAGTGGTGACGATTGTGCTGGGCATTCTTGCCGCGTTTATTTTTGCGGGCGGGTTCACCGATCCCATGCGGGGACTGTACGGCATAGCCTTTGCCGCCATCGGCATGCTGGCGACGCTGGGCATTACCCTGGCCACCGATGCCTACGGCCCCATCGCGGACAATGCCGGCGGCAATGCCGAGATGTCGCATCTGCCCGCCGAAGTCCGCAACCGCACGGACAACCTCGATATGCTGGGAAACACCACGGCGGCAACCGGCAAGGGTTTCGCGATCGGGTCCGCTGCGCTGACGGCTCTGGCGTTGCTCGCGGCGCAGGTGCAGGAGGTGGACGTGTGGACCCAGAAGCTTGCCGCCCGTGGCGAAGCCTTCTTCGACAAGGCGAAGTACGACGCCGCAGCCGACAAACTGTCGTACTTCATTGATCAGTACAACCTGAATATCCTGAACCCATTCATGATCGGCGGCATGTTTCTCGGCGCCATGATGGCGTTTGTATTCTCTTCGATGGCAATGCGGGCCGTCGGCCGGGCGGCCGGCCGTATGGTCGAGGAAGTCCGACGCCAGTTCAAGGAGAAGCCCGGCATCATGCAGGGCGCGGACAAGCCGGACTATGCCCGTTGCGTGCAGATTTCCACGGCCGGCGCCCAGCGCGCCATGATGCTGCCGTCCCTCATGGCGTTGACCGTGCCCGTCGTGACGGGCCTTGTTTTCGGCATTCCTGGCGTGATGGGGCTTCTGGCCGGCAGTTTGGTGGCGGGTTTCTCGCTGGCTTGTATGCTCAACAATGCGGGCGGCGCCTGGGACAACGCCAAGAAACACATCGAAAAAGGCAACTACGGCGGCAAGCGCCTCGCGGATGGAACCCGGAACCCGAATCATGGCGCCGCAGTCATCGGCGACACCGTGGGCGATCCGTGCAAAGACACCGCCGGACCATCAGTGAACATCTTACTCAAGCTCATGAGCATGGTGGCGATCGTATTCGCGCCTGTCGTTCTGAAGTACTCGCCCGTCATCCAGAAGTGGCTACATCTGGCGGGCAACTAACCCCCGTGTGGACCTTGTTTGCGGGCCCACGGATGCGCGCGAAGCGCCGCAGGCCGTCTATGAGGGTGGTCTTCCTTGGCACTGGAACATCCGTGGGCATTCCCATGATCGGATGCAAGTGCCGGGTCTGCCGATCCGCCGATCCGCGCAACCGAAGGCGGCGAACAAGTCTGTATGTGAAGGCGGCGGGACAGCACCTGATCGTGGACACGCCGCCGGACTTCCGGGAACAGGTCCTGCAGTTCGGCGTTTCCCGGGTTGACGCTGTCCTGTTTACCCATGCGCACGCGGATCACGTGCTGGGTCTGGACGATATCCGCCGCTTCAACACCATCCAAGCCGGCGTCATCCCGGCCTTCGGATTGCCAGCCACGATCGTGGACCTGAGGCGGATTTTCGACTATGTCCGCGGAGAGGCGCCGCCATCCGGCATGTTTCGTCCCCGGATCGCCTTCCGCGAGGTCGCCGGCCCGTTCACAATCGGGGAGGTTCAGGTGGAGGCGCTGCCGGTTGTCCACGATCCTAAACCGACGGTCGGCTACCTGTTCCGGGCCGAGGGCCGGAGCGTTGGATTCGCGCCGGACTGCCATGAGATGCCGGCTGAAACGCTTGCCCGCTTGAATGGCGTGGACATGATGATACTGGACTGTCTTCGGCGCCGGCCGCACCCGACGCACCTGACGGTGAAGCAGAGCGTTGCGATGCTGAAACGGATCGAAGCGCGCCGGTCATACCTGATCCACATGTGCCACGACATTGATCACGAGGAGGTCAACAGGACGCTGCCGGATGGGATCAGTCTTGCCTACGACGGGCTGGCGGTGGACCTGTAGATAAGGAATCGGCCAAAGCGGAGGCCATGCGACAAGCCGCTATTGCAGGGCTTCCCTCACGGCGGCAGGCATGGCTTTCTTGACATCGGGCGCCTCGTCCGGCCTGGCTTCGATGGCCCGGCGGGCATATTCAACCGCCTTCTTGATGGCCGGGTCCTTGCCTTCGCCTTGCTCGTAGCAGAAGATCGCGGCGGAAATGTTGTAGTCGAAAATCTGGCGAATCTTGGCTTTGCCGAGATAGTGATCGATGAACGTGAGCATCTGGCGCACCGAGACCTCCAGCCACAGCGCCTTGCGGTTCTTGAGGCGCACGCCGCCGTCGTCGGCGCCCAGCACGTCCTGCTGCTGCATTGTGCCCGGGGCCCAGCCGAGGTTGAACGGATCGGCGTTCAGGCGCTCCACTATCCACTCTTTCATCTTGGCCAAGCGCGTGTACTGCTCGATCAACTGCTTGACCTGAGCCTTGATCTCGTCGGTTTCGAAGCCGGCCGACTTTTCAGTAAGAGCCTTGACGATTTCCTGGTAGGCGTGCTGCTTCAACTGCCGGAGCGCCTCGGTTTTGGCCGTGTTGAGGGCATCCTGCTCCTTTTGCTGTTTGGCCTGGAGGTCCGCCTCCTTCTCCTTGCGCTCCTCCTCCTCTTTCTTGAGGCGTTCGGCATCTTCCCGGGCCTTTTTCTCCGCTTCACGTTCGTCCACCGTTTCTTTGTGGAGTTCGAGCGCCCGCTGGAAGCTCTTTTCGGCCTGATTCAGCGTTTCCCGTGAGTTGGACTGCAAGCCGCGGAGTTCCGCGATGTCGGCGTCATATTTCTTGACATGCCGCATGAGAACGGACGAATGACTGACCCTGACCGCATATCGTTTCTCGGCGGCTTCGCGGGCGAGCGCGTAGCAAGCGTCGCGTCTCTGGGTGGCGGCCGTCAGAATCGTCTCGGCCGCCGCGCGGTTGTCCTGAGCCTTGACCATGGCGTCGCGCGTCTTCTTGGCTAGAGCTTTGATTTCCGGGTCTTCCCGTTTCGACGGCTTCTCGGCCGGAGTTGCGCCCGGCCTCTCTTCCGAGCTCGCCGGCGGCTTTATCTCGAGCTGTTTCCTCCCATTTTGTTCGAAGAGTCGTCGTCGCTCAATGTCCTCGCGGGTTTCCATTCCTTCCGGCGGTCCCTCGCCGTTGTCCACGCGCGGCGCGATAGCGGGCGGTCTGGTCCATTTCGCTTTGGGCTTGGGTTCGCCGGCGGTCCCCTCGCCGGCCTTCAGGAGGAGTTTGGGAATATCAACTGATTCCCCGAGCGCCACGAAGACGCAGTTGGATGCCTTGCTGAATTGCGACTCGGCGGTCTGGGCCAGTCCCCGGATGTTGGTCACCAGTCCGACGATCTCGTTGTGCTTGTTGGAGACGGCCGCGACGCCCTGGCGGATGTCGAGTTCCTCCTGGCGTCGTTTGATCTCCTGCCGATTGGCGTCGCGCAGTTTCCAGGCGCCGACGCCTCCAAGCGCGACCGCGAACAAGGAAATCATCGTTACGAAGCGCGCCTTGGAAGACGGCTTTTTCGGCTTTCGGTCCGGCGCCCTGCTCTTCTCGTCGGCAGCGCGCTGTTCGTCGGGCTGTCTGGTGAACTTGGTCTTGTAGTCGGAGAGCGTTCCGCCGTCGGCCGGCGCTTTCTTGAGGAAAATGATGCGAGCGCCCTTGCCCAGGGGTCTGCCGGGAATCGGCGCCAGCGGAGGCGGCAAAACGGCGGAACCGGTGAGGCCCGATTTCTTGGAAGCCAGAAGCTGACTGGCCCTGATGGTTGGAGGTCGGACTTGATGGGCGACGGACTCGACGGTCCGGCGGATGTCGCCGATCAGGGACGCGTAGGTCGGATAGCGGTTGGACGGTTCGGTTTCCAGCATCCGCGTGATGATTCGATCGATATGCCGGTCAATCTTTGGACGCAATGCGCTGAGAGGCTGCGGCAGTCGGATGAGGCGCGCTTTGACGACATTGATCGGGGTTTCGCCCTCGAATGGGGGCCTCCCTGCCAGCGCGTGGTACAGTGTGGCGCCGAGGCTGTAGATGTCCGCGCGCGCGTCAACCGGCTGGCGTTTCACCTTTTCCGGCGCGATGTAGTAGGGGGTGCCCCAGATGCTGCCCTTGGCCGCTGCTTTCTGATTGGCAAAGCTGGCAATGCCGAAGTCCACTAGTTTTGCGCTGTCCTTGTCGTCGAAGAGGATGTTTTCCGGCTTGATGTCCCCGTGGATGAGTCCGACCTCATTGGCGGCGGCCAAGCCCTCGGCGATTTCCAGGCCGAGCTTCGTGACGAATTCCTGCGGCAATTGTCGGCCGGGGCCCATTAACTTGTCGAGTCCATGGCCGGCCACGAGTTCCATGACGATGTAGGGCTGGCCCTTCTCCTGGCCGAACGAATAAATTTGGGCAATGTTGGGGTGGTTCAGCCGGGCGGCGGCCTGGGCTTCGCGCTTGAAGTTCTCCACAAACGCGGCATCCTCGCCCAGCGAGCGGAGCATGACCTTGATGGCCACGTTGCGGCCGAGCGCCTGGTCTTTGGCCAGATAAACGCCGCCCATTCCTCCGGCGCCGATCAGGTCCAGCAGCAGAAAGGAACCCAGCCTGGCCGGGACGATATCTACATTGGCACAATCCGGGCACTCGACGCGGATGAAGGGGTCCAGCTCGGAAACATCAATTTCGCAACCGCACTTGGAGCAGGCAATCTCGATGATACGATCGGTGACGATGCCGACGTCTTTCTCCTCGCTCGGCACGATTTTGTCTTGATCCTCAGCCATAACGCGCCATCATGTCGCGGGTTCGATGTTCGCGGCTCGCCTCCTGAGGCAGTAGTGTGCCCAAACCGACGCGACAGGATACCCAGGGTGCCAATACCAGCCGATACGTTCATGTCGAGACTAAAACAAACCGCAGCTTTCCGCAACAAGAACCCAGGCCGCCGACGGGACGGCGGGAGGTTCGGCCCGTGAACCCGATTTTCCTTCAGGTCGGCCAGGTGAAGATATTCTGGTTCGGAGTCATGATGGCCCTGGGTTGCTTTGCCGGGCTGATTTCGTGGACATTGCTGGGACGCCGGGAGGGCCGGGATTTCGCTTTTGCCTCGGATTTGCTCTTCTGGCTCATGATCCCCGCGATCGTCGGGGCCCGCTTGACCTACCTGGCAGCCAACTGGGAATACTATGTGTCGCGCGCCTGGGAAATTTGGCGAATTGACCGGGGTGGCCTGATTTACTACGGAGGAATGGCCGCCGCGACAGCGGCGGTCGTCGTGTTCGCGAGGGTTCGCAAGCAGAACTGGCGGCGCCTGTTCGACTTCGTCGCCACCGCATTGCCGTTGGCCCATGCGTTTGGCCGAGTGGGATGCTTTCTGAACGGATGCTGTCACGGCATTCCTTGCGACGGATTCCTGGGCGCGCGGTTTCCGCGCAACAGCCCGCCATGGCATCGCCAACTCGATCAGGGACTCATTGACGCGCGCGAGCCGCTGACCCTGCCCGCGCACCCCGTTCAACTGTACGAGGCGGCGTTCAGTCTCGCGCTGTACGCTTTGTTGATCGTGATTTATCGGCGCCAGAAACGCGCGGGCACGACGACGGCAGCCTACCTCATCCTATATCCCTTCGGACGTTTCTTGATCGAGTTCCTGAGAGGCGACGAGCGGCTGCCGCTCCTGGGCCTGACTGCGGCGCAGGTGGCGAGCCTGTGCCTCATGGCCGCCGGAATTGTCTGGATGACCGCAGGCCGCAGGAAGCCCGAAGCGCCGGCCCGCACATTTCACACTCCCGCGTGACACTCATGGTAAGGCCTCAGTGACGTGGTGGTGAGGCGGGCGGGAGGTGGCAGTGTCGACCCCAATGAGAATCGGGATGGATACATGAAGATCGAGGTTGAACCCGGCAACGAGGGCCTGCGGCTTGATGTCTTCCTCACGCGGGCGCTCCAGGGGCCGACTCGGACCCGTCTCCAAAACCTGATCCGCGCCGGGAAGGTCATGGTCAACGGGCAGCCGACCCGTTCGGCGGCGCGGGTAACTGTCGGCATGGAAATCAATCTCGAGCAGCAGCAGCCCATGCCGACAGGCTTGATGCCGGAGGACCGGCCGCTGGACGTCTTGTTCGAGGATTCCGATATCGTGGCGCTCAACAAGCCGGCCGGCATCACGGTGCATCCCGCCGGCGGCCGGCGCTCCGGCACGCTGGTTAATGCGCTGCTGCATCACTGCCGTGACCTGGCAGGAGTCGGCGACGAGCTGAGACCTGGCATCGCGCATCGGCTGGACAGCCACACCAGCGGCGTGATGGTCGTGGCCAAGAACGACGCGGCCCTGGCTTGCCTGGCGCGGCAGTTCAAGGAGCGGAGCGCGCGCAAGCAATACGTGGCAATCGTGTGCGGCGTCCCATCGCCGGCCGCAGGAAGAATTGACGTGCTGATCGGCCGCAACCCGTGCCATCACAAAAAGATGGCCGCGTTTGCCGGGCCCACGGCTCCGCCGGACGGCAGCGGCAAGACGGCGGTTTCCACCTACCGCGTAAGCGAGGTCCTGGGCCTGTTCGCGGTGGTCCAAGTTTTTCCCGAGACGGGCCGGACCCATCAAATCCGCGTTCACATGGCCCACATCGGGCGCCCAGTGCTTGGGGATCGCTGCTATGGCGGACGGCATGAGCGGGCGGCGCGGCAGGCCCTGGACCAAATCGGGCTGGCGGTTGAGCGCCAGATGCTGCACGCGGAACGAATCGAGATCGAACACCCGTTGTCCGGGGAACGCATGCAGTTCGCGGCCCCACTGCCGGACGATATGCGTAACGTGATCCAAACCCTGCGAAAGCATTTCCAGCAAGAGCCATGCTCGGCCGCCACGGGGAAAACAACAAGAAGATGAAAACCTGTCTCGGTTAATCAGGCGAAAGATTTGGCCTTGGCTTTTTCCGGAAAAATCGGCAACTTTCCGTCTATCCCCAAAGAGACCTGGACCGGAACAAACATGCGAAAGAAAAACCGACGGCAAAATGAACGATCCGAGTCGACCGGACGGCTGCTGAGGGTCATGCTCCTGTGCGGCCTGGCCCTATGGTGCGGGCGGCACGGACTCGGATTCGACGACCGCGCGGATTCGATGGGGGCGCTGGAAGCGGACAAGGCTCCGGAAAGGGCGCGCAAGACTCTCGGCTGGTTTTCGCGCCAGCCGGCCATGGCCAATCCCGTCGAACAACTGGCCTACGCGCGGCAGTTGGAGCGCGACGGACGCGTGGGCGCTGCCGAGGACGAGTGCCTGGCGCTGGCGCGCAAGTGGCCGGATGCCGCTCAGGCGCCGGACGCGCAGTTCGCGTACGCGCGGCTGCTCGAAAGCCGGCGCAAGTATGCCAAGGCTTTCGAGGAGTATCAGTACCTGATCGAGCACTACGCGGGCCGGTTCCCCTATGGCGAGGCGCTGGACCGGCAATTTCGAATTGCCCGGGTCATCATGGACGAGCGGTCCATGACCTTCTGGGGGCTATTCCCCGGGGTGCGCTCGCCGGAGGCTGCGCTGCCGCTCCTGGAGAAGATCGTCGAAAACGCCCCACGCTGGGAGCGGACGCCGGAGGCGTGGTTACACATCGGAATGATCCGGGAAGAACTCGGGGACCATGCGGACGCCATTCGGGCCTATGAGCAGATTCAGTTGCGGCATTCAAAGAGCCCTTACGCCCCGTCCGCCGCCTTTCGTCGCGCCTGCTGTCTGGGCCGCGAGTCCGACGCGAATCCGCGCGACGAATACCGCTGCCGCCATGCGCTGTCGGCGCTCGCCGCCTTTCTCGCGGACTACCCGGAAAACGAAAACACGGCCGAGTCAAGGCGGCGCCTGAACGATCTGCGGGCGCGCCTGGACGGCCAGTACTACAGCCGGGCGGTGTTCTATGACCAGATCGCCCGGCGTCCCGAGGCGGCGGTCATCGCCTACACTGATTTTCTGAAAAAGTTCCCCAGGTCCCGGCATGCGGAACAGGCCCGCGCGCGCATCGAAGCCTTGAAAGCGTCAACGGCGGATGAGGACTGATTCGGAAACAAGTGGAGAATAGCGAATGAAGAATGGAGGCGGAAGAACGGCGGGGACGATCGGGCGGTTCGCGGCGGCTCTGCTCGCCGATGCCGCGTGGCTTGTGCCGGCGCTGTTGGCCGGCTGCACGGCCCTCGGCTACCGGCTGGGCAGCGCCCTGCCCCGGGACATCCGGGCCGTTTCCGTTGCCCCGTTCGTCAACCGGACGCGGGAGCCACAACTAGAGGCGGAGACGACCCGCGCGATGCTCCAAGAGATTCAAAAAGACGGGAATCTCCGCGTGGTTGCGCCCGAGCAGGCTGACGCCATCCTGGAGGTGACGCTGACCGAGTTCGAGCAGGCGCCGATCCGGTACGATCGGCGCGATGTGACGATGGGCCGGGAGTTTCGCATGAAGGCGACCGCGCGCGTGGTGTTCCGCCGGAAGACCCAGGAAGAAAAACTCGTTGACCGGCCGGTGATTGGGGAGGCGAGATTTGAAGCCACGGGGGATTTGTCCACGCCCAAACGCGAGGCGCTGCCGCGGCTGGCCCAGGACCTGGCGCATCGCATCCTGGAGAGCGTGGCGGAATGCTGGTAGGAAAAACTCTCGGTGTCGGCAGAAGAAAGCGAGGGCAAGTCCTACGCAGTGGGTTGGCTGCTGATGAGGCCGTTGAGTCTTGCGGCGGCCCGGGACTTCTTGCGCGCGGCGGCATTCGCCTTGATCACGCCTCTCTTGAGCGCTTTATCCACTGCGGAGCAGAATTCCTTGAACATCCCGATGGCTTCGCCCTGACTGCCGCCGGACACGGCTTTGAGAAACCGAACGCGCGCGGCGCCGATCTTTCCCTTGCTGGCCCGGTTCATGGCCCGGCGCTCGCCGGATGTCCTGACTCGCTTGGCCGCGCTCTTGGTGTTGGGCATGTTCGTCGAACTCCCGAGCGTCTTCCAAAATCCGTCCAATTGATCGCGATCGCGGTCTATATAATAGCGAGGCGGCGAGACAGGTCAATAGAAAATTTGGCCCGATTGTAACGGTCGCCACCGCGCCACCACCTACCTGAGAAAACCGCTTGCCAGACCAATCGAGTTCTGCTCTCATGCCCCG
>JASEHE010000071.1 GCA_030018915.1 Verrucomicrobiota bacterium
TGCCCCTTTTACCTCAGCAGGCATCCCGCCGCGGGATGCCTGCTGAGTAGTTACCTTTTTAGGTTCAATCTGGGTCAGGAAAAAGTTTGCTCCCCAATCGCCGATCATCGTGGCAGTATCTTGAGAGATGATTGACGCAGCCATAGTCGGACAGGCGGCCAATTTGCTCCATCGGGCGGCGCCAAACGCCAAGATCGTCCTCTAATGATCACCACCAAGATTTCTCCCCCAATGCGGTGGCCCGTCCTAGCATGCGGGCGCGTTCTGCTTGCTCTGGCCGGCTGCCGCAGCGCCGACTCCCCGCCCGCCGGCGCCACGGAGTCGGACCTCGCTCAGACCAACGATGCGCCGCCCCGCATCGAGGAAGAACTTCCTACTCCCGCGCGGGGGCGACCCGGCGCAGAAAAGACACACGCGCCCTAAAGGCAAAGTTTCAACATGCCCTTTTCTGAATTGACCCTGTGTTTCCTGGGGGTAGTATATTGGCGTGCGCCTTGAGAGAGGTTGGGTATGCAGAACAAAACGACGCCCAAACCGAACCGTTCGCCCGATTCGCGCCGACCTGGCCCGGATGGCGCCCAACCGCCGCGCGGCATTCTGGCCGGAGCGATCATTCTGGCCATGCTCGGGCTGATGGCCTACGTGGGCATGAAGCAGAAGAGCGCGAGCGAGGAAATCCCGTATGCGCCCAATTTCGTGGAACTGGTCGAGGAAGGGCAGGTGGCGGGAGCGGAGATCGTTGAGGAGGCGACGGGCATCACCTACGTTCGCGGCCGGCTCAAGACCGAGCCCGGCCACAAACCCCGGCGCTTCAAGGTGTACATCCGCAACTCGGATAAAATCGAGGAGTTCCTCCGCGCGAATGGCGTGCCGTTCAGCGTGCCGCCCCAGAGCCCCATCCTCTGGCAGATCGCCTCCAGCGTGCTGCCGATCCTGCTGATCGTGGGCATCCTCTATTTCATCTTCATGCGGCAGATGCGCAACGCGGGCTCGTCGGCCCTGAGCTTCGGCAAAAGCCGCGCCAGGCGCCTGACCCGGGACCGCAAGAAGATCACCTTCGAAGACGTGGCCGGCATTGACGAGGCTAGGGAGGAAGTTGAGGAAATCATCGAGTTCCTGAAGGACCCCAAGAAGTTCCAGAAGCTGGGCGGCCGCATTCCCAAGGGCGTCATGCTGATGGGTCCGCCGGGCACGGGCAAGACGCTGCTGGCCAAGGCGATTGCGGGCCAGGCGGACGTTCCGTTCTTCAGCATCAGCGGCTCGGACTTCGTCGAGATGTTCGTGGGCGTGGGCGCGTCCCGCGTGCGGGATATGTTCGAGCAGGGCAAGAAGAACGCGCCTTGCATCATCTTTATCGATGAGATTGACGCCGTCGGGCGCAGCCGGTTTTCGGGCATCGGCGGCGGGCACGACGAGCGCGAGCAGACCCTCAACGCCCTGCTCGTCGAGATGGACGGGTTCGACACCCAGGAAGGCGTGATCATTATCGCGGCCACGAACCGGCCGGACGTCCTGGACCCGGCGCTGCTGCGGCCGGGCCGGTTCGACCGGCAGATCGTGATTGACCTGCCCAACCTGGACGGCCGCGAGAAGATTCTGCGAATTCACGCGCGGAGCATCAAGCTGGCCGGCCTGGGCGACCTGCGCCGGATCGCGCGCGGCACTCCAGGCTTTTCCGGAGCCGACCTGGAGAACCTGATGAACGAAGCCGCGCTGCTGGCCGCCCGCCGCGACAAGCCGACGGTAGAACTCGCGGACCTGGAGGAAGCGCGGGACAAGGTCATGTGGGGCCGCGAACGACGCAGCCGCGTCATGGACGAGACCGAGAAACGCAACACGGCCTACCACGAGGCGGGCCACGCCCTCGTGCAGCAGGTGATCGAGCACGCCGAGCCCCTGCACAAGGTCACCATCATTCCTCGCGGCATGTACTTGGGGGCAACCATGTCGCTGCCGGACAAGGACCGCTTCTCTGAGAGCAAGGCGAAGCTGCAAAGCCAGCTTTCCGTGCTCATGGGCGGCCGGGCGGCCGAGGAACTCATGTTCGGCGACATCACCAACGGATCGCGCAACGACCTCAAGACGGCCACCCGGATCGCCCGATTTATGATCTGCGACTGGGGCATGAGCGAGAACCTGGGCCCCCAAACCTTCGGGGAGAACCAAGAGTTGATGTTCCTGGGCCGGGACATCACGCGGAGCCAGGACTACAGCCAGGACACGGCCACGCGGATTGACGTCGAGGTCAACGCCCTGCTTCGGAAGTGCCACGAGCGGGCCCGCGACATCCTCACCGCCCGCCGCGACAAGCTGGAGATGATCGCCGGACTGTTGCTCGAGCGGGAAACGCTCGACGGCAGGGAAGTGGAAGAGATCGTCACGCGCGGGCGGATTTTCACGGAAGCGGAACGGATCGAGATCGAGAAGCGAAAGCGGCCGGCGGCCGGCGAAAAGGACGAGTCTTCGAAACCGAACGACCTCGGCCGCAAGCAGTCGGGCGCTTCCGGTTCCCCGGCGATCGTGCCCGGCGTGGCCGGAAAGACCACGGCGGCCGAGCCGTCTCGTCCCGGTGCGTAGCCGTGGCCGGCCGCGCGCGGAAGAAACAGGGTTGGCCATGAGTGGCACAAAGGCCGCGAATGCGCCGGTAACGACAGGCATCGCGCGGTGGCGCTGCGGCAAACGCGAATTCGACTTGGCCGAGCGGCCGCTGATCATGGGAGTCTTGAACGCGACCCCGGATTCCTTCTCGGACGGCGGCCGGTTTCCGGACACGGCAAGCGCCGTGGCGCGCGGTCTCGCCCTCGCTGAACAGGGAGCCGACATCCTGGATATCGGCGGGGAATCCACTCGTCCGGGCGCCGATGCGGTTGACGAAGCCGAGGAGCTGCGGCGCGTGATCCCCGTTATCCGGGCCATGCGCGAGCGGTCGGACATCCCGATCTCCGTGGACACAACCAAAGCCGCGGTGGCGGCTGAGGCGGTGCGGGCCGGCGCCGAGATCATCAACGACGTGTCGGCCCTGACTGACGATTCGGCAATGGCGGGCGTGGCAAAGGAATCCGGCGCCGGAGTCGTCCTGACGCACCGAAAAGGCGCGCCGCGCGCCATGCAGGCCGATCCCCGCTATGACGATGTGGTCCGGGAAGTCCGGGACTACCTGTGCGGACGCGTGGAGGCCCTCGTGGCTTTCGGTCTGGAACGGGAGCGGCTGGCTGTTGATCCCGGCATCGGCTTCGGCAAGACTGTTGACCACAATCTGGAACTGCTGGCCCACCTGGATGCGTTGGGCGCCTGCGGGCGCCCCGTGGTGGTGGGCCTGTCGCGTAAGAGTTTCCTGGGCAAGCTGACTGGGCGAAACGTGGACGAAAGGCTTGCATCCGGCCTGTCCGCTCTCGTATTCTGCGCGCTGAACGGGGCCCGCGTGGCGCGGGTGCACGACGTGAAGGAATCGCGCGACGCCGTCCGCGTTGCCACGGCGTTGCGAAGGAAACAAACGGATGTGGGCGGGTATTTCATCCCTCGGGATTAATGAGGTCGTGCAGGTCGTTATTCTCTGGCTGGCGTATTACCACATTTTTCTCTTTTTTCGGGGGACGCGCGGGGCGCAGGCGTTGGTCGGCCTCAGCGCGCTGATCTTGGTCCTGATCGCGCTGACGCAGTTGTTCAATCTGGACGCTCTGGCGTGGATTCTCAACCGGTTCTGGGTCGTGCTGGGTTTTGCCCTGCTGGTGATCTTTCAGCCGGAAATTCGCAACGCGCTCGCCGAGTTGGGAAAAGGGCGCGTGTTCGCGCTGGGAGCCGACAACCGCACGGCGATAGACAACGTCATCCAGGCGGTGGAGTACCTGGCCGAGCACAAGATCGGCGCGCTGATCGCGATCGAGCGCGAGGTGGAGACGAAGGCGGTTCAGGAAACGGGCATCCACCTCGGCGCGCCGCTGATCCCGGAGCTGCTCTCCAGCATTTTCTTTCCGCACACGCCGCTGCACGACGGAGGCGCGATCGTCAACGGCAACCGGATCGTGGCGGCCGGGTGCGTGTTCCCGCTGTCGCAGAGCATGGACTTGCAAAAGACGCTGGGGACCCGGCACCGGGCGGCCGTGGGCCTGAGCGAGGAGAGCGACGCGGCGGTGGTGGTGGTCTCCGAGGAAACCGGGAGCATCTCCGTGTGCTATCGCGGCCGGCTGAGCCAGGGGATTGACGGCGGCCGGCTGAAACGGTTTCTCTCGGCGCTGCACAAGCAGTCGCTCTCGCGGAGCGTGTGGCGGCGGGTCCAGTCGAGGCTCGACCTGACGCCGGCCGGCATCGCCGAGTCGGAGCAACAAACGGCAAAGGAGAACGATCGTGGCGGGCAAGGTTCATGATTGGGTCAGAAACGCGTTCACCCGGAACAAAGCGATCAAACTGTTGGCGCTGGCCCTGGCGATTCTGACCCTGCATAGCATCCGCAGCGCCACGAAAGAAGAGGACAGCTACGTCGTGCCTATAGAGCCGGTTCTGACCGAGCCGAGCATCGAAGTGGTCGAGCAGGACCCGCTGTCCGCGCGGGTAACCCTGCGTGGGTCGCGCGAGGACTTGCGCAGAATCGACCCGAAGCACCTCAAGGCGGTAGTGCGGCTGCGGCAGGGCAAGGACGAGACGATCTCGATTCGGGAACGGGATATCGAAGGAAGGTACGCGACGCGCGTGGTGAAGATCGAACCGGCAGTGGCGCGGTTCACGTTGGCGCGGCGGGCCGTGGTCGAGAAGGCGCCGCCGGAGGCGCGTCCGGCCGATCCCGAAATGCCGGTCGTCCGGGAATGGACGAACGTGGTGATTACAGCCCTGGTGGAGCCAAGCGGAGAACTGAGCAGCCTCATTGTCGAGCCGCCGACCGTCAACGTGAGCCTGCGCGGCGCCGCAGCGGACATCTCGAGCATTCGGACGCCGCTGGTGTTTGTGGACGGCGCCGGGCTCCCGGCCACCGGGGCAGTGGAACGACTGGTCCGCGTCCACACCGCCGGCGAGCGAATCGCGATCGTCAGCGTTCAGCCGGATCGGGCGCGAGTCCGGACCGGCAAGCTGATGAGGGATGACGCCAATGAGCAATAACCGCGCCGAAGGCGAACGGGGAACCCGGCCTGTTTGGGGCGTTCTGCTCCTTGTTCTCGTGGTGTTTGTCGTTCCGAGCCTCCTCTCGTACGACTGGGCGGACATTCCACTGCTCAAGGCGCGCGAACCGCAGACGCCTCAGAACATGATCGGCCCGGTCGGGGCATGGCTGGCGTTCTGGTTGTTCGTGACGCTCGGCGTCGGGGCCTACCTGGCGCCGCTCTGGCTGGCGCTGGCCGGACTCGCGCTGATTCTGAGCCGGGCGCGCCGCGTGTGGCCGCAGATCGCTTGGTGCTCCGCCTTTGTGCTGGCGGCCGTCCTCATACAAGAGTTCTTCGAGGCGGGGTGGGCGGAACGTCGGACGGCGCTCAACATCGATCCCTACACGAGCGGCCTGCTGGGCCGGCTCGTCATGAAAGGCTTCCTGATCCGGTGGCTGAAGCCCGTTGGCGCGGGCATCCTGACTGGATCGGTCTTCGTCGTCTCGCTCGTGATGTCCCTCGGCATGGGGACGATCCTTCGGACGATCCGGGACGTGTGGGGCTGGCTGACCCGGCTCAGGAGCGGGCTGGACGACATGGTCTCGAAGCCGGCCGACAAACGCCGGCTCATCGAGATGCAGGAGCGCGAACTCGAGAAACAGCGCCTCTATCTCGAGAAGGCGCTGGCCCGGCAGCAGCGCGCGCAGGACCGCGACGAGCGCGACGAACGCGATGAGCGCGAGCGCGATCGCCGTGAGTTGCAGGAGGCCAGAGATCACGCCCTGAAGGCCGAAATCGAGCGGTGCCGGCGCGCGGAACAGGAGACGCGGGCCGGCCGCGTTCAGGAGCAGCCTGAGCCGCCGCCTCGGCCGAAGGAGGCGCCCAGGCGCAAGTTCGAACCCGGCTCGGCGCCCGAACCCGTTCCAGCGGAGGAGACTCCGGGCGGCGAACTCGCGGCGGACCAGGCGCTCAGCCGCGTGTATGAGCTCCCGTCCCTCGACCTGTTGGATGCCATGCCGTCGTCGTCGGACCGCGCCATTGTGGCGGACAGCGGAATCGCCTCCAAGATTCTGATCGAGACGCTCAAGGAGTTCGGCATCGAAGCGGAGGCCACCAACGTGGAGAAGGGACCGACGGTCACGCGCTACGAGCTGCTGCCGGCGCCCGGCGTGCGGGTGGAGAAGATCAGCGCGCTCAGCAACAACCTCGCCCTGTCGCTGAAGGCGACCAACGTGCGCGTGCAGGCGCCCGTCCCAGGCAAGGGCGTTGTGGGCATCGAGGTGCCTAACGTGATCGCCAACATGGTGTACATCCGGGAGATTCTGGCGGGCGACGAGTGGCGGTCCGACCGGGCGAGAGTCCCGATGGCCATCGGTAAGGACGTGGCCGGGAAGGATATCGTGGCGGACCTCACGGAGATGCCGCACCTCCTGGTGGCCGGCGCCACGGGGTCGGGCAAGACCGTGTGCATCAACTCGATCCTGCTGGGCCTCCTGATGACCAGGCGCCCGGACGAAATGCGCCTGATGCTTGTGGACCCGAAGATCGTGGAGTTCTCGAGCTACAACGGCCTGCCGCATCTGATCGTGCCGGTCATCACGAATCCCAAGAAGGTCGGCCTGGGCCTGCGCTGGGCGATCAACGAGATGGAACGGCGCTACAAGCTCTTTGCCCGGACGGGCGTTCGAAACATCGAGAGCTTCAATCATCGGGCGATCCCTCGAAAGGAACCGGACGAGAAGGAAACGCCGGCCGAGTGGGACCAGGTCCCCGAGAAAATTCCCTACGTGGTTATCGTGATTGACGAGCTCGCGGACCTGATGCTGGCGGACCAAGCGGAAATCGAGAACAGCATAGCGCGGCTGGCACAGCTCTCGCGGGCCGTCGGAATCCACATGATCCTTTCGACTCAGCGGCCTTCCGTCAACGTGATCACGGGCACGATAAAGGCCAACTTCCCGGCTCGCATCGCGTTTCAGGTCGCCCAGAAGGTGGACAGCCGCACGATCCTGGATACCGTGGGCGCCGACAAACTTCTGGGCCGGGGCGACATGCTGTTCCTGCCGCCCGGGGTCAGCAAGCTTGTGCGCGCCCAGGGCGCCTGGGCAGCGGACGAGGAGATTCACCGGGTGGTGGAGTTCTGGCGGAAGCAGGGCGAGCCGCGCTACGAGATGGAGATCAAAGAGAGGATCGAGAAGACCGGGAACGTGGCGGACGACGACGAGGCGGACGACGAACTGATCGAACAGTCCCTGCAAATCATTCGCGAAACGCGCCGCGCATCCACTTCTTCGTTGCAGAGACGATTGCGAATCGGCTATACTCGCGCCGCCCGAATCATGGATATCCTCGAACAGAAAGGGATTGTAGGCCCGCCGCGCGGGTCCGATCCGCGCGAGATACTGATTGACCTTGACGGGGAGATTCCCGACAACATGAATGGGAGCGATTTGTCGGAACCCGCGGATGATCAATAGGCGGGGTGACGCATGGCGCTGGGCGAACAACTGCGCAAGGCACGGTTGGCCAAGAAGGAGACGACGTCTCAGGTGGCGGCGGCCACCCGAATCATGGTTCGACAGGTGGAGGCGCTCGAGCAGGAGGATTTCGGCAAGATTCCCGCGACCATCTACGGCAAGGGCTTCATCCGGCTCTACGCGGAGCACGTCGGACTGGACCCGCAGCCGCTGATCGCGGAGTACGCAGCTCGCTTCGGCGGTCCGAAGGTCTCGTCCATGGGACCGGAACAGATTGTGGCGACCACGTCGGAGGAACGGGAAGCGGAGGCGCCGGCGCCGCTGACGGCCCGGTCCGCGGAATCGAAGCCGCCCAAACCAAGGCCGGCGGAACCCAGGCCGGCCGAACCGCCGGCGGAAGAAGAAAAAAAGCCGCGAGCCCGAAAATCGGACCGGCAATTTACGGAGCCGGACCTCTTTTCGCGGGTTGGAATGCCGATGGCAGGCGTGGCATCCGCGGCGTCTAAGCCGCAAGCTTGGGTTCCCCTCGCTGCTCCGGCGCCGCCGGCCGCGCGGCCGGCGCAACCGGCCAACATGGAGGCCGAGGCGTCTCCGCCTGTTCTTTCGCCGGCGGCAAAGCCGCCGTTCGCGCTGCGAGAGCCAGGCGCGCGCCCCAAGACGCCGGAAGGGCAATCGCTCAAACTTCAGGCTGAAGGGACCTGTCCGGCGAGCATGGATCGCCTTCGAGAGGTCTCGGGGATCGCCGCTTTTGCCGGGTTCATGCGCCGGCTGGGCCAGCGCATGACGCGCTGGGGCCGCGCGTTGGCGGGATGGGCGGACAAGATGCTGGAGGAATTTTCATTCGCGCAGCTCCTGAAATCGCCCGCCAAAATGGCTGTTCTGGCCGCAGCCGTGCTGTTGATCATTGTCTTCATTGTCTCGGGGCTGAGCCGCTTGTTCGGGCCGGGCGCGGGGCGCCCGGCCGCCCCAGTCCAATGGACGCCAAAGGAACTGCAACTCACGGTGGATCCGCCTTCGCCGTATTTCGAGGCGAGTGACGGACGATGAACCGCGCGCGACAAAGGGCCGCGGAGCAGGGGAGAGAGAGAAGCCCGCGAATCACGCAAATGAACGCGAATCGCGGAAACGGACAAGGACAATATTTATGATCTTGCGCAAGGTGAAGACAGCGGCGGCGGTTATTGCGACGGTGTCGGCGGCCGGGCTCGGCTGCGCGCAGGCGCCGGAACGGCAGGCGGGTTCGGCGGCCGACAGTAAGGCGGCTGCTCGCGAACGAAACAAGGCGGCCGTCGCAAAGATCGAGCGGGAGAATGTCGAAAAGCACGGCAAGAACCCTGACATGCTGGTGAAGCCCGGACTTCTGGCAAACCGGAAGGCAAAGCGGGTCGCGTTTTGGGCCGAGTCCACCGGGTTGGGCGCTAATGGCCATCCGCCTGAGTTTTTCGTAATCGCGGAGAACAGCGGACACGACTATGAGGCCCTGGCGGTCTCGTTTGCCAGGCCCAGCGATCTTCACGACGCGCTGCGGTTCATCGGGATGGAACCAGGGCGGCGCGTAGATTTCGAGAAGCTCCGGTTCTGGCCAAAGGGCGAGCGGGTCTTCATGAGCATCTCGCACCAGGATGCCAATGGCAATCAAGTGGGACCGTTCCGGATGGAGAAGCTGTTCCTGGACAAGAAGACCGGCAAACCGCTGGAGGAGACCGGGTTGGTATTCACCGGTTCCGATTTCGTGGAGATGAAGGAGGCGCCGGGAAAGAAGGCCTATGCCGCGGATGTGTACGATCCGAACTCCATCGCTTCCAACTACAACGAGCCGACCACCGTGCTCGACGTGCCGCGCCCCGCTCACCAGAAAGAAACCTACAACAACCTCGCCGTGAACCCCGCGATGGGTCTGCCGGAAAAGGCCCTGCTGGCCATTACGATCGAACCGGAATATAAAGATGAGAAGCGGCGCGTGATTGATCTCACGCTGGCGGTGGCGGCCAGAGACGGCGCCAGGGTGTCGGAGTTGGGCCAGGTGAAGTTCACGCTCACGGGCAAGGATGGAAAGACCGTTGCCGCTACGAACGACCTGAACGGCGTGTTGGCCGCGTTCGCGGCGCTCGCGAAAGACGGGCGCGATCCGTTCGTTATGCTGAAGCCGGACGGCGGCCTGAGCGTAAAAGTTTTGCGGGATACGTGCGCGGCGCTGGCTTTGATCGATACGGAGAAAGGCGTCCGAATGGAGCCGCCGTCGTCGAACGATCTCTACTACCGGGCATTTGCGCCGGATTCAAGCTTCAAGGATCGCGCGGCGCGTTTCGCACAGCCTTGGGAGCTGCGGTTGGGTAAGAAGGACGCCCAGGTGTCCGGCGTCCTCACGCAGATCAAGCAAACGTGGAATGAGGGCGAGATCAAGCCAGAACTGACGGCCACGAACTTCATGGTGGCGGACGCGCCGGCATTGCGCAAGACCCTGAACGAGAAGGGGCCGGGCCTGCGCGTGATCCTGGTCTTCGCCACGCCGACGCTTACCTACCGGGAATTGCTCGATTTCCTGGCCTTGGCCCGCGCGACTCACCCGTTGATCCACGTGTTCGTGGAAGAGAAAGACAACGTAACTACTCAGGTGCCCGCCCGCAGCGGGCGCGCACCTGAAGGAATTGGCC
>JASEHE010000072.1 GCA_030018915.1 Verrucomicrobiota bacterium
ACTTATACAATACTATATGCAAAAAAGGGAGATACAAGCCTTTTCCGCAAAAATGTAACTTTCCTGTCTTGCATCCCAGATTCTGCTGACGAGGTTTTTATTGTTGTATTGCACAGAACTTGCTTTATTATTCTCGTCGGACTGCAGTCGGGTTTTTGAAAGCTATGAAATCGGCAAAAGAGTTTAAAGAGTTTCTGGAGAAGATGAAGCGCGGGCCTCAGAATGTCGTGGGAATCGACTTGGATTCCCGAGAGACCAGGGTCGCCCGCTTGCACAAGAGCAATGACCAGATGGTATTGACGGCGGCGGAAATCTTTCCAAGAACGGATCTGCCGGAACAGCAGGCCGACCAGCCACCCACGCCCGTCCCCGTGCTCTCTCTCCCCCAGAAGTTCAAGGCCAAATATGCCGCGCTCGCGGTGCCGGGTGACAACGCGGTGATCAAACTGCTGACTTTTCCCGGCCAACTGGATGTGGAAACCGAACAGAAGATCGTCCAGGGCCTGGGATTGACCGAGCCGGACAAGCACCGAATCTCGTACAAACTGGTTTTCGAAAGCCACGGCCGGGGAGAGAGCAAGTTCCTCGCCGTGGCGCTGCCGGAATCCCAGGCAGGCATCGTCCCGAAGCTGTTCCCATTCGGCGCGCCGGCCCCCTTTTCCCTGGAAATCTCGTCGCTGGCCGTCATGACAACCTTCCTGAACAGTTCGTCAGTTAATCAGAAGAAGGATACGGCTCTGGCCCTGCTGGATTTCGGCGCGAACACCACGACATTCTCCATCTTCAACAAACGCGTCCTGGCCCTGATCCGGCGTTTTCCCACGGGGTCAAACTCGATTGTGGCCAAAGTCCAGGAATCACTCGGCGTCGACAAGGAAACCGCCCTCAGTATTCTGGCCGATGGCGCGTTCGACATCTCCCAGGCGATCAATGAGGTGCTCGAACCGTTGATCAAGCAGCTCCTTATATCCCGCGATTTCGTGGAACGCCGGGAGAATTGTCGCGTCGCCGCTCTGTATGTCGCCGGTAATTTTGGGACGTCGAAAGACATGCTCGAAGAGATGCGAACCGCGCTGGGCATCGAGTTGATCAGCTGGAATCCGCTGGAAGGGCTGACAATCGCGCCTGGCGCGGCGCCCGAAAACCTGGCGGGGCAAGAATGGCGGCTGGCCGCCGCTGTGGGCGCTTGTCTGGCGGACTTGGAGGAATCATGAACCTGCGCGTCGACCTGATGCTGGATTCGGAGCGCCGCAGTCCCGGCGCGCTGAGCCTCAAGTTGGCGGCGCGCGTATCCGGCATGGTCGTTCCCGCCGTCATCGCTCTGGCCATCGTCTTGTCCGTGCTTAGCGGCATGAAAGGTCGGGCCGCGCTCCGAAACACGGAGGACACATGGCGCGGCCTGAAGCAAAAGAAAGAAGTCGCCGAGAAACTCAGCGCCGACTTGACCAGGACACGCCAAGTCTGGAAAGCGATCGACGGCTGGCCGGCCTCCCGCGTGAACTTCAGCGAGCAGTTGGCCGGGCTGTTCGAACAAGTTCCCGCCGAGATTCAGTTGATGTCGCTCAACCTCGGGCACGAGTTGAAGCCCGCGAACGGCGTGGCCCTCGGACGATTCTACGCGATGACACTCGAGGGGAAATCCGTCGGGAGCAATGCCGAGAAAAACATCCAGTTGCTCGTGAGCCGGCTGAAGTCCGCAGCCCCGTTCGCCGGCCGGTTCCAGACCGTCACGATACGGGGCTGGGCCGATATGTCCGCAACCGCCAGCCGCGACGACCGGCTGTTTGCGATCACGTGCGTATACGAACCGAAGTGTTTCGCGCCATGAAGCTTCCCGAAAACAAGAAAGAACGCGTCCAAATCCTGGTGTTCGGCGTGATCCTGGGAGTGGGCATCTTTTACGCGGCCGTCGCGTTCGGCATTCGTCCAATGATCAAGGCCAGGAAAGAACGCAAGGCCGGAATGGAACAGCTCCAGACAAAGATCAAGGAAGCGCAGGAATATCTCGAGGTCACTGCCGATAACGCCGGCAAGAACCACGAATTCCTCTCGAACATCGAGGCGTTCTCCGAAACCCATTTCCTGAAACCGCGGCTTGGCGACAACTATGCGCTGGGCGTCGGCGAGATGGTCGAAGACTGGGCCAGGGAGTCGGGCTTGAAACTGGCCGCGCCCGGAGAAATCGGACGAACAGACCTGCCTCATGCGGAAGGCGCCCGTTCGGTGGTGCGCGCCTACGCGTTCAACATCAACCCGAAGTGCGGCCTTCAAGACCTGGTCCGCCTCCTGCAATTTATCGAAAACCGAAACCCGGCCATGGCAGTTATCCATCTGTCCATCCTCCCCAACTCGGGCGATCCGCTGAACCATACGATCACGCTGTCCATGCACACCCCTATTTGGGCCAACCACCACGAAATGACGGCCCGACTGGCATCGGACCTGGACGCCGCTTCCAAGGCCAGAAAGACGCGACGCCATGAAGGCCACTAGAGCCGAACTTCTTGTTTTTGTGCGAAGCTTTCTTGTGTCTTTTGAGCCTTCGCCCGCAACCGAAGAACTTGAACAGAAGATCGCGAAGGCAGCAAAGGTAGGTGGTGCTTCGCGCTCTTTGCGGCCTTCTGTTCAGAATCTTCTCTTCTTGAGAAGAAGTTGGCCTGTAGTGTCACAAGACTCACAAAAGCCACAAGGTTGGGTCGCCGGCAGAGCTCGCCTGACCGCGATCCTCCTCCCTGCCGTGCTGATCGCGGGCCTGTGCGCCGGCCCGGCCCGTGGGCAGGCACCGACGACCAACGCGAGTTCGACAGTCGCGCCGGACGCCGCCGGCCAGACCAGCGCCATCGCCGCGGAATTGCGGGACCCATTCTGGCCCATCGGCTACAAAAAACCCGACCTGCGGAAACCGGAACTCGCGCGGTCCAAGGACCAGTCACAGCAGGAGAATCCGGAAGAGGTCAAGAAAACCCACGACATCGCGTGGCCATCTCTCGAGCTCGCGGCCGTCTCCAAAACCCTTCAAGGCAAGTGGATCGCCATGTTCAAGGGCATCGGACTGGTCGAGGAAGGCGACCAGATCAGAGTCCGGAAGGGCGACGCCTGGTACCGCTGGAAGATCACGGCGATCAACGAAAAAGGAATCGGTTACGACAGACTGGATGTGATCCCCATTCGGAAAGACTAGCCCGGATGGGGACGGAACACGGCCTTCCGGCCGATCGTCGAACGACGGCCGAAGGACAAGCCGAAGGACAAGCCGAAGGAGAAGACGATGAAAAGGATCAGGAAATGCGCGCTGTTGTTGCTCCCGCTGGCTGTGCTCGGAAGCCTCTTCGTGGCCTGCCCGGGCTGCGAAGACGAACCGGACGACGGCGACCTCGACCAGTACTTCGAGGATCATCCATACGTGAGCGATCCCCGCCATTCCGGCACACGCATCGTGGTGACGATCAGCCCGGCATTCACCAACGTCGTCGACATCGGCGACCAGATCCTGTTCACCGCGAGTGGGGGCCGTTTGCCCTACACCTGGGTGGTCCTGGGCGGGTCGGGCACCTTGGAGCGGCGAGGCAACTACCAAGCCCTGTACACGGCTGCCGCGGTGGCCCCCCGGACCATCCTCGTCCATGACGCCAACGGCGACGCCGCGATTGCCACGATCGGCGGCTCGCCGCTGACCATCCAGCCTTCCGGGACGAACATCGTCAACCAGGGCGATGCCGCGGGTGGCACCCAGACCTTCAACGTTTACGGCGGAAGCGGAGGCTACCTCTGGGTCGTCAGCGACCAGACCAAGGGCACGCTCAACACCGATTCGGGAAGCACCGTGCAGTACACGGGCAACACGAACGACGTGACGGGGATCAACATCATCACGGTGTACGATTCCAAGAACAATCAGGTCAAGTCCTACGTCGAGCAGAAGTAACCTAGACCAAGGCATACGGAGGCACACACGATGAAAACTCGATTTTATCTGCTCGGATTGCTGCTGGCGGTCTCGGCGTTCATGACCGCCTTCGTCATCACGGCCCAACAGGACGCCCCGATCCCTCCGGCCAAGCCGGCTGCGCCGGTCCCCCCCGTGGAGGCCACGCCCGCGCCGGCACCCGACGCGCCCCAAAAGGTTGAGGACGAACTTCCCCCAGCCGCCCAACCAGAGACCCCGGAAACCGCCACCCCGAAAGCCGAGAAGCCGGAAGCCGTGCCGATCCCCATCCCCGAGACCATCACGAAGGAGGGGGCCGACAGCGGCTTCGTGCAAGTGGTGTCCGAGACGGGAGAAGTCAAGGGCGCCAAGATCGTGGCCAGCCGGGCTGCCGGCAAGATCAACCTCACCCTCGACGACGTCGAGATGGTTGATGTCGCGCGGATGTTCACCAAGATCGCGGAAGCCAACATCCTGTACAATCCCACCAACCTCCGCGGTCGCGTGACGGTCAACTTCACGGACGTCGAGTGGAAGCCGGCCCTGGAGTCCATCCTGGGCATGCACCAGCTCGCGCTCACGGAGACCCCGGCGGGCTCCGGCGTCTATACGATCGCCCCCCAGATCGCCGGCGCCGAGCCCCTGGTGGTGGCAACCTACTTCCTCAACTACGCCACCGTGCCAGAGGTGCAGGCGCTCCTCGCCCCCGTGGTCGGGCAGGGCGGAACCATCTCGCCCTTCCCCTCCCGCAACGCCCTGATCGTCCGCGCCACCGCGCCCACCCAGGCCGAAATCAAGAAGATCGTCAGCGAGGTGGACAAGTTCCGCAAGCAGGCCTTCATCGAGGCCAAGTTCCTCGAGCTCAACGACCAGGCCATCCGCGACCTCGGCGTGAACTGGCAGGTCCTTCAAGGGTACAACGTGAGCGTCGGCAGCCTGAACTGGTCCATCAACCAGAACCGGGAATGGGCCGACAGCCACACCGAGAACATGAAGCAGTGGGACAGGCGCGCCAACCTCGACACCCAGGACAAGCGCTACAAGAGCGGCGTTGCGGCGGGCGGCTCCACGAGCTACGACCCCGCCAGCGGGACGCCGGCGCCCGCCTCGCTGGCGATCTCGGCCGGGGAACCCACTCGCGCGATCGTCGACACGATCTACCGGGGCAAGACCGTTGACGAGGCCATCAGCTTCTCGTTCACCAAGAACATCGCCGACATCCGCACCGCCGTTCTTGGTGCCGACGCCTTCGGGCTTGTCCTGAGCGCCTTGAAGCAGATGAACGGCGTGAGCATCGTGTCCAACCCCAAGATCATCGTGGCCAACGAGCAGTCCGCCACCATTCACATCGGCATGCGCGAGCGTCCATTCGTCTCCACGGTCACGCCCGCCACGACCATGAGCGCCCCGATCGTCACCTATAACCCCGGGGACCCCGTGGACCTCGGCGTCAAGCTCATCGTGACGCCCACCGTGAACACGGACACGAACATCACCCTGAAAATCGATCCCGAATTGACCCGCTTTGTGAAGAATGCCGTCGCCCCCAATGGGCAGACGTACCCCATCATCACCACCAAGCGGATCAGCACGATCTTCTGCCTCGAGAGCGGCAAGACCGTGGCCATCGGCGGGCTCACGGAGACCGAAGACCGCGACCGGGAGAACAAGGTGCCCTTGCTGGGCGACATCCCGATCATCGGCAAATACCTGTTCACGCATTCCCACAAGGAGAAAAGCCAGCAGGAGACGATCATCTTCGTCACCGTCGGCGTCGCGAACCCCGACAAGATTCAGTCCGAGGACGGCCTGCCGGACGAGACCGAGCTGGCCCGCCAGCACATACTGTCCCGGGAGATCAACAAGGCGAAGTTCACCGCGGACATGGAAGACCTGAATAAAAACGCCGACGAAAAGAAACAGCGGGGCGCCACGGCGCCTTCCCGTCTCCTGAAACGACAGCTCTAGTTCCGAAAGGCGCGGCGCGCTGTTGACACCGATTACCGGCTGCCGATCGTCTCCACGGCGCTTATGAAGTTTCTTCCCAGAGAAGCATGGCGTTATGCCGTGCTGCTGATTGTGCTTCTTGCAATTGCGTCGGTCACGGTTCGGGAGATTCTGGGCTTCCTCCGGCACCACATCGCCTCTCAGCATTTTCAGGTGGCCGCCATCTTGATCGCCTCGCTCACGATGGGGTTCATGCTCATCGCCGGCGCCTTTGGGCTCTGGGCCATCCGGTTCTCCGCCGAGGCGGAAAGCCGCCGCCGCATCGGCCTCCTGGTCGGCGGCATGGGCTACCTCAGCGACGGCCTTGTTGCCATTGACCAGCGCGGGCGGGTAACCGCGTCCAATCCCGCTGCGCAGCGACTTCTAGCCTCGGACCTCGGCAACGAGCCCGCCCTGGGCCGGATCTTCCCAAACCTTTCCCAGGCCGAGATCGCCCGCCTGCTCGACCGGCGCGGCCCCTCCGAGATCGAATGCTCCATCGTCCGCAACGACGCCTCGCGCGTGTTCCGTCTGCGATCCCAGCCGTCTGCGGGCTTCCTGCTCATCAGCGACATCACCTCCGCCACCGCGCAGATCGCTCACAATCGCCAACTGGCCCGGCTGCAATTGATCGGGCAGATCGCCCGGGGCGTTGCCCACGACTTCAACAATCTGCTCTGCGTCATTTCCGGCCACGCCTCCGTCCTCTCCCATCTGCCCCCGGGCTCCCTCGAAATGCGCTGCTCGATCGATCAGATCCTCAAGGCCACCGAGCGCGGCGTGTCGCTCGCCGACCATCTCCTCGACCTCGCCCAGCCCTCCGTTACTCCGCCATTCACGGATGTCGCCCACGAATTCGTCCACCTGGCCGTCCGGACGCTGAGCGACAGTCTCCCGGACCGCTGGAAAATCGCCGCTTCGATCGAGCCGATCTCGACGGTTGCCCTCACGGGCCTGCAGATCGAACAGATTGTGCTCAACCTCGGCTACCTTTGCGCCGATGCCCTGCCCGAGCCCGGCAATATTTCCATCACTCTGACGCGGCCCAGGCCGGATCGCCCGTTCAACGTCGGCAACCAGTTCGCCGGCGTGATGATCCTCACCGCGACCCCCGCGACCGGGTCCTCAGCGCCCCAGGAGACGTCCGAAGCTCAAGATGTGGCCAGGGAATCCGGGGTCATCCTTTCCGTCCTTCGCTCCATGATCCAGGAAGCCCACGGCTCCCTCGATTCGACCAAGTCGCCCGAAGGCCTGCCCTTCTATCGCGTGGCGCTGCCCTTCGGAAACCTGCCGCTCGTCCCGGGGAATTCCAAGCAGGCGATTCTGGATGTCGCGCCCTACGTCGCCCGCTGGTCGGTCCTCGTCGCCGTGCCGGCCGGCCATCAAGGCGCCCAGATCGAGAAACGCCTCAGCGAATTATCGGTTCGCGTCGAACGCGCGGACAACGCCGTGTCCGCCCTGGCCCGAATCGGCCGCGCGCCGCCGCTGGACGGCGTCATTGTCGCTAAAAACCTCCTCCGCAACGAATCCGAGAGCCTCCTGCGCGCCATGGTCAAGCTCTGCCCGAGCGCCGGCATCGTCGCGTTGTCCGCAACCCCCCAGAACGAGAGATCGGCGCTCGCTTTCGATATTGTGTTCGCCGGCCTCAACGCAGACCCGAACAGCATCCTGCTCGCGCTGGTGGAAGCCAAGGCCGCGGCTGGGCGCCGCAGGCCGCCTAACCCGGATATTTCACACGGAAGCGTGAAATATCCGGGCTAAGCGCTCTGGCTGGTAAATATGGCGACGTATTGGCTGAGGTTATCGCTTGTGGGTGGGAGGTGAGAGGGTGGATTGCGCTGAAAACCCCACACAACACCTTCTTTCAACGGAATCCATCTCCCACCCTCTACCCGCCACCTCCCGCCTTCCGCCGACTACCGATATCCGACCGCCTCTCCCTCTACCGCGCTCCGCCGGGGGCGACCGTCACATTATCAATCAGCCGCGCGCCCCCTATCATCGCCGCCATAGCAATCAGCGTGGCGTTTTCAATGACGTCGACCGGAACCAGCGTCTCGGCGTCCACGATCTCGATGTACTCAATGTCCACCGGCGCCATGGCCGACAGGATGAACGTCCGCATGTTTTCCCGGATCGCCGAACTCCTCCGTTCCCCTCCGCGAACCGCCGCCTGGGCCCGGCAAAGCGCGCCGTACAGCACGGCAGCGCGCTTCCGGTCGCCAGGGGACAGGCGCGCGTTTCTCGAACTCATGGCCAGGCCGTCCGGTTCCCGCACGGTCGCCAAAACGCGAATCCGGACCGGCAGGTTCAAATCCACGACCAATTGCCGGACAAGACGCGCCTGCTGCGCGTCTTTCTCGCCGAAAACCGCCGTGTCCGGGAGAACGATGTTGAAAAGCTTGGCCACGACGGTCAAAACGCCGCTGAAATGTCCGGGCCGCGAGCGGCCGCAGAGACCGGCGCTTAGCCGCGCCTCGTCAACGTGAACGCTCCAGCCCTCCGGATACATGTCTTCCACACGCGGGCAGAAAATCGCGTCCACTCCGGCCTCCTCGCACAGCCGCGTGTCCCGTTCCAGGTCCCGCGGATAGCGCTCATAGTCCTCACCCGGACCGAATTGGGTCGGATTGACGAAGATGCTGACCGCCACGACATCGGCGATTTCCCGGGCCTTCCGGATCAGGGCAAGATGCCCCCCGTGCAGGAAGCCCATGGTAGGAACAAAACCGATCCGTTTCCCTTCGCGCTTCCACGCCAGGGATGTTTGCCGCATTTCCGAAATGGACGAGATGTTCTTCACTTATTTTCTTCACCCCGAGCGTCTGCCGCCAGAAGCTCCCGTAGCCCTTGGCGAACGTTCCAGCGCGGCGAGTAGCCAAGAGCCGAGCCGGCCAGGCTCACATCCGCCACGGAACGCCGGATATCCCCGGGCCGGGCTGGCGCGAATCGGATCGTGAACGCGCGTCCGGTCAGCTCCCTCAGGGCTTCGAGCAAATCCAGCAGCGAAATCTCGCGGGACGTTCCCACGTTGAACACCTCGCCCCGGTCGGCCCGAGCGGAGGACATGGCCAGCAAATTGGCCTGGACAACGTCCTTCACAAACACGAAGTCGCGCGTTTGCCGCCCATCCCCGAACACCGTCGGGTCCTCTCCCCTCATGATCGTGTCCACGAACTTGGAGATGACCCCGGAATACATCGAGCCGGGGTTCTGGCGGGGTCCGTACACATTGAAGTACCTGAGCGAGACCGTCTCGATCCCGTAGAGGCGGGCAAACACCCTCATGTACGCTTCTCCGGCCACCTTGGTCACGCTGTAGGGAGACTCCGGCTCCGGACGCATACTCTCCCGTTTCGGCAAATCCGGGTTGTTTCCGTACGCCGCCGCGCTGGCCGCCATCACAATCCGGCGAACGCCCGTTCGCCGCGCCGAGTTCAGCGTGTTGAGCGCGCCGGCGATGTTGATGTCGTTGTTCTCCAGCGGGCGCTCGATCGAGTCGAACACGGAAACCAGGGCAGCCTCGTGGAACACGCATTCCACGCCTTTCATGGCGGCCTCGAGCCCGGTCGCGTTCCGGATGTCTCCCTCGATGAATTCCACGCCCGCGCGGAAACCGGCAATGTTCTTCAGGAAACCGGACGACAAATTGTCGTATATCCGGACGGCGTGCCCGCCTTGCAGCAGCTCCTCTGCAATATGCGACCCGATAAATCCGCATCCACCCGTTACCAAGCACTTCATGAATACCCCTCATCCCCGGACGTCAGGATGCGGCATCATACCGTCGCAAGCGAAAGAGTAAACCGCAAAACGACGCAAGCTCACAACGCGCAGATTCGCTATCTGTGCCAGGATCGCTGCCCGGAGACCAAGCGCCTGTTGCAGGTTGCCGGTGTGGGGCCGATCACCGCCCTGGCCTTCTCACGGAAGCCGGCCGGGCGGCGCCCCTGACCACCCTTGTTGCCTCAAGTAAAAATGACACCCAAGCCAAGCGTCGTTCTGGGGTACTGTTGCCTCATCTTGTTGCCCTCAGATGACCCCGTTAGTCCCCGTTGCTAGCCGCCGGTTATGGGGGCTGGGGGGGAGAGCCCCCATAACCAGCGGCCGACCGATCGCAGAGATGGGACACAGGATCAATCGCAAGCGGCGCTCCAACTCCTCGATCAAATCAAAAGGGTCCGGCGCTGTAACTACTCAGGTGCCCGCCCGCAGCGGGCGCGCACCTGAAGGAATTGGCCCCA
>JASEHE010000073.1 GCA_030018915.1 Verrucomicrobiota bacterium
GCGCCGGCCGCCCGGGCGGCCGCGAAGGAGGATTTGAAGGACGCGCGGCTCGACGCGCAGTTCAACCACTTCATGGCCGATGCGCCGGCCTGCGAGAACTGCGGCGCTATCATGGTTCGCAACGGCGCGTGTTACCGCTGCTACAACTGCGGCAGCTCCATGGGCTGCTCGTAGGGTTCGCCGAAACGCCATGCAGCCGCGAAAGCAAACTCCCCGGCTTGTCAGGGCCCGCGTCCGCGAACACAAGGCGCTGCGTGGCGACTACCGGTTTCTCGCGCTGGAATTCCAGGCGATCGGATCGCTGGCCCAGCCGGGTCAATTTGTTCACCTGCGGGCGCCGCAGCTGGCCGCGCGCGTGCTGCGCCGGCCCTTCAGCATCTACAGCGCGAAAGGGAACCGGCTCGGCATCCTCTACAAGACGGTCGGGCAGGGCACGCGGGCGCTGGCGGAGGTGGCGGTCGGCGAACGCGTTGACGTCATGGGGCCGCTCGGCCGCGGGTTCCCGACGGACCGGACGGGGATCGTTCCCGTGCTGGTGGCCGGCGGATACGGGGTGGCGCCGCTGTCGTTCCTGGCTGGCCGGCTGCGGGTTCGGGGCGTGGTCTTCGTGGGCGGAGCCTCGGCGCGGGACGTTGTTTTGTGCGTGGAGGATTTCCGGAAGCTCGGCTGGGAAGTCCGTACGGCCACCGAGGACGGATCGCGCGGGATCAAGGGGTTGATCACCGCGCCGCTCGATGCGTGGGCGCGAAAAAATCGGTCGCAGCCGCTGGAGTTCTTCGCGTGCGGGCCGGACGGCCTGCTCGAGGCCGTTGGCCGGCTTGCCGCGAAGGGCCGGTGGAAGGCGTGGCTGTCGCTGGACAAGCACATGGGCTGCGGACTCGGCGCCTGCCTGGCCTGCGTGCAGAAGGTCCGCGACGCGAGCGGCAAAGAAACATGGGCGCGGGTCTGCCGCGATGGGCCTGTGTTCGAAGCAGCCGAGATTGTGTGGTAAAGCGTTGGGTGTCAGCAAAGAGAAGATTGGAAGCCCGAAGGCCGCCTTGTCTTCTCTGACACCTGAAACCTGACGCCCGACACCTGAAACCTCTTCTGAGGAAATGACAATGGCTGGCGCGACTCCGAGAATGGCGGTTGAGATTGCCGGAATCCGGATGCGGAATCCCGTGATGGTGGCGTCTGGGACGTTCGGATACGGCGTGGAGTTCGCCGATGTGCTCGACCTGGGCCGGCTGGGCGCCATCGTCGTCAAGGGCATCCGGATCGAGCCGTGGGCCGGCAACCGCGCACCGAGAATGGTAGAGACGCCGTGCGGGTTGGTGAACGCGATCGGCCTCCAGAACCCCGGCGCCGAGGGGTTCATCCGTGACTACCTGCCGTTCCTGCGGACGCAGGGCGTGCCGGTGATCGTGAATGTCTGGGGCCGCACGATCGAGGAGTACAAACGGGTCGCCACCCGGTTCGACGGCGTCGAGGGCGTGAGCGGATTGGAACTGAACATCTCCTGCCCGAACATCAAGGAGGGCGGTATTGCGTTCGGAACCGATCCGAAGATGGCCGGCAGGGTCATCGCCGCCGCGCGGAAAGTCACGAAGCTGCCGCTGATTCCCAAGCTTTCGCCCAACGCGCCGGACATCGCCCGCATGGCCCGCGCGGCGGAGGATTCCGGAGCCGACGCGATTTCGCTCATCAACACGATCCCGGCCATGGTCATCAACGTGGAGACGCGCCGGCCGGAACTGGCGAATGTGGTTGGGGGGCTGTCCGGCCCGGCCATTCACCCGGTTGCGGTCCGGCTCGTGTGGGAGGCGGCCAGGGCGGTCAAGATTCCGGTAATTGGGATGGGCGGGATCGCGGAGGCGCGGGACGCGATCGAGCTGATGATCGCCGGCGCTTCGGCCGTGGCCGTGGGCACGGCGAACTTCACGAATCCCCATACAGCCCCGCGGGTGATTGACGGCATCAAAGACTACCTGCTCCGGCACCGGATGCGCGGGGTCAAACAACTCGTCGGCTCGCTCGGGCGTTAGCCGCGTTCCTTGAACTTCGGCACACTGATGACAACTTCTTTTCCCTGTGGTTTTCTGAACGGCGGGCAAACCCTTCCCCGCCCCGAAGGGGCGAGGCTTCGACCCTCAGAGTGGCGAGCAGAGAAACCACAAAAAGCGCAAGAAACCACAGCGCAGGCTTTGCCCACAACCGAAGAGTAAAGAATGGCACAAAAGGGCATAAGACGGAGTTGGGTCACGGGCGACGCTGGCGCTGTGGTCGCCTACGTCTTGAACGGTTCATGAGGTCAGCCAAACGCGTATCGTTCTGGGTCTTGCTGGTCGCCTTTGTGGCGCTCTCGGCCTGGTGGTGCGTCTACTTCCCGTACGAGCCCGAGCGGCTGCTCCGGGCCGTGCCGCCGAATGCCGTGTTCGTGAGCCGGCACCGGAACCTTGCGGAGCGGTGGCGCGAGTGCGTCCGCAACCCGGCGATTCAACATTTCATGGCGGCGTTGGACGCGGATTCCGAGACCGCGCGGAAAATGGAAAACGACGACGCGGTAGAGCGGCTGGCCCGGCAGTACGCGGGCCGGGACCTGGTTATAGCCTATGTGCCGACGCTGCCCGGTTCGAGTGAGCCTGCCTGGGTGTTCGCGAGTTGGGCTGGGGCCGGGGCCCAAAGACTGAAATTCCTCGCGGAGTGCGGACTTATTGAAGGCGCCGAAGCGATGGACCTTGGGTACGGGCGCAAGGGGTGGCGGGTCAGTCCGGACCACGTGGACGGGGCGATTCTGTCGGTGGCAACCGTCGGTGGAGTCATCCTGGGCTGTCTGTCCGACGATCCGGCCGGGGTCCGTCACCCGCTGGCCCGGTTGAAAGGCCGGGCGCCCGTGCTGCCGGCGGTCTGCGGCTGGCTGAAGGCCGGGGAAAGAGGCGAGCCGGACTGGGATGTCGCCGCGCCGGATCGCGGCTGGATAAAGATAGCGGGATCGTTCGGCGGCATCGAGTTCCGCGTTCGGTCGTGCACGGCCGACGCGCTGGAGGGGAGTGTCTCGGGCGAACTGAATTTCCAGCCGGCGGGCGGCGGGACATGGGCGTCGCCGGAGGCGCGGAGCGAGGACGCGCGGCAGATTGAGGAGATGATTCGGGATGCGCCCGCCGCCCTGGCAACGCTGCCCCTGGAAGCAGCGCAGAAATGGTTCTTCGGGCCTGACACGAAACCGGAATGGCAGGCCGTGGCGGCGGCGGCGCTCGGCCATGCCGCCAAGCACACGCCGGGGTTCATTGCGATTGGGAAGCCCGAGTACAACGGACACATCATGGGACTGGGCGTGCCGTCGGCGCTGGCCGGGATCAAGCTGAAGGACCCGACCAAGGCGCCGGACCTGATAGCCGCCTGCCTGGACCTGTTGAACGCGGCCTACGGGTTCGGGGTCATCGCAAAGAGCGCGGAAATCGCCGGCCAGCCCGCGACCGTGATCAAGGGCATCAAGAGTAACGGGTATGGCCGGCTCAAGTCGGCCGAGCGAGTCGCCATGGCGGCCCGAGGCGACTGGTTGATCCTGGCGAGTAACCGGGATGGTTTGACGAAGATAATGGCAGGTTGGAAATCGGACGGCGAAGCCGGTTCCGTGGAATGGGCGCGGGCTCTATCTTGTTCTTCGGCTCCGTACTTTGCGTGGGTGGACCTGCACAGCGCGCGCAAGGGAGCCGGCGTACTGTTGGCGCTGTGCGACCTCATGAGCCTCGCGGGAGCGTCCGTGGCGGACCCGGAGGTCATGGAAAACCTGGAGCTTGCCAAGAACTGGCTGGACGCGTTGAAGCCGCTGCGGCACTGTCGTCTCTCGCTGCGGCCGGCCGGCCGGCAGTTCGACATTGAGTTCTCGTTCAGTGCCGAGCGGTGACTTCCGCAGTCCGGAAATTGTCTTGAACAGGAGTGGAGCGGCCAGTACAGTTGGCGCGGACAATCTGCTCGGGTGGTGGAACGGCAGACACGCTAGGTTGAGGGCCTAGTGCCCGTTGAGGGCGTGCAGGTTCAACTCCTGTCCCGAGCACCACGCAATACCACATGCTGCCTGAAACAGTCTATCCCTTGATGGCGCGCTTGGTCGGGATTTTCTTTCTTTTCGGCGTCCTGAGTTGCGCGGCTACGGACTCCGGCGCGGGACGAGCAACGCCTCTGCCCCTGTTCAATGTGGGCTATCAGGTCCTCGATCTCAAAAGCCGAAAGGACGGGCAGGAGCAAACGCTCACCGTGGCCGTCTGGTATCCGACAGCCGCGCAGCCGAAGTTGCACAACTATGGGGGACCAACAAGCGGCAATGTTGCCGTTGACGCAGCGCCCCGCGTTGAAGGCGGCCCATGCCCTTTCCTGGTCTTTTCGCGCGGGTACGGGGGTAGTGGGCTCAGCGCGGTCTTCTTCACCGAACCCCTCGCCGCTCACGGCTGGCTTGTGGCATGCCCGGATCACCATGACAAGCATTCGGCCGTCCGCATACGGACCGGCTAAGAGAAGGACTTCGACCGGCTCGCTCTTCTACGGCATGCGAAGGGGATAACAGCGTCCGGGACCGATGACTGCGGCGAGTATTTGCGCCGACTGGACGAAATGAGGTTCGCGCTGGATGGCATGTTGACTTCCGATCGGTTCGGGAAACTGATTGATAGAGATCGCATTGCTGTCGGGGGACACTCTTTGGGGGGATTCGCGGCATTGGGGCTTGGCGGAACCATCAAGGAGCGGAACGACCCGCTGCTTTCACGCTATATCGCGGAACCGGTCGCGAACGCGGACACGCCGCGCCGCTAAGGCGGACAATGACGATTATGAACAGCGCTCCCGCATTTCCCGCCGACTACCATCTTCACACGCCCCTCTGCAAGCATGCCGGCGGTGAACCGGCCGCGTATCTGGAATCCGCCGCGCGGAAGGGGATCCCGGCGATTGCGTTCGTCGACCACGCCCCTGCTCCGGGCGGATACGACGCGCGTCATCGCATGAGCATGGAGGAATTTCCCCGGTATGCCGGATGTGTCTCGGCGCTGAAGGAGGGCGCGGACCGGCCGGTTTTGTTCGGCGTGGAAGCGGACTACTACGACGGGTGCGAGAGCTTCCTCCGCGACTGGCTGCGCGCCCAGTCTTTCGACGTAGTCCTGGGCTCCATCCATTACATCGGAGACTGGGGGTTCGACTGCGAAACCGCGCTCGCGCAGTGGCCAAAGGCGGACGTCAAGGCGGTTTGGAAACAGTACTTCCGGCTTATGATCAAGCTGGCCGACTCAAGGATGTACGACGTGGTCGCGCATCCCGATCTGCCGAAGAAGTTCGGCTTTTGCCCGGCGGATCGCGACATCCGGGAGATGGCGCAGCCGGCCCTGGACCGCGTGGCGGCCGCCGGCATGGCCATCGAATTGAACACGTCCGGACTTCGCTGGCCGGTCCGGGAAATCTATCCCTCTCCGTTGGCGCTGAGCCTGGCCTTCGAGCGGGGCATACCGATCACCTTCGGCTCGGACGCGCATTCGCCGGCCGACGTCGGCTGCGGATTCGACCAGGCCGTCCGATTGGCGCGACAGATCGGCTACACGACCTGTGGCCGATTTCGGGCCCGGCAACAAACGCCCGCGCCTCTGCCACTGCCGGCTTATGTCACGGCCGGCGCCGGCGTTCGCGGGCGGGCGCGGCCGGCGCCGTAGCGCGCCGCGCAGTACTGGTTCCGCAAGAACGCGTCTCCTACCGGGACCCGGTCAATGCCGCTATTTCCCTGGTTTCGACCGGCGGGAACTTCCGGCGGAAGCCGGTTCGGCCGTTGAGCAGTCACGGTTCGAGGGATTGCCGATCACCCGGCTCGGATATAGGAATCCGCGTAGATTTGCCGGTTCATGATCAGCTCGGCGGTCAGGGCCGTGTTGATCAAATCGGTGTCCATGACGTCGCAGATCGCCGCATCGAGGCCATTAGCGATGCACATGGCCAGGAACACGCGATTGATGAGTTTCTTGTGCGCGGCGCTGTTGGAGACGTTCGAGAGGCCGATGCTGATATGAGGCGGCGGGTCCGAAAACAGCCGGAACTGCCGGATCGCTTCGAGAATCTCCTTCTGCTGATCCTGCGTGAACTTCATCGGCATCGCGATCGGATCGAGGAACACGTCCTCGGTGGGCACTCCGAGCTCCATGGCCTTGGCCATGATCTTGCCGGCAATCTCGACGCGCTGGTCGGCGGACTTGGGCGTGCCGGTTTCGTCCATTACCACCCCGATGATCGCCGCGCGATGCTCGGCGGCCATGGCCATGAGCGGGTCGAGCTTGTCGGCAGCCGCCGTGGTGGAATTGAGCAACGGCTTCTTCTTGCACGCCTTGACGGCCTCCGCGAAGATCACGACGATCAGGCGGTCAATTCTGGACGCGAGTCCGCGGCTGATGGGTTCCAGGCCCGCCTCATTGTCCATGACCACCCATTCATAGGATTTCTCCAGGTCGTCGGCGAACTTGCGCAGCAGGCTGTTGATGTAGCAGTAGCAGCCAGGCCCCTCGGAGCGGCCCATGGTGATCAGGTCTACTTGTTTCGTTTCGACGATGATTTCGTGAAGTCCGGCTTCGACGTAGCTTTCCTTGGACATTCCCGGCGGGAAGTTCTTCATTGCCTCGCGCGTTTGCTCGCGCAGGTCCCCGATGGTTCGCTCCACCACAATGCCCAGGACGGCGGCCAGGTTGGCGTCTGGGTCCGCGTCCAGCGCCAGGATGGGTCCGCTCGCGCGCTCCTTCAGGCACTTGATCATCAACGCCGCCACGGTGGTTTTCCCGGTTCCGCCCTTGCTGGCCACTGAAACGATGGTCGCCATTCAGCTCCTCCTCGGCTCAAACAGCTCGATGTTCGTGTGGGGCAGGAACATGGCCTGTTTGAACTGCTCCACATAGTCGTTGCTGCCCATTAGATCGCAGTACGTTGTCTTTCGGCTGATCTCGCCGGCCAGTTGATAAGCCTCGTCGGAAAAAGCGACCATCCTCGCGCCACAGATGGACGTATTCCCGACGTAGCGCGCGCGGGACACGGGCAGAGGGGGAAACAATCCGATGCTCATGGCGTTCTCGAGATTGATGTAGTTTCCGAACCCGCCGGCGACGAAAAGCCGGCTGATATCGGAGAACCCCAGCTTCAGGCGATCCAGCATGATTTTAGAGGCCGCAAAGATGGCGGCCTTGGCGGTAACGACGTTGTCGAGGTCGTCCTGCGTCAGGACAATGCCCCTCTTGTGGGCGGTCTCTTCGGATTGAGCCAGCGTGTAGCATGCCTGCCCGTCCTCGAACCGCAAAGCGGGATGGCTTCCCTCGACGAACTTGCCGGCCCGATCAATGACGTTTGTCTTGAGCAACGCGGCGACGGCATCAAGAATTCCAGACCCGCAGATTCCGCGGGGCAGTCCGCCTCCAATGACCTTGTAACGGATCGTTCCATCCTGGACGCGCGCTTTTTCGATGGCGCCGTGTTCGGCAACCATGCCGGACGCCACGCTGGCGCCTTCCAGCGCGGGCCCGTCCGAGGCCGAGCACGCCACCAGCCAGTCTTTGTTGCCGACGACGATTTCCCCGTTCGTGCCGATGTCAATGAGCACCCCCGTTTTCTCCGACTCGTGGAGTCCGGTCGCCAGAATGCCTGCGGTTACGTCACCGCCCACCCAACTGCCGATGGATGGGATGAAATACAGGAGCGCGCGCGGGTTGACTTTGACGCCGACCTCCGCGGCGCGGAAAGGAGGCGGGTTAAGATCGGCGGCGACAAACGGGCTTCGGCGGATGGCGGCGGTGGGCAGGCCGAGCAGGAAATGCATCATAACCGTATTCCCTGCGCAGATGACCGCCGTGATGTCCTTCGTGTTGATGTCGTTGGCGGCCGCCAGCGTGGAGATCAGACGGTTGATGTCCTCCACTACGCGCTCCTGAAGACGGTCCTGTCCCATTTTTTCTCCGTACATGATCCGCCGCGCCATCACTTCCCGGCCGTACGCGCTCTGGGAATTGAAACAGGCCTGGGCGCCGACCAGGCTTGCGGCATTCGCGTCAACCACGTGCGCTACGATCGTGGATGTGCCGACATCCACGACGGCCATGTAGTTCCTGCCGGATGTGTCTTCGCCCTCGATCTCCATGATCTCGGCCACGTCGCGCCGTCTGCCTACCGTAGCGGTCACGGTGAAACGGTTCTCCCTCGGCAAAGCGGGCAGTCCCCGGAGAATCTTCAAGCCGGTCTGGACGGACGACACGCCGGCGAGCTTGCGGATCGCCCGCTGCACGCGCTGGGCATCGGCCAGCGAGTCGCTCATCGTCGGAGGGTCGAGTTGCAGAACGACCTTGGAAACCAGCGGCGCGGGCGCAAAACGCCTTTCGCGAATGCCGGGCGTGGCCGCCCGGAAACGCTGGGCGTCTCGGTCAATGGCGATCTTTTCGCCGGCCAGGGATTGTCATCGCCAGTTCTTCTGGAAGAAAGCCGGAATGCCGCTCGCGTTCGGAGGCCCGATGATGACCTCTTTCCAGGCCGAGGTTTCTTCGATCTCCGCCTTGAACGACGGCAGCAGTCCAGGGATGATCAACTTGCGGTGTCGCACCTTGTCCGCCACTTTCTGCTCCGCGATAGTCTTCACGGCCTTTTCCGGGGAGAGTTTGTCGCCCGCGAAGGCATTGAGGACCCCGAGCCCCTCGGTATCCACGACGCAGATGTAGGCCGGCGTCTTGCTGCGCTCCACTTCACCCGCGACGCTGAAGTAGGTGAGCGCAAAATTCGTGGTGAAGAGAACTGGCGAGTTCTCGCCGACTTTCCCGATCTCGCAGAGCTTCGCCTCCACCTCGTTGGGCACCTGCGGGTCCGTACAGATGTTCTGGATCATCGTCAGAATCGGCAGGAGTTCCGCCGGGTCCAGGCCATTGACGATGAGCAGGCTCGCGTACTTGGCGACAAAGGCGCTTGCCAGCACGGTTTCCCAGGCGGGCGCGTCGCCGGAAACATCCACCATCATGGGCCAGCCGAGCGGCCGGAAGTTCTTCTTCAACGCCGCCCGCCCGGCGACCGTCATCTCGCGGATGGTCTTGGCCGGCATCCGTCCGTCGAACGCCAGAATCAGTTCCGCCACGCCTTTGTCCTTGGCCGTTTTCGCCATATCGCTCAGTTGTTCAAGCGTTCCGGCCGAGACGGCCAGCGGGCACTTGTGGTCGGCCGCGATCTTGATGAACGCATCGGCATTCTCTGGCAAGGCCCGGCACACCAGGGGCTTCTTGCCAGCCAGGACGCCCACGGCCGCCGCCACGACGGCCGGCTCCTTTCCCATGACGGCCAGCGGCACTCTGCTTTTTTCCGCCAGGAGCCGCGCCCGCTTGGACGCGCTGTCGGCGGAGAGACCGTCCGTCTCGATGGCGGCCATTCCGACGCCGATCGCCTGGCCGATGCGGGTGAATCGGGACTTGTTGATCGCGTCCAGGCGCGCGGCCGCATCGGCGTCGGACAAAGACGCCGCAATCTTGGCGGCGAGCGCCGTGGGTCTTTGGAATTTCCCCTCGTGGCGGAACAAGACGGTCTCCTGGCCGATATCCACGCCGCCTTCCCCGGGCGGCCCGATGCGCACCAACGCCATGGGCGGCGCCGAACTCTCGGAAAACGCCGCCTTCGCCTCGTCCGACAGGCGCGGGCAGTCGGTCAGGGCCTTTTGTTTGGCCGCCACCCGCATCGCGAACGCCATGCAGGTCGGAAACTTGCAGTCGCCGCAGTTCGTCTTGGGCAGATTCTTGTAGATCGCCATTGCCGTGGGCGCCATGTTCGCTGTCCTTTCTTTTCAACCTATATCCGGCAGTTGAACTGCCGAATTTTTCACAAGGCTAAGGGCTT
>JASEHE010000074.1 GCA_030018915.1 Verrucomicrobiota bacterium
CCACAAGCCCTTAGCCTTGTGAAAAATTCGGCAGTTCAACTGCCGGATATAGGTTGAAACCTTTTGCGGTCTATGGCCATTTCGCGCGTCACCGAGGGTCTTTTGCGTCGGGCAGAAGCGCGGCTATTTCAGCCGGCTCGGCGGCCACGACCGTGACGCCGAGATATGCCTTGAGTTTGTCCGATTCCACGCTGAAGTCGCCCATGCCACGGAATGCCCGACCGATGATGCCAGTCCGGCTTCCATGCAGGGCGGACGCTATCCTGGCGCCGCGCGCGTGGTCTGCGACGCGATCCAGCACATCGGAGACCTTCCAGTGGCTGGCCTCGAGGATAAAGGTCTTGCCGTGGCGCAGGAGCAGGTTGCACAAGTCCTGCGCGCCGTGGATGCCGTGGTTTTTCATAATGAAATCATCGGGCGATTTGTTCGGCTCGTAGGACGAATCCGGCGTGGTGTCCAGCACGACAAGCGGCAATTGCGTGGCCGCAAGAGCCCGGATGGACTCCAGCGATGGCGAGTATGCGAGATGCAGGGTGACGATGGCGTCAGCGCCTTTCTTTTCCAGGGACTTCACCGCTGAGGCGAACTCACTCTCCACCCGGCACACCGGGGCTGGATCAGCCTCGATTCCCCTTTTTTCGAGCTCCTGGCAGATGGTCCGGACGAACTTCTTGATCGGCCTGCGCTACGCGCTGAGGCAGTCATCAAGAAGCTCCAGATAGAATGGAATAAGTCCCGCCTTGGGTTTTCTTCGAGCAGTCATTTTCATGCCAGCCCGTGTTTGCGCGCGGCGTTTTCCGGGGAAATTTTTTGATTCATCACCTGGTTTAGGGCTTGGATAAGCCGCGCGGGGTGGCGGGACATAAAGATGTTCCTGCCGAAGACGATGCCGCGCGCGCCTGCCTTCACGGAGGCGTCGGCTTTTTTCAGCGCCTCCAGATCGGTTCTCAATTTCTCGCCGCCGATGGTGAAAACGGGCACGGGCGTGTTTTCGATTACCTCGTGGAAGCGTTTTCCCGTGTAGAAGGTCTTGATAAGGTCGGCGCCCAGCTCGGCCATGATGCGGGAGACGCGCTTGACCTTTTCATGCACTTGGTTCGGCGGTTTTTCGCCGTGTTCCGCCACGTAGCATTCTCCGATCAGCGGGATGCCCAACCTCTCCTTCTGCCTCACTACTTTGGAAAAAAGCTCTACGTTGCGCGTCTCCGTCTTGCGGTCGTTCTTTTCCTCCAGGAAAAGCGAACAAATGACGGCGCCAGCGCCAGCGCGCGCGGCCTCTTCCACAGTGGTGATGAGCGAGGTGTGGCCCTCCCGGTATTGCAGCGGATAATAAAAAGCCGCAGACCAGTTGAGGCGCACTACAGGCACGGGCGCGTCCGAGGCCGCAAAGCGATTCCAATGGCGCTCGAGCACGGCGCGCGGCAGAAGCATGGCGTCCACGCCCGCGCAGGCGGCCAGCGCTTTGTCCGCGTTTTCCAGGCCCTTTTGCGCGCCGTATTCGGCCACGTGGTCTACGGCGGAAATGACGAGGTTCTGCTTGCCCCTGAACAGGTTCTGTAATCTGATATTGATCCCGGACATGACGCCTCCTTTGCGGTCCAATCGGCTACACATCAAGAACAAGAAGACCGGATCGTTACACTACCGCCTCGTCGTCTCTCACCTGAATTTTGCGCGCAAGGCGCGCAAAATTCAGGTCTCATGATTCGCTATCCAGGCGGATTTCCACGGCTTTGCGGGCCGCGTGGGACTCCAGGGCGGCCGTCAGCAGCGCGTGGCTCAGGACCGTTTCGCCGGGGGTTACATTGGGGAAAGGGTGCCTGGGCCCGCCCTCGGCAAACTCTTCCAAGAAGGCGCCGATCATCTGCTGGAAAGCGTCCGAAAAGCCGAACTCGAAAATGGATCCCGTGATCGAAGGGATAAAGGACTGGGAACCGGTTTCCAGACGTATCCAGCCCTGTTCTTTGCCCATGTTTTCCAAAACATGCAGGGCCTTGGGATCTTTGGTGGAAAACCTGGCCGACGCGCGGGTCCCATATATTTCCAGATACCATGTGTTGGTTTCACCGGGCGCCATGCGCCGCGTCTCAAAATGAACGGTAAACTCCTCGCGTGTTTCCCGGTCTCTGGCGCGGCACAGGAGCAGAGCATTGTCCCATGTGTCGCAGGCGGCTGTCCCGCCTTTTCCATCCGGCCGCTCCTTCACGATTTTTTGCAGGTCCGCGTAGACGGAAAAGGGCAGCCAGCCCAGGCGCAAGGGCACGTGATGTGTATGCATGCCGAGGTCGCCCATGCACCCGTATGCGCCGTTCACTGAGGCCATGCGCTTCCAGTTGACGGGCTTGCGCGGGTTCATGTCGCTGGAATGAAGGAACCCGCTTCGCGCCTCCACAAGCCGGCCGTATGCGCCCTCGCGCGCCCATTGAATCAGCCTTTTGCACGCGGGAAAATACGGAAACTCGGAAGAGCAGCGGACTACCAGGTCGGGGTGAAATCGAACAGCCTGCAGAATGGCCGCGTTCGCTTTTCGATCCATGCCGAAGGGTTTTTCGCCGAGCAAATGCTTTCCCGCATTCAGAATGTCCGCATACACCTGCCGGCGCAGGTTGTGCGGAATCGCGCAATAGATCGCGTCCACTTCTTTTGAGGCCAGCAGCTCGCGGTAGTCGGTTACGGCCAAACGCGCCGACGGCACGTTGTCGCGGAACCAAGCAAAGGCGTTCGAATTGACGTCGCAGACCGAGGTGATTTCCGGAACCGGCGCCTGCGTGTCCAGGTGGCACCAGCGGGAAACCGCGCTGGCGAACTCCCGGCCCATCAGGCCAAGGCCGATCAAGCCGAAACGGATTCTTCTTCGACTCATTGATTTGGATTCCGAAATCCCGAATGCGCTCGGTTAGCCCGCATGTTTCACACTCCCGCGTGAAATATCCGGGTTAGTAGCCGTACTCCTTCTCCACTTCCGCAATAGACTCCTCGATGATGTCCATGCCTTTCATGGCGTACTCCTCGTCCATAATCAGCGGCGGCGACATGCGCAGAATGTGGCCGGCCGGAATCCAGGCCAGGCCCTTGCGGAATGCCTTCTGGTACACGAGCTTGCCTGCCTCGTTAAAAGGTTCTTTGGTCTTTTTATCCTTGACCAGCTCGATGCCCAGGAGAAAGCCCTTGCCGCGCGCGTCGCCGATAATGGGATGGGTCTCCTCCATCCGGTTCATGCGCCGGACAAAGGCGGCGCCTACCCGACGGACGTTTTCCAGGATGTTTTCCTGCTCTATTACCTCGATGGATGCCAGGGCCGCGGCGCAAGCCATGGGATTGCCGCCGTAGCTGGAGCTGGCCGAAATCTTGTTGAGGGCGTCGCCATATTCCTCGCGCACCACCATGGCCGTGACCGGGAAGCCGTTGCCGAACGACTTGCCGAAGGTGACGATGTCCGGCAGCACGTTCCAGTGGGAGAGGGTGACCCATTCGCCGGTGCGCCCCATGCCGGCCAGCACTTCGTCGGAGAAAAGCAGTATCTTCTTTTTTTCGCAATAGGCTTTGAGCTTGGGAAAGAAATCATCCGGCGGAAACACCGACCCGCCCCAGCCCTGCGCCGGCTCCAGCACAAAAGCCGCCACGTTGCCTGCGGTGGACTCGCGGATGAACTCGTCGCAGAAGGCAATGTAGCGGTCAGTGTCAATGGCGCCGCCGGCCTTGGCGAACAGGGGGCGGTAAGGATTGGGCCGGGGAACCATGTAAAAGCCCGGGGCCGCGAGTTGGACCGTAGGAGAATACGCCGCCCCGCGCCATCTGGGCGCAGGAAACCGCGCCCATGGATTTGCCGTGGAAGTCGCGATAGCAAGAGATGAACTCATGCCGGCTCGTGGCGGCGCGGGCGGCGCGCAGTCCGGCCTCCACGGCCGAGGCGCCGTCGCTGTAGAACTGCATGGCCTTGAGGTCGCCGGGAAGAAAGGAAACCATTTTTTCCAGGAGCTTTTCCTTAACCGGAGTCGTGAAATCGTGGCAGTTCATGAGCTTGTTGGCCCAATGGCAAACGGCCTCCGAAACCTTGGGGTGGCAATGGCCAAGTGAGGTGACGTAGATGCCGGAGGAGAAATCGAGGTAGCGGTTGCCGTCCACGTCCTTGAGCATGATGCCATGTCCCTGCTCAAAGCACACGGGAAACAGGAGCGCCTGTTCGCTCAAGCCCTTCATGTAGCGCGAAGCGTTGGCATTCATCTTTCTCGACATGGGGCCTGGAGTGTCGGTGACGAGATGCGGTATGCCGCCGGCGCTTTCTTTCCACCATTCCATAACGCGTTTCCTCGCAAAACAGCGGACACTTTGCTTACCACCTGAATCTTGCGCCGCCCGGACGACCCCACGGCCGAATGAACGCGTCGTAGCAGGCACTAGAGCGATTTTGCGTGTCATAGTCCGCGTAACCATATGGGGGTGATGCCGTGCAAGAAACTTCTTGCACGCAGAGGGCCGCACAGAGCGGCACTGAGGGCGATGCATGGAAAAGACGTGCAAGATTCAGGTACCATCTGTCACTGGCCCGCATATTTCATGCTCCCGCGCGAAATATCCAGGCTGGTAGAACGGCCGAAACGCTATCAAACCGGCCGCGCTTCGTCCACGTCTTTTGCGCGGCGCCACATGCGGACGGACTGAGCGCGGAGGGTCCAAAACCCGGGATTGACAAGACAGCCACCAAAGCGCTATTTTGGCGTGGTTTTGGGCGATATAGGCGTCAATCAGACCGACAAGGAGCCATAGCATTGGATCTGAAGTGTATGCGCCATAGCGCGGCGCATGTGATGGCAGCCGCAGTTTGCCGCCTGTTCAAGGACGTCAAACTCGATATCGGTCCTTCCACCGAGGACGGTTTCTACTACGATTTCGACCTTCCGAAGCGTCTGACTCCCAATGATTTTCCGGCTATCGAACAGGAGATGGCCCGGATCGTGGGCGAGAATGCCACATTCGACCGCCAAGTCGTCTCGCGAGAGGAAGCGGACCGTGCCTTCCGGGAGCTGGGCCAGAAGTTCAAACTCGAGCGCCTCGCCGACATCCCCGCCGGCGAGGACATCACTCTCTATCGTTCCGGCGATTTCGTGGACCTCTGCGCGGGGCCCCATGTGGCCGGCGCGGGCCAGATCGGCGTGTTCAAGCTGCTGAGCGTGGCCAGCGCGTACTACTGCGGCGACGAGCGCAATGTCCAGCTCCAGCGGGTGTACGGCGCCACGTTTGCGACCCGCAAGGAACTGGATGAGTGGCTGGCCCTGCAGGAAGAAGCCAAGAAACGCGACCACCGCAAGCTCGGCCGCGAGCTCGAGATATTCATTTTCGACGACGATGTGGGGCCGGGTCTGCCGCTGTGGCTGCCGAAGGGCGGAATTCTCATCGAGGAACTGGAGCAGCTCGCCAAGGACACCGAGCGCGCGGCCGGCTACCAGCGCGTCAAGACGCCGCACATCTGCAAGGAAAAGATATACCTCCGCAGCGGGCACCTGCCGTACTACCGCGAAAGCATGTTCCCGCCCATGGAGCTGGAGGGTGTGAAGTACTACCTCAAACCGATGAATTGCCCGCACCACCACAAAATCTACGCGGCAGCGCCGCGCAGCTATCGGGACCTGCCGCTGCGTCTGGCGGAATACGGGGCCTGCTACCGCTACGAGCAGAGCGGCGAATTATTCGGCCTGATGCGCGTGCGCTCGATGAATATGAACGACGCGCACATCTACTGCGCCCTGGACCAGTTTGCCGGAGAGTTCCTGGCCGTCTGCCGGATGTACCTCGACTATTTCAAGATATTCGGCATCGAGAAATATGTCATGCGGTTCGGCACGCGCGGCAAGGAGGGCTTGGGCAGGAAGTGCGTCGGCGAGGCTGATCTGTGGGCGCGCACGGAGGACCTCGTGCGCCGCGCCCTGCGGGACGGCGGCGTGAATTTCGCCGAGGTCCCAGACGAGGCCGCGTTCTACGGCCCAAAGATAGACGTCCAGGTCTGGAGCGCAGTGGGGCGCGAGTTCACGCTGGCCACCAACCAGGTGGACTTCGCCGTGCCCGGCCGTTGCGGACTGGTCTACAAGAACGCCCAGAACCGCGAGGAAACGCCGCTGTGCATCCACCGCGCGCCGCTCGGCACACATGAACGGTTCATCGGCTTCCTGATCGAGCACTACGCGGGCGCGTTTCCCCTCTGGCTGGCGCCGGAGCAGGTCCGCGTGATGCCCATTACGGACAGACAGATGGAGTACGCCGCCGCAGTGGTCCGGGAACTGGAGTCTCATGGGTTCCGCGTGTGGCTTGACGACAAGTCGGACAAGATCGGCGCCAAAATCCGGCGGGCGCAGTTGGAGAAGGTGCCGGTCATGGCAGTGCTCGGCGCCAAGGAAGTTGAGGCGGGCGCCGTCGCGGCGCGCCGCCGCTCAGGCGAGCAGCAGGTCCTGCCGCTCGGCGACTTCGTGGCCGGCCTGAAGATGGAGCGGGAAAAAAAGGGATTGTGATCCTGTCGAGACGACAGGGCGAACAAACGGTCCCGCGGGACCGGTAACCAAGGAGGTCGGTATTCGCTCGTTCATCCGAGCCAATCATAAGATTCGGGTGCCGATGGTGCGCTGCATCAACGGCGACGGCACAATGGTGGGAGTGGTGCCGACCAGAGAGGCGCTGAAAATGGCCATTGACCAGGGCCTGGACCTGGTCGAGGTCTCTCCCAATGCCGATCCGCCGGTCTGCCGAATCATGGATTTCGGCAAGTTCCGGTACGACGAAAGCATCAAGGAGAAGGAGGCGCGCAAGAAGGCGCATCGGCAGTTGTTGAAGGAAATGAAGTTCCACGCGAACGTCGGTGAGCACGACTACGATTATAAGATCGAGCACATCAAGGCGTTCCTCGGAAATGGACACAAGGTCAAGGCGTCGCTCCAGTTCCGGGGACGCGAGAACGCGCACCGCGAACTCGGGTTCGAAGTGATCAAGCGCGTGCTCAAGGACTGCGCGGAACTCTCCGCCGTGGAACTGGCGCCGCGGCTGATGGGCAACACGATCGTTTCACTGCTGACGCCCCGGCCGGGCAAACAGCACGAGGGCGACCGTGATGCCGAGCCTGCGACGGCGCGGCCGGCTGCTCCGCCCTTGGCCTCGTCAGACCTGAAAATAGAAAATAAAGTTTGACAGCAGGATCAGCACTTCCTAATTCCTAAAGCTGGCGGAGGGGAGCGCGGGGGAGAGCGCGAATAGAGGCTGATAAGGCTACCGTCTGCAGCAGGATGAGAATGCTGGACAGCGCCTGAGTTCTTCGCTAGATTCCCGTCCGCGGATTCGAACCGGGCGGGTCCGCGCGGCGGATACGCGCGCGGCCTGTCCGGCGAGGACGTGATCGAATGCCAAAGCAGAAAACCAACAAGGCAGTGGCCAAGCGTGTCAAGATCACCGGAACGGGGAAGCTGATGCACTTCGGAGCCGGCAAGCGGCATCTGCTGTCGGGGAAATCACGCCGTCGGAAACGACGCCTGAAGCGTGGGCGGCTGCTGGCCGCTTGCGAGATGAAGCGGCTGGCCCGTCTGATCGGCTGACCGGCAACCGGCTGGACTTCCAGGAGATTCAACATGCCAAGAGCAACGAACGCGCCTGCATCGCGTCGGCGGCGCAAGCGCCGCCTAGCGCTGGCCAAGGGATTCCGTGGATTCCGGAGCAAGCACTTCCGTCCGGCAACCGAGGCGGTTGACCGCGCCATGCGGCTGGCCACAATTCATCGCCAGTTGAAAAAACGGGACTTCCGCTCCCTGTGGATCGTCCGGATTTCGGCGGCGTGCCGCGCCTGCGGGTTGAGCTACAGCCGGCTCGTGGAGGGGTTGACCAAGGCGAACGTCCGGCTGAACCGCAAGACGCTTTCCGAGATCGCCATTCACGATCCGGACGGCTTCAAGAGCATCGTCGAGATCGCCAGGGCCCGCCTGACCGCCTGACGGGCAGCCGCAACCGTCGCGACGCCAAAGCGCAACGAAGCTTTCTTTCCGCCGGCGCTCGCCTCAAGTCGTCCGCCAGCGGCGGTGGGCCCAGACGTACTGTTCGGGCGTCAGCCGGATCGCTTCTTCGAGCCGGCGGTTCAATTCGAGGAGAATGGCCCGTATGTCGCTCTCGCGGTTGCCGGTGGGCGGGATGCGGATGGGGCGGCCAGCGACCAGCTTGAATCGCATCGGGCCGGTCCGCAGACAGTAGCCGAAACACAGCGGCTTGCGCGTGACGAGGTGGAGCAGCGCGGGCGACGGATGGGTGGACGCCGGGACCCCGAAAAAATCTACCATGACCTTCTTCCTACCCCTGGCATACTGGTCCACGAGCAGGGCGAGGATTTCACCGGCCTTCAAAACTGACAGGAACCGCCCAGCGTCGGCGTCGCGCATGGGCGTGAGGCTGAGCCTGTTGTGCGTCTTGCGCCGCGCGATCGGCCGGTCCGTGTAGGGGTTGCTCATCTTTTTGGTAACGCCGACCACTGGCTTGAAGCAGGAGAGAATCCGAGCCGCGACTTCCCAGTTGCCGAAATGACCGGACACGAGGATGACGCCAACGCCGGGCTCCTTCAGAACGGACATGGTCTCGGGATGAATATCCATCTCGATGTGCTGTTGCCAGGTCTGTCCGGCGAACGTTTTATGGGTTTGGACGGACTCGATGACGAGGAGAGCGAAGTGGCGAAAGGATTCGCGCGCGATGCGGTCCACCTCGACGGAATTCAGGCTGATGCCGGCGCGGCGGATGTTGTCGCGGGCGGTCCGGCGACGGGCAACGTTGAGGCGATACCAGAAGTCGGCGACGCGGACGGCCAGCCGCTGCGCGGCGGCAAAGGAGACGCAGCCGAGCAGCCACAGCCCGAATCGCAGCGCGGCATACTCAATGAGATAGCGAAGTTGCGTCATGTCGGCCCGTCAGCAAACGGGCTGTTGTTTGCTCTCCAGGAAGTTCGCCAGTTCCCGGACGGTCCTGACCCGCGCGAGTTCCTCCGCCTCGAACTCCACGCCGAACGCCTGTTGAATGTCGTAGATCAGGTCCAGGATAGACAGGGAATCGAAGCCAAGTGACTGAATGCTCGTGTCGGGGCCGACGGCATTCCAGGCGATCTTGGCCTTGGAGGACTGCTTCATCACATCTCGCAGTTTTGTCAGAGTCTCGTCGCAGGCCATTGCGTGTGTGCTCCTTCTTGAATTGCCGCGCGCCGGTGATGTCTTATTCTTCCTGTAAAAGAGGGTAATGGTGTAACCTCCTGGTGAACAAAAAACAACGGGGTTGGAGCCCCGACGGGAGGTTACACACGTGAAGAGGATAGCACCGAGTGAGCGGATGGAACAGCAGATTTCAGAGGCCATGAAGGTGCACGGATCCGTTGGGGGAAGCGGCACGGCAGGGAGCGCAGTTGATCCTGCAGCGGGCGATGGAGGCGGAGGTGGATGCCTTCCTGGGCCGGAGTCGGTACCAACGGTCGAAAGACGGGGCGCTGCAGGGGTACCGCAACGGGTATGAACCCAAGACGGTGCGCCTGGCCGAAGGCAGCATCGAGTTGGCTGTGCCGCAGGTTCGCGACACGATCGAGCCATTTGAGTCCGTGTGGCTCACGGCGATCGGGACGCGGTCGCAACGGTTGCGGCGGTTGATTCCGATGCTGTGCGTCAAGGGGATGAGCCAACGGGACGTGGAGGCGGCGCTGGTGGAGGCCTTGGGCGTGGAACAGACGGGACGCGCGGTGATCACCGAGGTGATGTCCGATACTTCCTGCAAAAGTGGAGAAGGTGTAACCTCCTGAAAAACAACAAAAAAGCGTGGTCGAGGTA
>JASEHE010000075.1 GCA_030018915.1 Verrucomicrobiota bacterium
GACAACTGTCCGGTCTGATCCCGGAATCGGTGTCCGCTTTGACCGGAATACGCAGATGCTTTCGCACCATTTCCCGGAGGGCATCTTCGCGAACTTTGGCGGCGTCGGCAGTGGCTTTCTTGTAGTCGGCCTTGAGGGCCTGCAGAGGCGGGGTGTACAGATCGAACTCCTGACCGGCAGCCGACAGGGCCACGGCCAGAGCCAACGGCAGGAATAAAAGCAAAGACCGGGCGCTCATTTCCGCGTCTTCGGCAGGACAACCTTGGGCTTCGACAAGTCGCTGAGGTCTTCCTTCTTCCGGCGCTCTTTCTCCAGTTCCGCAGCCTGCCGGGCTAGCGTCTCGGCCACCACATGCTTGCCCTTCGGTGGAAGCTCGACAGTCCAGAGCGGCTTGTCCTCCACAATCCCGCTGATCTTCATCCGCGAGACCGTTATAGGGTAGTCGGGATTGAAGACTTTCTCGCCGTGTTTCTGCTTGAGCGCCTCGCGGTCCATGGGCACGCGAAACGAGACATGCGCGTCCAGCTCGTTCACCAGCTCGATCTCCGCGCGCCGGAACGTGAACGACACCGGTTCATGGACCTTCTGGCACTTCTCGCCCCTGAAGTTCTGCCACGGGAATTCCTGGTGATAGACGCACTCGAACCGCAACTCGTCGTACTTCCGGGTCCGCTCCGGGGTGATCTTGATTGTGTACTCGTCCTGGCCCGCCGGGCCTGGTTCGACGGCGATGTCAACGATCCGGACCCAGTTGGTTCCCTCGGCCGGCGCCGCCGTCGCAAGCAGGAGAGGAACAAGAAACAGAACGGACCGCCTCATGATGTTATACTTCGTCCGCTGCCGCCGGCGCCGGGTCTCGTTCCATCACTCGCGCAGGGTGGTAACTTTCCGGTACTTGCCGTGATAGGTGGCGGACAGTTTCGACAGGAACGCGTGGCCTTCCTTGTCTATCTGGTAGCCGATGCAATGAATCACGGGCGGCTTCTTGCCCTTCTTCAGGTAAGCGGCCTGGTGCAGGAGGCGGAGGTGCTCGATGAAGTCCGCGAGCGTCCAGAAGCCGGGGTCCGGCATCTTGGGCGGCTCCGGCCGCGGCGGCCCGTTCCAGCCGCCGGTCCTGCTCGTCCGCACCTCCCAATGCCCCGGAATGGCCGGCCGGCCCGGATCGCCTCTGTCAATCGGCGCGCCTTCCTTGAGCGCGCCCTTGCCGGGCGCTCGCGGCGGGACGGCGGGCTGCTCTGGAATCCAGACCTTTTCCGAGGTGACCCGAGCTCCGGCCTCCGCGGCGGCAAACCCGGCGTCCCACGCGCGCACGGCGCCTGCGTTCTCGGCCTGCCATTGCTTCATGCGCTCGGCCTGTTCCCGCATCTGTTCCGCCGTGACGCCTTTCTTGACCTTGGGCGCGCCGTCGCTGATGATCAGGACAGTGTCCGCCCCCTCGTCGAAGGCTGCGGTCAGAGCGAGGTCAAGGCGGGTCGTTCCTCCCACGGCGGAGAGCCCCTTCGAGGAAGGCGAGACATTCCCCGAAGTCAGGCCGTAGTTGCCTTCCGTGTTGAACCCCTTCATGAACATCTTGGCCTTATTCTTGTTGTCGGGATTGGCGATCGAGATTTCCTTGAAGGCGGAACTGGCGGCGTCGGCAAAGACGACCACGTTGAACATCGTGGCCTCGTTCAGGGCGTCAACCACCTGGTTCAGGCGTAGCCGAACCCGTTCGAATCCCTCGGGCCCGCCCTTTTGTTCCTCCACCATGCTGATCGAGACATCCACAAGGACGGCTATCTTCTCGCCTCGCCCGTGGATGCCGAAGAAATTGAACTGGGACACGCCGGCGCCGAACCCGTGCGTGCCGTAGCCCGTGCCGAGCCCCGCGCCGAGCCCCATGCCGGACACCGCTTTGAACTTCGGCTGGAAGGTCGTGTGGATGATCTTGGGGTCAACCTTGATCTCCGGCAGCGCCAGGTTGGAGAGCTTCAGGGAGACCATCCGCGGCATCATGGACGGCCGGCTGGAGCTCCGCTGCTGCTTCTGGAGCTTCACCTTATGCTCGAGTTTGCGCGGCTCGTACTTCCGAACCGGCGGCGGAGTCTTGAAGACGACGGCCCGCTCGACCTTGTGGGTGGCGATTGCGTACCCGCCCCAAATGATGAAGGCCAGGATGTGAACTCCCAGACTGCCCGCCAGCACGCACATCAATTGCCGGCGTCGTCGAAGCGACAGCTTGTAATACCCGAGCCCGGACAGCAGAACCGCCAAGCGGCCGGATGCCGAGAGATTCTCGATCTGAGTCTCCGGGACCACGGTCATTTCGGCCGATCCAGGCGGAGTCTGCGACCGAGGAGCAGCGTCCTTGATGTCTTGCATGGCGCGCCTAGCTGTGGCTATTTCGAACTCGCGAACGTCACGTTTTCGATGCCGGCGCCCGCGCAGGCATCCAGCACATCAATGATGCGCTGGTGTTTCGATTCGTCGGCGGTCGAAACCGTAATCAACGCCTTGTTCCCCGACGCTTCCGACGAGGCCCTGTACCGCTCCAGCGTGTAGCTCAAGTCCGAAAGATCGTCCGAATCGGTCTGGCCGAACTGCCGGCCGTTCAAAAAGACCACGCCCGTGTTGGCGATCTCGATGATCTGTTCGTCGGGCATGTCCACGCTGACGGCCTGTTTCACGATACCAGGCAGCCGAATACCCAAGTCGGCCTCGGACTTGATCAGACTGGCCGTCGCCATAAAATATACCAGGAGCAGGAACGTCATGTCAATCAGCGATGCGACGTTCAGTCCCGGGTCTTCCATCTCAGGTGGCTTGAGTTTCACCGATGGTCTCCGCTTTGCGGATTACTGAATGGCGCCTTCCTGGGGCAGGAATGCGCCGAAGATGAAGTCGTCAATCCCCATCTCCGCCATGATTCCCATGACCTTCTTGACATCCCGGTGCTTCGTTTCCTTGTCCGCCCGCAGATAAATCTTGAGATCGGGGACGATCGCCTTCTCCGCCTTGACCATTTCCTTAAGTTTCTTCATGTCGTCTCCAAGCGGGACGTTCCCGGCGTGGATGGCGCCGTCCTTCGTAATGTTGACGATGAATCGACCCGGGCGTTCCTTGGGGACTTTCGCCTTCTTGGCCCAGGGAATCTCCAGCGGCACGTTCTGGATCACGCTAAGGTGCGAGGCGCACATGAAAAAGACCAGCAGCAGGAACACCATGTCGATCATTGGCGCCATCTGGAAGGCCGCATCCTCGACTTGCACCGACCTGATCTTCATGGTTGTCAACTCCCGGCTGCCGCGCGCTTACTCACGGGGCGGGCTGGGCGGCGGCCGGGCCCGCGGGTTCCAGCCCGTCCTCCGCCGCCTGCCGCGACGTCGCCACCAGTTCGTGCGAGAGATTCCCGAGCACGCGGCCGAGGCGGGTGAGGTTCTCGGAATACCGGCTCTTCAGGTAAAAGTAGAACACCATGGACGGAATGCCCACGACCAGCCCGGCGAACGTGGTAATCATGGCCTCGCCGATGTCCGCCGCCAGCAGTTCCGGTTTGCCCATGCCGCCCATTCCGATCTTGTCGAACGCCTTGATCATGCCGCTGACCGTTCCCAGCAGTCCCCACATCGGCGCCGTCTGCCCAACCACCGACAGGTAGCTGATCATCCGAAGGCCTTGCGCGGTCTCCTCCACCGAGGATTCCTCCATGGCCTTATCCATCCCGGCGACATCCAGCACGCCGTCCCGGATCCGCTGAAGGCCGGAATGCAGGATGTTGGTCAGCAGGCTCGGTGTCGTCGTGCACATGCTGATCGCGTCATCGATTCGCAGGCTTTTCAGCGCGTCGGTCAGCGGGCCCACGAGGTGGGGGGTGAGCATCTTCTTCTCGTTCGTCAGCAGGAACCCGTAGACGGTCAAGGCGACCATGCCCACGGAGAGAAGGCCAATGGGATACATACACCATCCGCCGACGTTCCAATAGTCGAGCAGTGTCTTGTTCGCTGGCGGCGCCGGCGCCTCTGGCGCCGGGGTGGCCGCCTTGGCCGGGGCCGCCGCAGGCGCTGGCGCTTTCGCCGCGTCCTGCCCAAGCGTCGAAGAGATGATGCCGCCGATGCACACGGCCAACGCGACGCCAAACACGATCTGGTCCTTCAACCTCACGTTGCCAGTCTTGAACTTCCCGACATCCGGCCCGATTTTCATTTCTTGGCTCCTTTCTTGTCGTCCTTCTTGCTCTGGCCCGTTGTCTTGCCCGCCGGCTTGTCGGACGGCTTGTCCACGGGTTTCGCCGCCGGCGGCAACGCCTTGGGCGGCGGCGCGGCGTCCGGCGGCGCCAAGCCCTCTTTGCCGCCCTCAAGCTCGTCCTTGATCTGTTCCTGGATCGTCGTCTTCTTGGTCGGCGTCTTCATGGTCGAGCGCTTCTTCGCGCTATCGTCCGCGCGGCCTTCCAGAAGGTCCGTCACCTGCTTGTTCATGTCCTCTTTCAGAGCAAAGAACACCGTCTCGATCGGCGCCTTTTCGTCCTGCTTCGTGAAGCCCCGTGCCATGATAAACTTGAGCCGTTCGGTGGAGTTCCCGGCCCAGTCCGTGTTCGGGAAAACCCGCGCGATCTCATAGTACACGTCCCGGGCCCGATGCCATTCCTGCAGTTCCTCATAGCAGCGGGCCGACATGGCCAGCGCGTCCGGAAACGTGTCAATGTCCTTGTTCTCGAAACAGAGGGATTTCACCGCGCCGTCCATGGCGAGGCGGTAGTCGCCCTTCTGCGCCTCCAGCTCGGCCTTGACCAGCCAGTACAGCCCGTAGGCGCCGTCGCCGGGAACCGGCTCGACAATCTTTTCCCACTGTTCCCTCGCGGTCTTGGGCTTCTGCAGGGCCAGCAGGCACCGGCAGGCCTTCAGCGCGGCCAGGATCGAATCCTTCGACCACTCGGCCCTTGTGACGTAGCGGAGCACCGCATAGGCCTTCTTATACAACTCCTCGACCGCGGTCTTCTCGGCGTCGGTGCCGGCCTTGCGCGCCTTGAGCTCGGCTGAGCGGATCATGCAGTCGCCGAGTTGCAGCGCGTACTCGCTGCCGTTGTTGTTGGGCGCGTCCAGGTACGGGAACAGTGGCTGAACGCCGGACCACAGCCACTTGATGCAAGCGTCCCAATCCTGCTTGCGCGAGGCCAATTCCAGCTTGCCAAATTCGACCTTGATCTCGAAGAAAATCTGCTCGATGTCCTTGATCGTCAGTTCCCTGCGAATCCCGACAGCCAACTCGCCGGGCACGAAGACCAGTTTGTCGTCGGTCCGTCCGACAATGGTGATTTTGGCTTCCGAGGTCTTGGCTTCCTTGGTCGCTGGGTCCACGCTCCGGACGAACGCGATGGCCGTGACCGGCGCGACGTTGTGCTTGGCCGACGCCGTCGCGCCGCCGCCGGCCGCGTTTCGCGCGGTTTGAGCCGAACCGGTCCCAGACCACGCCACCATGATCGCCACAATCAACCCCGCAACCGACATTCCGGTTCTCGTCGCCATATCAGGGCCTCCGGGCACAATTGATGACGCATCATGGCGCATCACGCCGGTCTCCGCAAGCGTAGCTCAAGAGCCCACCCGTTCCTGAACCGCCGCCACCCTCGGCGGGATTGTTCACGGTTGTCGGATCTGTTGCCTCTAGGGCGTCAACGCTCTGACTTGCCTCCCGTGGCGTCTCGAACCCCAAGACGTTATCCGCGTCAACATCCTCGCCGACAACCGTCGCGATTGTGTCGCTGGCGAACGACGCACAGCGGAAAATGTCCGGCGCGCGCGTGAAGCTTTCCGCAATAGCCCACCACCACTTCCGCGATCTTCGCCTCCGGCCCGGGCGGCCCGATCTTTTCTCATTCCGTTACCTTTTCAGAGTGCTCAACAGGGTCCGGGCCGAGGCTGCCTCCGGGAGTTTGGCGAGGTCCGAGTCCTTCAGCATCTCTTCGATCACTTCCGTCGCTTTTTCGTACTGGAAGAGCTTTTTCAGGCTTTCGGCGCGTCGGAGATAGGCCTTGGCCGACCACTCCTTATAGTTGGAGTACATCAGGTAGATGCGCTCGTAGTAGGCCGTGGCCTCTGCGAACTTCCGCTGCTCGAAGGCCACCTCGCCCCGCCCGTACAGGGCTTCGGGCCACAGAGCGCGCCATTCCTTGACGCCCAGCACCGACTTGAACGCCTCGTCGGCCTCCTTGTACTTTTTCTGCTGCATGTGGAGTTTGCCGAGCAGATTGAGCGCCAGCGCAGCCTGGTCGGTCATGGCAAACACCGTTCGGATGACGCCCAGGTGCTTGATCGCCTCCTCGTAGAGCTTCTCGGCCGCAGTCATTTCCTTCGTGGCCTTGGCCTGTTCGATGGCCCGCGTGGCCAGGAACATGCGGGCGTCCAGCGCGTAGTCGGTCTCGGTGAAGTTCGCGATCATGTGGTTGGCCACCTTCTCGGCGAACTCGGGCTGTTTCCGGTCCATCGCGGAGTCCAGCATGGTCTGCAGCACGCCCGGGCCGGCTGCCTGCAGGTTTTCATCCTTGAGCAGGCTGGAGATCAGTTCGTGCCGTTCGCCGTGCTTGGTCTCTGGGTCGTACTGCAAGGCCCAGGTGAGACGCAGGATGGTCGTCGTTTCATTCCGCGCCTTCGCGTCCCGCAAGGCCCGCCTCATGTCTATCCAGGCCTTCTGCTGCAGCCCGGCGTCCCCGCGCTTGGCCAAGGCGATCCATTCCTCCAGAATGAAGTCCGTGCCGATCGCCTTGGGGTCCTTGCCGTATTTCTCGACTCCCTCGCGATAGAACCGCAACGCTCCCTCATGCTCGCCGGTATTCCATAACGCTTTACCGATCCAGTAGAGCGCCTGCGGGAGGTTGGAGCCTTCCTTGTTCTTGTCGAGGTAGCGCTGGAAATGGCTGCGGATGCCCACCCAGTCCTCCTCGTCGGCCAGGACGCGGCCGGCCTGGAATGCGCAGTGGTTGTAGTACTCGATGTTCAGGTCGTCGTAGTCGAACATCGCCCCCTGGTAGAGTTTGACGGCCTCTTTCGGCTGCCCCGTGGCTCCAGCGATGTCGCCCAGCATCATGACGGACTCGCTCGCAAGCTTGCTTTTCGGGTACTTCTCCCCAAAAGTCTTGAGCCTGGCGCCGGATTCTTCGAACAGACTCAGCCCGTAGTCGCACACCGCGCGCCGGAACGCCGAGTCCTCAACATACATGCTGTTCGGCCATTGCCGCGTGAGCCGGTCGAATTGAGGCGCCGCCTCGGCGTACTGGCCGCCAAACAACAACGACATGCCCAGCCAGTAGACGGTGGGTTCAGCCAGCTCGTTCTCGGGAAAAATCTCGATGAGCTGCTTGAAGGTTACGGTGGCCTTGGCGAACATTTCTTCCATGAAGGCCGCGTAGCCGATCAAGAACATGCACTCGGCCGCGGACTGGTGTTTGGGCTTGATTTCCAGCACGCGCGTCAGGTGCTTCATCACCTGCAGCCAGTTCTGCTGCTTGGCGTACATCTGGCCCATGGCCAGCGTGACGAGGTCGAACCATTCGCCCGCCGGATACTTCTCCATGTATTTTTCGCCGATCTGATAGGCGCGGTCCCAGGGCTGAAGGTTCGAGGAGCAGCGGAAGGCCATGTAAAGCGCTTCCTCCGATTTCTCGCCCGTGCAGGTCTCGTGCAGGTACAGGAACAGCTCGCGCCCTTCCCAGAAGCGGAACATCTCCATGTAGCCCCGCGATATCCGGAAGTGCAGCTCGATGTCGTAGTTCTCGATCTGGCCCAGCGCCTTGATCTCCTCCTCGAGTTCGCCGATGCTCTCCTGCAGCCGCATCAAACCGCGCGGATCGCCCGGCGTCTCCCGCATCCGGTCGGCCCGCCGCCGCAGGAGGTCCAGATACTGTTCGCTGCGCGCCTGCACGAGATCGCGCGGAAAGACCAGCCGGTGGACCCAGAGCGCGTCGCGGTATTTCTCCTCCTGGAACAGGGCATCACCGGCCTCCATGGCCGCCATGTTGAAGGCCACGGAGTGCGCGGCAAAAGAATGTGGGCGAAGCAGGAAGGGGACCAGCAGGTAGATTTTGTCGAGGTCAAGGTCCTTCAGGTGTGAGGTGGTCAGCAGCGTACAGGCCCAGTTGTGCGTGAAGTAGTCGGTAGCCAGTTCGATGACCTGCCGAAGCGGCTCCACGGCCGCGCGCCAGTTCCCGTCGGCCAGATGGCAGCGGGCGATTCCGCAATAGATGTCCGCCTTCCATTCGTTGTCGTATTCGTGTTTCTTGAGCGCCGCCGTGTAGACATCCAGCGCCTGCCTGAGCTTGCCCTTGAAGCGAAGCGAATCGGCGATGTAGACGTTCGCGCTCCGGATTTTTTGGCCGGCAGGGTATCGTTTCACATAGTCGCGAAACGCCGCCTCCGACTTTTCGAACTCGCCGACAAAGAAGCGAGCGATCCCCAGCTCGTAGAAGACCATCTCCATGCTCGCCCGGATTCGCGGGTCCTTGGAGTCGCCAATGAGCTCGACCAGCTTCTGGAGATCGGGGATCGCCCCGTCAAACGCGCCCCTGGCCAGCTTCATCGTGGCAGACTGGCGGAGTTCGTTCACCGAGGCCTGGGCGCCGGCCTGGCGGGGAAAGAAGAAGAGGAGAGCCACCAGGGACAGAACCGCCCGGAAGGCGCAGACACGGCGGCCGAGTACGCTATGTGATCCGGAGCGTGGCATACTCGGCAGTACCATTGGCACAAACAGCCTCCGAGAACAAGCCTATTCGGCCGATTTCGCGCCAACTCCTGCCTTGACCCTTTGCTGCCGCAACTGCTAGAAATATGCTCGGTGAAGCCGGATAACAAGCGCGGAATAGACCCTCCCAAGAAATCCGCCGCCAGACCGACCAGCGCCGACCTCGATTACGGCCGGCTCCTGAAGCTCTCGCTACGCGCCCCGCAACCGCTTCGCGTGATTAACTCGAGACAAGGTCCGATCTTCCGGCTCGACTACGAGAAGATTGCCGCCCAGCGGGCCGCTGCCCGCTGCGCCCCGAGACGACCGGTCGAGCGCCCGGGCCACGCCGGCGCGCCACGCTCGGCAAGACGCGTCGCGCCTCAGACTCCCGCGCCGAATGCTGCCGGCCCCGTCAGGCTCCAGCCGAGCGTCAGGCAAAAAGCGGCGCCCGTCCAGTTTCCCTTCGGCGGGAATCTGTCCCAGCGGATCACACGCCGCTACCGCATCCGGGAGAAACTGGGCGAAGGAGGCGCCGGTGTCGTCTACAAAGCCCAGGACCAGTTCCTCGATATGCCGGTTGCCATCAAGTTCCTCAATCCACAACTCACCCATGACAAGCAAGCCGTCGCCTCCCTCAAGGCAGAGGCGCGGATTGCCATGCGCCTGTCTCACCCGCACATAGTGCACCTCCACAACCTCGAGAAGAGCGGCAACAAGTTCTTCCTGGTCATGGAGCACATCAAGGGGAGCACCTTCCGGGAACTGCTGAGAGTTTACGGCCGCATGCCCCTGGATACGGTCATTGAGACGTTCCGTGTCTGCTCCGACGCGCTCTCCTATGCCCACCGTTACGGCGTTCTGCACAACGACCTGAAGCCGGAAAACCTGCTCATCGCCGATGACGGCGTGCTCAAGGTCATTGATTTCGGAATCTCCTGCCTGATCAACGCCAGGCAGACCGATTTCATCATGGGCACGCCCGCGTACATGAGCCCGGAGCAAATCCGCGGGGAGCGCCTGGACCGTCGGACGGACGTTTACTCACTCGGCATTATGACCTATGAACCTAAAAAGAGCAGTTGCCTTGTTCATCCGAGAAGTCTCAGCACCATCTGCTGAT
>JASEHE010000076.1 GCA_030018915.1 Verrucomicrobiota bacterium
CAGAGGACTTGCTCGCGCTCACCTCCTATCGTTCAATCATGCCCAGCGAACGCATGTTTCGCGCGGGAGCGCGAACATGCGGGCTAGGAGTCGGGAACCGGCTTGATCGGCTTCTGGCGAATGCCGCTGACGAGGATAGCGATGGGCTGGGCGGGGCAGTTGATCTGGCATGCGCCGCATCCGCGACAGATTTCCGGATCGACTTCCGGGCAGTTGACGGCGTTCCGCTCGATGGCCTTGATGGCGTGGTACGGACAGAACTCATCGCAGACCATGCAGCATTTCCCCTCGTTCCATGCGAGGCAGTTCTTGCGAGTGACAAAGGCGGTCCCAATGGCCAGGTTCCGCTTCTCGGCAAGGGGCATTCGGCGGAGGGCGGTCGTGGGACAGACCAGCGCGCAGGCGTTGCAGGTCTCGCGGCAGTAGCCGGGCCCGATCGTGACCGTCGCGCTCAGCAGTCCGGCAATCCCGGTTTCGACGCCCGCCGCGCGGATGATCTTCTCGGGGCATACGGCGATGCAGTTGCCGCACCGCGCGCACAAGCCGGCGAATCGGCCTTCCTCCACGGCGCCCGGCGGACGGATCGGGAGACGCGGGATTGCGCGCCGCCCCGCGAGCCAGCCCGCGACGCCACCGATCCCAAAAAGCAGGAACGACCGCCGTCCAATACCGCCGACAGTCGCGGCGGCAGCGGGATGCTCGCGCTTGCGCCGAGACATTGCCTTGTCCACCAGCCACCCGATCAGCTCCTGCGCGCAACCAAGCGGGCACAAGCGGTAGCACCACACATTCGGCAACGCCAAGCTCAATGCCACGATGAGCGCCAACCCGACGCCCAGTGACAGGCTCGCCACGGAGACCGGCCCATGCAGGCTGCTGAAGAAGCCATTGAAGAGAGTCAGCGGGTCGAGCCAGACGAACAGCGGAACGCCCATCGCGGCGCCGCCGAAGCTCAGCGCAAGGAGCCACGGCGCCAGGTTGGGATACCGGACGAAACTGCCTTTCGGCCGCCGGCCCAGCCGGCCGGCCAACTCTGCCAGCAAGCCGGTCGGGCACAGGTGATGGCAGAACCAGCGCCGGCGGAAGGCCGCGGTAAGACCCACCAGGACCGCGAGCCAGACCGGCGGCGGCGCGATTCGGCGCGCCAGTGAAGCAGAAAGCGCAAGATGCGGACTCAACGCCGTGGGAATCAGGGTGTAGGACGGCCGGCGAAGCAGCGAGATCAAGCGTTCGCCACCCGCATCGTGAGCCGCCAATTTGGCCGCCACGAACGCGGGCGCTCCCCATGCCAGAAGCGCCATAGCGAGCGTCGCGAGGATGCGCGCCGCCAGCCCCGTTTGCGCCCGCCTGGCTGGCGCATCACGGCCCGGAGAGCGCATATTTCGCGCGAGAGTGTGAAATACGCGGGCTAGCCGCGGATTCTGGCGAAAGCGGCCTTTCATTCTACACGTTCACGCGCGCGACCTCGACCCGGCTCAAGTCGCCGCAGCCGACGCCCATATCATGGGCAAGCTTGATATGACCGATGCCGAAAGGTTCCTTCTTGAACAACGTGGCGGCGCGCGCGTCCACCGCCACGGGATCCTTCCCAAAATGAGTTGGTCGGGATGGTCGAGCCTGCCGGGCCCGCGCGGGCCGCCGGTCAACAGGATTCGAGTAGCATCCATGACAACCGGAGACGGCTTGATCAGCGCGCTGCAATCGGCGACGCGCTGGCGCAGGCCGCTCTTGTGCCAGAAACCGCAGTCCTTCACGGAACCCATCCGGTTCTTCATGGCGACTCTTTCTCTTGGGTTGCGGCTTCGCTGCGCTGTGCCTCACAGGGACGAATCCATCCAGAACGGAAGACTTTCGGTTATTTTGTCATTGGATTCGCCGCGCCACAAGCGTAAACTCGCCATAGTGGAACAACAATATGAGCGGAAGCAAGCATCTGGGAATTGGACGATGGCTAATGACGGCGGGGCTGCTGGGCGCGACCCTTGGGGCGGTGTGTTCCCAGGAAGAAAAACATTCAAGCGACGAAGTCGCAAAAGAGAAAAGTGGGGCGGTTGTGCACAAAGCGAGAGGAAGCGGGCGGTGGTTCCCGGGCAGTCGCAAGCAATTGGAAGCCGACGTGAAGCGATACATCGAGGAGGCTAAGCCGCCCAAGGTGGATGGGCGGATTGTTGCGACCATTGCGCCGCATGCCGGCTATCGGTTCTCCGGGCCCGTGGCGGGTTATACCTTCCGCGCGCTGGCCGACCAGGCGGCGGCCGGCAACAAGCCGGACGTGGTCGTAATTCTCGGGTTCAGCCACAGCATCGCTTTTCCGGGCGTGTCCCTCATGGAGGGCGACGGGATCGAAACGCCGCTTGGTGTGGCGGCGCTGGATTCGGAAACCGGCCGGAAGCTGACGAACCTCAGTTCCCGCCTGTTCTTCAAGTATGCCCTGCATCGCGACGAGCACTCGGCTGAGAACGAAATCCCGTTTGTCCAGGCGGCCCTCCCGGGCGTCAAGATCGTCGTCGGGGTGTTCGGAGAGCACGATCCGCGGAATTTGGAAACGGTCACGGAATTGGCCAAGGCGCTCAACGAACTGGCCAAGACGCGGAACGTGCTCGTGGTCGCCAGCACGGACATGCGGCACAACGCCGACTACGACCTCGTTGCAAAGACCGACGCAGTCACGTTGAAAGCGATCGAGGCAATGGACGAGCAGGCGATGGTGAAGCAGGGAGTCGAGGCCGACGGAGTCTGCGGCATCATGCCGGTTCTGACGGTCATGCGCTTCGCCGCGCTCCAGGGCTGCAAGAAGGCGGTCACGCTCCGATATCGGAACAGCGGTGACGACTACCCGGAAAGCCGCGGGAATTGGGTGGTCGGCTACGGAGCGGTGGCGTTCGCGGTGGAAAAACAGGCTTGGCGCTGATGCGTGGCGCCGGGCGCCGCCAGGGCGCCGTCGGAAAACTCGACGATGTGGCCTTTCTCGATGAGCCAGCCGAGCGGGGAGAGCAATTTAGCGGCGTCGAGCGAGTCGGGCGCAAGCTCGGGCCGCAGGCCCCGGACGAGGTCCGGCCGCCGAGCCCCAGGGTGGTCGCGGAGATAGGCGAGAATCTCGCGGATGTCTTCGACGACGCACGCGGCGTTCAGCGGCGCCGGTTCGATGGCGGTGACGAACGTGACGCCTTGCCCGGTCTTGAACGTGAAGAGGTGGCGGCTGCGGAACGCGCCGTGCAGCGCGAACATCAGCGAGGCGGGGAACTGCTTCTCGCGCCGCCACGCGTCTACGAACGCGCGCAGGAGCGACCGTTCCTTGATCGCCGCGGCGACCTTCCGGGGCAAAACGGCCCGGCGGCCGTTGGAGATCAACGACCGGACCTTATTCCGGATCAACCAGGTCTCCGCCGCAGCCCGCTTCACGGGGTTTGCGTCATCGCCCTCGGCGCCCTTTCGCTTGAAGAGAATCTGCCGGCGGACTTGCTCCTTCCACTGTTCGATGAGAGCGGGATCGCGAACGATTTCGACCCGCCGACTGTACTCCTCGAACGACATGTCCGGGAAACGGGAGGCGTGGATTTCCCTGAGCGCCTCGGAGTAGCTGTGGTGGTTTGGGGGGCCGATCAGCGCGCCGGAGAGCCGGCAGCGGGCCACGCAGGCGAAACTGCCCGCCGGGAGATCTCCGACGATCTCTTGCCGCTCGAAGTAGTCCTCCAGGTGACTCGCCAGGATGTGGCGAACGAGCAGGTCCTGCTCCATCGAAACGGCGCCGCAGATATTGCACTGATATAGGCGCAGTTCCGGCGGCGCCTGCTGGAACTCGACTCGAATGTCGCAGGCGTCTTCATTGGCGAAGAACAGCGCGGCGACCTCCATGAGTTGGTAAGCTTTCCGCGAAACGGCGATCTGGCGGATAATGGCCGAGAGAACCTTTTGCCTGGGTAGGAAACTGACGCGCAGGGGCAAGGGTTCGCCGGCGTCCTCGGGCGGGCGGTTTTCGCGGAGCGGTCGTTCCCGCGGCCTGCGCGGGCGGCGCTCGTCGCCGCGGAAACCGGCGGAAGACCGGTCAACGGCCTGCCTGCCGCCAGGCATGGCATCGCCTCGCGACGCGGGACGCGGTCTGCGATCCTCGCGCGGTGGGGGCTTGGCGTCGACAAGCGCGGATCGGGGCGGCCCGGGCCCGCGGGAGGACCGGCGGTCGTTGCCGCGGTCGGCCCTGTGCGGCCGGTCCGACCGAGCGTCGAAGCTCGTCTTGGGCGGTTCTCGTGTCCAACCCGGCCCAAAATTCAACTGCTTGAGCGATTCCAGATCAATGGCCGGGCTGCCGTTGTTGGAGGGCTGTTCGTCCATAACCCACGAAGAGCCGGAGCAGAACTCCTAGTTGGAACCTGAATCTTGCGCCGCCCGGACGACCCCACGGCCGAATGAACGCGTCGTAGCAGGCAGTAGAGCGATTTTGCGTGTCATAGTCCGCGTAACCATATGGGTGATGCCGTGCAAGAAACTTCTTGCACGCAGAGGGCCGCACAGAGCGGCACTGAGGGCGATGCATGGAAAAGACGTGCAAGATTCAGGTGGAAACTTTAAACTGGAAGATCGAGAATCGAGAACGCGAGATGGAAGGCCGGTGGCCACGGAAGGCGGACGCCGTTGAGCACGCCGAACAACCGTACGCTTGGGATCGACACCTCGCTGCGCTCGACTGGGGTGGCCGTTGTGGAATGGATGGCCGGCCGCTACGCGGTGGTCGAATGCGGCGTATTGAAGAATCACCGAAATCTGCCCGTGTCGGAATGTCTCATGCTGTTGAGCCGAGGGCTTGGCAACCTGATCGCGCGGACGCGTCCGGCGGCCGTGGCGATCGAAGGTGTCTTCTACCACGAAAATGCGCGGACTGCGGTGACGCTGGGGCAGGCGCGCGGCGTGGCAATCGCCGCTTGCGCGGAGAAGGGCATCCCGATCTTCGAATACGAGCCGCGGCGCGTCAAGCAGGCGGTGGTCGGGCGCGGTGAGGCGGGCAAGGAACAGCTTCGCCGGATGGTTATGACGCTCCTGAACATCGAGAAGGCGCCGCCGGAAGACGCTTCGGACGCCCTGGCGCTGGCGGTCTGCCACCTCCATAATCGCACCGGCTACGCCGCCCTGATGCCCAAGCCGATCTGAACAAAGCAAGCTGCCGCCCACAACACAAAGAAAACAGAAGATCGCAAAGAGAGCATATGAAAACCGTGACTGCTCGGCGGCCCCGCCGAGCAGTCACTCGCCGTCACAACTGTCGGTCTCGCCAAGAACCCGGCGGTAGTACGCCAGGATGTCTCCCCGACCTGGAATGCCGATAAGCCGTTCGGCGTCGTCAATGACGGTCCCGTCGGCCCGGCCCGCGCATTTTGCGCTCCCGAGTTGGGTTCGATATGGTCGCAAAACCTGCCCCGGCTCCAAAACAAGCGAGCGACGGCAATCAGTCAATGCGCGTCGCGCTAACCTTGTGATACGGCGATTTGACAAAGAAAACGGCGGCGGCCGCCAGGATCAACAAGCCCGATGCGCCATAGTAGGCATAACTGAAGCTCTTCGTCGCGTCATAGATTTTCCCGGCCAGGAGCGCCAACATGAACCCGCCGACGCCCCAGGCCGTGAAGACCAGGCCGTAGTTCACACCGAAATTCTTCAAGCCGTAGTAGTCTTTTATTATGGACGGAAACAGGGCCAGATTTGCCCCGTAGTTGGCCCCAATAAGGGCCGACAGTGGGATCATGACGGCCATCGTTGCCAGAACCGTGTTGACCCTGGCCATGGACAGCAGCACAACCATAACCGCCTGAGCGCCAAAACACATAAAGAGAATTCTCTTTCTTCCCATCTTGTCGGAGAGGATGCCGGCAATGACGCGTCCGGCGCCGTTTCCAACGGCCAGAACGGCAACCAGGAGAAAGCCCGGTTCGAGGCCGGCTTGCTGCTTGGCAATGGCAGCCAGCTTGGCGATGATCATGAGCCCGGCGCCGGCGCCGCACGCGTACATGAACCACAGAACATAGAAAGGCGTCGTACGCAGCATCTCTCTTGGCGTGAACTCTTCTTTCTTTGCCGGTGGTCCGGCGGCGTGTTCGGCCTTCATGGAGCCGACATTCCCAGGCCCTTTGGCGAACTGCAGCGCCTTGTGAGGCGGGCGGAGAAGTTGGGCAAGCCCAACGACCACGACGAAGAAAAGCGCGCCCAGCGCCAGCATGGCCTTCTCAAGGCCGATTGCGCCCACCAGATATTTCGCCAGCGGGGCGGCGTAGACCGACGCCAGCCCGAAGCCGGATACGACAATGCCGGCGATCAACCCCGTCTTCGCCGCCGGAAACCATTTCACCGCCGGCGGTGTCGCCGACGCGTAGCCAAAGCCGATCCCGGCCCCCGCAAGAACGCCGAAACCGACGACGTATCCGATCACTGAGGTCGTCAGGCTCGCGAGGACCATGCCCAGGCCGACGAGCACGCCCCCAATGCTCGCAACGAGCCGCGGCCCGATCCTGTCCTGCAACCGGCCCGCCGGCACCATGACGATGGAGAAAACCAGGCAGGCGATCGCATAGGGCAAAGACTTCGCAGCTTCGCTCCAGTTCCAGGCATCCGGAATGCCTTTACTGATGACACTCCACGTGTAGAGGATTCCGAGCGCCAGATTGACGCCCATGCCGGCGAAAGTCACTCTCCACCCGATGTTCTTGATCGGTTCTTCGCTTACCACATCCGCTGTCGCCATATAGAAACTCCTTGCGCCATTTTTCATTTTCCCAAACTCGCGCGGCCACGCCGTTACAAAATGAGGGGAATCGGTCTCTTCATTCGGCAATCGGCAATGCCTACTGCCTGCCCTTGACCAGTTCCTCCACGACATGCGGGTCCGCCAGCGTGGAGGTGTCGCCGATCTGGTCCACGGCGTTTTCCGCGATCTTGCGCAGGATGCGCCGCATGATCTTGCCCGAGCGCGTCTTTGGGAGGGCCGGAGCGAACTGGAGTTTGTCCGGCGCCGCAATGGCGCCGATCTCCTTGCGGACGTGCAGACAGAGTTCCTTCTTCAGTTCCTCGGTCGGCTGCGCGCTGTCCACCAGCGTCACGAACGCGTAAAGGGCCTGGCCCTTGATGTCGTGCGGCATGGGCGCCACGGCCGCCTCAGCCACCTTCGGGTGACTGACCAGCGAGCTTTCGACCTCCGCCGTCCCGATGCGGTGGCCGGAAACATTCGCGACGTCGTCAATCCGGCCCATGAGCCAGTAGTCGCCGTCTTCGTCGAGCCGGCAGCCGTCGCCGGTAAAGTACAGATTGTTGAACATCGTAAAGTAGGTGTCTATGAATCGGTTGTGGTCGCCCCACATGGTCCGCATCATGCCCGGCCAGGGCCTCTTGATGCAGAGCTTGCCGCCCTCGTTGCGGTTGCACTCCGTGCCGTCGTCACGAAGCACTACCGGCTCCACTCCAAAAAACGGCCGGCTCGCCGAGCCTGGCTTCAGAACATGGGCGCCCGGCAGCGGCGTGATCAGGATGCCGCCAGTCTCTGTCTGCCACCAGGTGTCCACGATCGGGCAGTTTTTCCCGCCGATCGTCTCGTAGTACCACATCCAAGCTTCTGGATTGATCGGCTCGCCGACCGAACCGAGCACGCGGAGGCTGCTCAGGTCGTGCTTCCTGGGCCACTCGTCGCCCTGACGGATCAGCGCGCGAATTGCCGTGGGCGCCGTGTAGAACACGGTGACCTTGAACTTCCGCGCGATGTGCCAGAACCGGCCCGCGTCCGGGAACGTTGGCACGCCCTCGAACATCACGCTCGTCGCCCCATTGGCAAGCGGCCCGTACACGATGTAGCTGTGCCCGGTGACCCAGCCGATGTCCGCCGTGCAGAAGTATATGTCGTCGTCGTGGACGTCGAAGATGACCCGGTGGCTCAACGCGCAGTGGAGCAGGTAGCCGGCCGTTGTGTGAACGACGCCCTTGGGTTTCCCGGTAGACCCGGAAGTGTATAGGATGAACAGTGGGTCCTCGGCGTTCATCTTCTCCGGCTCGCGCGTCGTGCCGGCCTTTGCCATGACCTCGTGGTACCAGAGGTCCCGGCCGGCCTGCATGGCGCAGGCGTCTTTCGTCCGCTGCACAACGACGACCTTCTCGACCGAGGGCGTCCGCCTGAGCGCATCGTCCGCCATGATCTTCAGCGGAATATGCTTGCCCGCGCGGAGCGAGACGTTCGAGGTCACCAGAATCCCGCACTTGGAGTCGTTGATCCGATCCGCGAGCGATTCGGCGCTGAACCCGCCGAACACCACGGAATGAATCGCGCCGATCCGCGCGCAGCCCAGCATCACGATCGGAAGCTCCGGAATCATCGGCAGGTAGATGCAGACGCGATCGCCTTTCTTGACCCCCAGCGACTTGAGGACGTTGGCGAACTTGCAGACCTCGGCGTGCAGTTGCTCATAGGTGAGCGACCTGACCTCGTCCTCGGGTTCGCCCTGCCACAAAAGAGCGGGCTTGGCCCTGTTTTTTGTCCCGAGGTGGCGGTCGAGGCAGTTGACGGTTACGTTGAGCGCGCCGTCCTCGAACCAGGTATGCTTGATGACCCGCTTCCTGGTGTTCCAGGCATACTTCCGGGCCACCGTGGGCGCCTTGAACCATTCCAGCGTCTGGGCCTGCTCAAGCCAGAAACCCTCCGGGTCCTTGACCGAGCGGTCGTACATCTCCTGGTATTTCTTCCCGTCAATGTGCGCGCGAGCGAGCACCTCGGCGGATGGGGGAAACTTCCTCTTCTCGATCATCAATGAGTCCGTGGATATTGCCTTCTTCTGCTCCGACATCGAACCGCTCCTTTCTGAAACCTTTAACTTGAATGACAACGTGAAGCGCTGCCGATCGCGCGTTGAGGTGGGGGCGCATCGGGCAAAAACGCCGAGGTGGACACTAGCTCTTTGCCTTACCCGCTGCAAGCGCAGAATCGGGCGGATTTTCAAGCCGTTCCTGTTCGTGGCCTCGCGGGTCTTGCCTTCAGCTTCCTTCGGACGGTTGGTCGCCCTTCAGCCCTTGCCTTCGGCTCATGGTTCCATATACTGACCTCCCATAGGGGACTTCCGCGCCGCGCCGGAGTTCCGGCGAAGGGGCGGGCGCCCCATCAGCTCACGCCCATGCTGGGCGCACATAAGGCGGTGGAACACGACGGCGTGAAGCCGCGCCGAGGTTCACCGCCGCCGTTCGCAATCGGCAGATGAAACGGAAATGAGAAACGCTATGCGAGTGATGCGATGGGTAGCCGCAACGCTGCTGGCGGGGACGCCGGCGGCGGTGGCGGACAACACGGGAACGGACCCGGCGCACAAGTACGCCTGGGGCGAGAACGTTGGCTGGATGAATGCCGGGCCGACGAATCAAGAGGTGACGGTCCACCACTACGAGGGGACCGGCGGCTGGCTCTCGGGCTATGCTTGGGGCGAGAATGTCGGCTGGATCGTCATGGGCAGCCCCGGGGGCGGGCCGTACGCCAACACCACCAGCAACAACTGGGGGGTGAATCTCGCGGCCGACGGTGATCTCTCCGGCTATGCCTGGGGGGAAAACGTCGGCTGGATCAACTTCAGCCACGCGCAGTGTGATGCGACGATCAACACCGCAAACGGCGAGTTCTCGGGGCACGCCTGGGGGGAGAACATCGGCTGGCTGAAGTTCAAGGGAACTGTAAGCGCGCATGCATCCCCCTGAAGATGGGCGGGGGGTTGTGCAGATTGGA